>JACAEP010000279.1 GCA_013388795.1 Chloroflexota bacterium | reverse complement strand
GGCGTTCGACGCAGGCGCCAATCGTTTGGAAACTTTCGATCTCATTCGTCATTGCCCAAAAGGGTTCTTCGAGCAGGTTGAGATAGTGGACGAAAAGATAAACCGTGCCGATGGTGACGACACCCGCGGTGAAGAGCCAGTATCCGCTGGTGATAGCGAGCAAAGTGCCGAGTGTGAGCGCGAGACCCATCGCGTTTTCGATGATCCAACGCTTGAAATGGGCGCGACGATTATGCGTGAGAATCTCGGCTTGATGGCGGAAGAGTTCGCGGATGGAGAAGCCGACCGCGCCGCTGGAACGAATATCTTCGGTGCCTGCCAGTTGTTCTTCGATGAAGCCGTACATCTGACCTTCGGCTTCACGTCTTGCTTTCTGGTGCGGCACGGCAATATCTTTGAGCCTGCCGAGAATGCCGATAGTCAGCGCGGAGTAGACCGCGAATGCCAAGCCCACGCGCCAATCTTCGATGGCAAGCGTGATGAGGATACCGATGAGCAGAAGTCCGTTCGCGATGAGGTTGAGCGCGAATTGCGAGAAGAAGGTTGCTAGTTCGGTCACGTCGCCGTCAATGCGTTCGATCAACTCGCCGGGCGTGTGGTCGTTGTG
Organism: Chloroflexota bacterium; assembly: GCA_013388795.1. GTDB lineage: Bacteria > Chloroflexota > Anaerolineae > Anaerolineales > Villigracilaceae > Villigracilis. The sequence goes on along the minus strand of JACAEP010000279.1, from coordinate 12,608 downwards.
GAACTTCATGCCGAGTTTGAGGGCGTGTTCTGCCAACTCTGCCCGCAGGGCGTTGGTGGCAGTCCATGCCACGTTTTCGCCGAGATAGGTCACACCAATGTGAACGCCTTGCTGTAACAGCGCGATACCGATAAATGCGGCGGCTGTCCACATCAGCGTGGAGAGGGCTTCGCCTGCCAGAGCGTCGTCAATGAAGAGGCGCATGATCTGCGGGGCGACGATGCGCAAGCCGATGCTGCCAAAGAGCAGAATAGCAAGCAGGGTGAACCGTCCGCGTTGGGGGCGGATGTGGTCGGCGAGTAAGTTCCAGTAGGATTTGAATGAGAGGTTCATATTTTTTTTACCACGAAGGACACAAAGTACACGAAGGAAAAAATAAAAACACGACGCGAGGTGCGCCGTGTTTGGAAAGACACAGGAAATTGAGCCGTGGTTAAACGGTTATCAAGAGGCGCACTTCAGGAAAATAGAATATTTGGTTGACTTTATTGGGTAGCAGATGTAACAACATTTGAAGCGCGCTCCTTTCTTTGAGATTTAATTGCGATTTCAGTTTACACGAAAGTGGGATGAGTTGTCAAGGCGCAGGTGGCGTCATGACAGGGTAATCTGCGAGTTCCATGCGCGGGTCGAGTTGCAGGTTTTCTGCCTGTATCCAGCAGGGATTGTTAAAGTAGGGGTTGCGGATGATGTACCAGCCGGGGATGCTGCCAACCCCAAGAAGGGTTACGACCTGTCTGCCTGATTTTCGAATGCTGGGATCAATATTGCTGATCAACGTGTAGGTGTCGCCTGGTCCTGCCCAACAACCAGCAAACGTTACAACCGATGGTGGGTCCAGCACAGGCTTTTCAGTGGGGGCTTCTGGGGTGATGGTAAATGTTGGCGTGGGCGTTTCTGTTGGAGGCAAAGGCGTAGGCGGGATCGCGGCGGCAGTTTCTGTCAGCATCCGCGCGGCTAGTTGCGCGGCAGTTGTGCCGATGATATCGACTGTGGGGGTGACAGGCGTTTGCGGCGCGCAGGCTGAAAGAAATGAGGCAATGCTCAGGAGGATCATTATTATTTTTTGAAGGCGAAATTTTATGTTCACTAGTTTGCCTTTTTGTTTTTGCATTTTATTTTTGTCTGTCATATATGTCCGTCTGTATTGGCTTGATCGAGAACATCAAGAATGGCTCTTGCCAATTCGCGGGCGGCTTGTTCGCTTAATTCCACTGCGACTCTTGCGCCAACACCCTGAGATTCATTCACAAAATCGATATTGAGCGCATGTTCGAAGGGCGCGTCAAAAGGATGGTCATATGAGACATTGGCTTGCTCCAGTTTAAACCAGCCATTTATGCCTTTTCCGCTTCCGTCTATTTTTACTTTTTCAACGATCATGGTACACATGCTTTGCTCCTGTATTTGCCTGTTGGGTGTTTAAGAGGATAGATTCTTTTCCAAAAATGCCCAAACTTTTTGCCAGCCATCAATCGCTTGCGCCTGCCGATATGCGGCGCGATCGTAGTAGAAGAATCCATGACCTGCGCCATCATAGCGATGAAATTCGTAAATTTTTTTGTGTTTCTTAAGTTCGGCTTCGTGTTGGTTTACTTGTTCGGGCGTGGGGCTGGTGTCGTCGTTGCCGAATAGACCTAAAACGGGGCAAGACAGGTTCGAGGTCAGGTTGTGAGGCGAGACAGGGGTCTTGGGACTCAACTGATCTGGAGTCATTACAACGCGCCCGCCCCAGCAATCCACCACTGCATTAAAACCGGGGATGCTGCATGCCGCAAGATAGGAATGTCTTCCGCCGGAGCAGGTTCCAAAAATGCCAACCTTGCTATTCGAGTATGGCAGGGCGCGGACATGTTTCATTGCACCTTCGAGATCTTCTATGGCTTGTTGGTCTGAGATGCCTCCATCGGCGCGAACCTTTGCGGCAACATCTTCCGGCGCGCCATGCCCTGTACGAAAATAAAGATTGGGCGAGATCGTGATGTAGCCGTGGTGTGCAAACTTGAGCGTTATCTCGCGGTACCATTGATCCCAACCGGGCATGTGATGCGCCAGTACCATTGCCGGGTAGGGACCTGCGCCAAGCGGGCGCGCAAGATAGGCGTTGATTGTTTCGCCATGCGCGCCGGTCATCATTACGGTTTCAGCAAGCAAGCCTTCATACATGTTGGTTTGATACATGGAACACTCCTGCGTTTGGGTAATTTAACCGAGTATAGCATGACAAGTATCCCTCCAAGATATGACACTTAGCCTTGACGAAAACTTGGTGTGTTTGGAATAATAAGGCAGACCTTATAATTTATTAAAGGAATACCTTATGGCTGTTGGACAGATGAGCGAAAGCATTGAGATGTACTTGAAGGTGATGGTGGAGTTGGGTGACCGCAATGTGGCGATTGCCCGTGTTGCTGAGCGCCTGAGTGTAACCAATGTGTCTGCCAATGAGATGATGCGGCGCCTTGGGGAACAGGGGTTGGTGACCCATACCCCTTATAAAGGCGTGTCGCTGACCAAGAAGGGCCGTGAAGCCGCTTCGAATGTGATTCGCCGACAGAGGTTGTGGGAATGTTTTCTATACGATCACTTGAATATCGAATGGGCAAAAGTGTATGAATTTGCCTGTTCGCTCGAGCACGCCACTGCTCCAGAAGTTACCGAGGCATTGGCTGATTTTCTGCATCATCCACACACTTGTCCGCGTGGCAACCCGATACCAGACGCGAATGGGGTGTTTACGCCATTGCGCGGCAGGTTGTTGAGCGAGGTTGGTTTGGGTGAAGACACAACTGTCCTGGCGGTCAGCGCAACGGCAACGGACGTTTTGAAATATTTGCAAGATAAGCGCATACTGCCTGGACAAAAAATTAAGGTTTTAGAAGCGGCGCCTCTTGAAGGTCCGCTGACTGTTTTGGCGGGTGCAAAAGAGGTGATGTTGGGTTTGTCATTGGCAGAGTTTGTGATCGTGGAGTAAATTGAAATAGATGGGGGAAATCATTGTGATTGAACAGAACGCTCCGGTAGGCGATTGTAATTTTGGAAAACGAATCCCCGCTTAAGCCGTCGTGTCATCTGAACGCAAATCCTCGACAGCGCGGCACGTATCCGATTTTTGGAATGCCAATTTGGGCAGTTGCTTGCCAAATTGATTTCGAGCGGCTGCTTGACAAACGATATAATCAAATCGCCCGATTTCTTAAGAGGAGCCATGCCGACTACTGATGATAAGGAGTATCTGGTGACTTTATTCGAATATGCTCCCGTTGCACTGTGGGAGCAGGATTTTAGTCAGATCAAAAAACTGTTCGAAGAGATTCGAGCGCAAGGCGTGAAATCGCTTGAAGCGCATCTGGTCCTGTATCCTGAATTTATTGACCAGTGTATGAGTCAGATTCGCGTCGTGGATGTTAACCGGAAAACGGTTGCCATGCTAAAAGCCGACTCGAAGCAGCATTTGATTTCAAATTTAGATCGAGTCTTTCGGGATGGGATGCGGCATCACTTCCGTGACGAATTGCAGGCTCTTTGGAAAGGTGAGGTGGAATGGTCGGGAGTGGGGATCAACTATACGTTAGACGGCGAGCCGTTGGATATTATTCTGCATTGGCGTATTTTGCCGGGGTATGAAAGCAACTGGGAGCGGGTTTTGATCACTATTGAGAATATCACCGAGCGCCGGCAGGCAGAGCAGCGTCTGCATAACTTGTTTGAGGCTTCACCTATCTCTCTTTGGGAAGAGGATTACAGTGCGATTAAGTTGTATTTTGAGACGCTGCGCGCAGAGGGAGTAAGCGATCTTAAGGAATATTTGAATGACCATCCTGAGGTTGTTTTGCATTGCGCCGGGCTGATAAAAGTTTTGGATGTCAATCAGCGCACTTTGGAACTTTTCGGCGCTCACTCGAAGGAGCATTTGCTGGCGAACCTGTCTCGAATTTTTCGGGATGAAATGGAGCTTCATTTCGCGCATGAATTGATCGATCTTTGGAATGGCATCCATGCCTATGAGCGGGAGGGCATCAATTATTCCCTTAATGGAGAGCCGATCAATATTTTGTTGAACTTCAGGATCATGCCTGGGCATGAACGGGATTTTGGCTGGGTGTTGGTGTCGGTTCAGGATATCACTGCCCGAAAAAAAGCGGAGGACTATCTGCAATATCTTGGCACGCACGATGTGATGACCGGGCTTTTTAACCGCGCTTATTTCGAAGACATCCTCCAAAAACTGGAAATTAATCGCGTCGATCCTACCAGCGTTATCGTTATAGATTTGAATTATCTTAAGAAGACGAATGATACGCTTGGACATCAGGCTGGAGATAAATTGATTCGCCGGCTGGCTGAGGTGTTAATGGCGGCTTTTAAGGAGGGACAGATGGTGGCGCGTATCGGCGGGGATGAATTTTCCATCATCCTGCCGGGCGCAGATGAATCTGAGACAAATGAACATATCAAACAGATTCAGGTTTTGGTGGAGATCAATAACAAATATTATCGGGAGCCTTTGCTAAGCATCTCTGTTGGAGCGGCTGTCAGTCGCCCTGGTATGAGTTTGGAAAAAGTGATCCAATTGGCGGATGATGCAATGTATCGAAACAAGGCTGAGTATCGCCATCGCCGCAGGGATGATGATTTGTTTTTTGCAAACAATACATAGAGCCTCAAAATGATCTAGAAAAGGAATGGGACTCCAATTATTTTTAGCCAGACGATGTTGTCTATGAAGACAAACCGGTCAGGGCATTCAGCCCCAAAACGACAATGAGGCATGTCTGTGCCGGCAATGTCCATGCCGGAGATGAACCCGTCCAACTTGCCGTTGGAGAATGTGCGGTGGATGAAAAGCGCGCTAATTGGGTCGGCTCAGAGCGGCGATGGAAATACCAATTATGAAAGCCCGTAGAAAAGTATCATGTCATCTACATGAGACACGGTAGGCGTCTAACTCCCAGTTTTTGTGCAAAGGCGTTGAAGTTCATTTGGTTTGCCTGAGCGCAGAATTCCTGCGGGGAAAGTGTGTACTCGATTAAAAAACGGGTTTAACCGCTTTGACAAATGGAAGAAGCAAATCGCACTCATCGAATGAGAAGCATTCTTCGTTGACGATCCAGTCGAAATAGGGCAGAAGGTCTTTGATTTGGTGGAGGTCATTTTTCAACCCGATGGACAGTCCGTGTCGACAGGGAAAATTGTCGGCAAGGGGGATGCGGTGGTTTCAGCCAGATTGGCATTACATGAAACAAGTAAAAAGGCTGCAAGGAGCCCAACCCAGTTGCGCATGCGTTTTTCCTACGGGTTGGGTCTGCGCCTAAACCAGGTCGTCCACTCGCGTTTTTCCCACAGCACCAAAATGGGGGCAGCGACAAAAATGGAGGAGTACGTTCCGCTTAGGAGACCGACCAGCAGGATGACGGCAAATTCTTGAAGCGTCACGCCGCCGAATAATGCCAGCGCCAAAAGGAGAAATTCCACTGTCATCAACTGGGTGTTGATCGAACGCTGAAGAGTTTGCACAATGGAGTGGTTGACGAGGGTTTCATATTCCAGTCTGCGCAACAGATTGGCGTTCTCGCGGATGCGGTCGAACACCACCACCTTGTCCTGCACAGAAAAGCCAATGACAGTCAGCAAAGCGGTAAGGAACAGGGCATCCATTTGCCATTCAAAGAAGCGGGCTCCAACGCCAGCCACGCTGAAAACAACTGCTACATCGTGCGCCATGGCGATGATGGCGCACACGCCATAGCGGAACGCATTCTCAACTTTGCGGAACGCCAGCGTGATATATATCACCACGCCCAGGGCGGCCACGCCTACCGCCAGCGCGGCGCGTGAAGCGACCTGCGCCCCAATGGTTGGACCGACACTATCGAAGCTAATGACTGTCACGCTTCCGCCAGACTCGACTTCCATGGCAGTCACAACCTGATTGCGGGCTTCTTCGGTTAGGAAGGAGGAACGGATCAAAACGGAACCGTTATTTGTTGTCGTGACTTGCGCGTCGTCAATGCCCACAGATTCGTAGATGGCATTAATGCCTTCTGTGCCGATGGTTTTGCCTTCTTCAAAAGCGATTTCGAACAGACTGCCGCCTGTAAAGTCAATTGAAAGGGGCAGACCGTCCACCGCGAGGAAGATCAGCCCCGGCACGATCACAAGCAGTGAAAATAGAAAATAATAGTAGCGTTTGCTGAGAATATCGATCATGAGATTATCCTAAATGCCGAACCAGCGATCGAAGTTTTGCGGCTTAAAGATTTTGAGGAAAAGCGACAGCAAGGTGCGGGTGACATAAATGGCGGTGAACAACGAGATCGCCACGCCAAGCGCAAGGGTCAGCGAGAAGCCCTGCACGATAGTGGCGCCAAACGTCGAACCGAACCAAAACAGGATCAGCGAGGTGATGATGGCGGCAAGATTTGAGTCGCGGATGGAAGACCAGGCGCGTGTCCAGCCTTGATCCACAGCCTGCGCAAGATTTTTACCGCTGCGCAGTTCTTCTTTTAGGCGCTCAAAGATGAGAATGTTTGCATCGAGCGCTGCGCCCGTGCTGAGTAGGAAGCCTGCGACACCGGGCAGTGTCAGCGTGAAGTGAAACCATTTGAAAACCGCAAACGTAATCACGGCATAGATCAGAATGGAAAGTACTGCCACGATTCCGGGCAGGCGGTAATAGATGATCATGAACAAGGCTACGATGGTCATGCCGATCGAGCCGGCGATCAGACTCTTGTTGAGCGAATCTGCGCCAAGCGTGGGACCAATGATGCGGGTTTCAACGATTTTCAGGGGAACGGGCAGCGAGCCATAGCGCAATTGAACCGCGAACGCATTTGCCGAGTCGTATGTAAAGCCGCCGGTGATTGTCCCTTCGCCGCCGGTGATGGCGCTGTTGATGCGCGGCGCAGAGATGACTTGTTTATCCAGAACGATGGTGAGAACGTTGCCCACATTGGCAGAGGTGTGCGCGCCAAAGATCTGCGCGCCTTCTGATTTTAGGCGGAAGTTGATCACATAATTTGCGCCTAACTGATCCTGCCCAACCGTGACCGCATCCAGTTCGGCGCCCGTCATAATGGTATGGTAGATAACCTCGCCGCTGGGGGGTAATTCTGCCTGCCCGCCAGCCGGGCTGTAATCGGTATAAAGGATTGTGCCGGGTTCCGGGGCAAAGTCGCCTGTATCCACGAATTCGAGCAAGCCGGTTTGTTGAATGGTTGTGAGGACTGAGTCGGTATCTGCCAGCCCAGGAAATTCGCCCACAATGCGGCGGTCACCAGCGACTTGAATGGCATTTTCACTTACGCCTAATGCGTCTGTGCGCTGCTGGACGATCTCGCGCGCAACTTCCATTGACTGGGAGTCGATCTGCTGGTCGGCGGGAATGTCGGCTTCGAGCAGCACTTGCAAGCCGCCTTGCAGGTCCAAGCCGAGGCGCGGCGCGACACTGCGGGTAAAAAAGGGTTCATTGCTGATCGGGTTGATGATGTTGACCTCTGAACTTAAATCGATCCATAAAGCCAGGGCAACGATGACCACAATGAGAATGATACGATTGGTTAAGTTACGAATCATGCGGTTAATACTCCATCCATGAAAATGTGGCGCATTGGCGCCACGCGGACGCCATTATACTCCTGTTGAAAAAAAGTGGGGGATGAAGCGCCCGCCTCCAATGTGGGAAAAGCTTGGGCTGGCAGACCGGGCTTGTGTCTACGCTGGAGGCGCGGCAAGGTTTGGGTTTAGACGCGGCTTTTTAGATAGGCAAGGGCTTGGGCGAGGACTCCGGTTTCATCTGCCGTGTTTGTGTTGATGATCAGATCGGCGTGTTCATGGGCGTGCGCCAGGCGGCGGAGTTGTTCTTCATGGTCGGCAGGCAGCCAGTTGAGTTTTCGACGTCTGGTGGAATTTTCAAAGGAACATTCGAGGAAGATCAGAATGTCGGGCTTGGCGATGATTTTCCACATTTGTTTTGCAAAAGAATGTTCCTGTGCAATGTGCCGGCAGCGATAGCCGTGTTTTTCCAGCCCGGCAACCAGTGTGGATTTTCCCGCGCCGCACGGACCGACAACGCCAACGAGAGGAGAGGCTGGGTCACTGTCCATTTTCGTGGAGGATGCGGTTCAATTGCTCGGGTCCGCCAAGGATGGCAATGATGTCTCCTGCTTGGACTCGTACTTTGTCGGCAGGGTGCATCTCAGAGTTTCCGCTGTTGCGGTGCAAGACGATGCTAAGATGGTACTGATTTTCGATGTCGCCGATGGTTTTATGGATAAAAGGGGCTTTTTGCGAAACTTTCAGCCGCGCCAGGCTGAGCATTTGCCCTTCGATGGAGATCGGGTTGGTTATATCCACGCCAGCGGCGGCGGCGGCGAACACGGGCGCGGCCATTTCTGTGGCGCTGAGAGCGATAAAAGAGAATTGCTCTTGCAATGCATGGGCAAAATCATCATCGAAGATGCGCACCACAACTTGTATCTTTGGGTTGAGCGAACGGGCTTTGAGGGCAATTTGTAAATTCATGGCGTCGTTCTGGCTGGCCATGATGATGGCGCGGGCTTTTTGAATATTTGCCGCCTCAAGCGTGGAGGGGCGCGCGGCATCGTCGTGGATGACCGGCACGCCCATTTTCTTAACCGTTGATACAGCGTCTGTATTGGCGTTCAGTTCGATGACCGCCAGCGTTTCGCCGATTTCGTGCAGTTTAAGCGCCACGCGATAGCCGAGATGTCCCAGCCCAACCAGAATGATATGATTTTGCATGGTGGAGGCGACTGCCATTTCCCACTCCTTGCTGCGTGATTTGCGGTTGAAAAAGAGGCTTCCAAAATCTGCCAACCCCTGCGCCAGAAAGATTAAGCCAAAGAACGGCATCAAAAAATGAAACGATTGCAAAAAAAAATTTTGCGGAAAATCTCGGTTGGGCGGCTGCAGAAATGTGGCAATTAATATGATGTAGACGGCTTCTGCCAAACTGCTGACAGGTTCGTGGACCGCCCTGGCAATGTATTCGTACAAAAAACCGCCGCCAACAATGACAAAGATAAACCAAAACAGCGGCGCGCGAAATTCGCGCAGCAAAATGGCTGTATCGCGCAGGGCGGCTCGAATGTGCCGCCAGCGCTGTTTTTGAATCTGTTGTCTTCTAGGCATGGATGGGTAATCGTACGCTCATTCGCCGTACGTTGCTTTCTGTGTGCGGGGAGACGCGTAAAACCAGCACGCTAATGTCATCGGCAGGGCGGTTATCGTCAAGGCGCACCGCTTCTGCGAGCAGCGTATCCGCCAGTTCCTGCGGGGTGGGGTCTTGGTCTTCCAAAACCGAGCGAAGAGTCTGCCTGACGTCCATAGGAGCGCCGCGCCGTTCTCCCGCATGGATGATGCCATCTGAAAAGATGACGATGACCAGACCCGGCACGATATTCAATTCAGTGATGACTGGGCGCGCATTGCGGGAAGCGCCCAGTGAAATGCTTTCTTCGGTATGCGCGTCAATCTCTTCATCGCGGCAAATATACATGGGGGCGGGGTTATTGCGGGTCAGCACAATGGTCTTGCTATGCAAATCCACCGACGCAATATTGAGCGTGCAGGTCACTTTCCCGGCGCGTTCGGTGAAGAGCGCATCTGAGGCGGCTCGGGCGGCAGCGCCATCTCGCACCCCTTCTGCGATCAGGCTGATGACCTTGCGCACGACCATCATCGAAACGGCTTTGGCGCCCCGTCCGCTGGTCTGACCATCCGCAAGCACGACAGAAAGACCGCCAGTCGGGCGCTCGATCACTTCAAGCGTGTCTCCGCTTTCGGAAACCGCATATTTGTTGATTTTTGCGACTGCGATCTGAATTTCCATTGATCGAATTTTACATCCATTTCGCCTTGACGTCACTGCCTCCCGCATATATAATCAACAGGCTTCGTAATAAAACCAATCCAGACGGGCATGCACCCGTCTGATGTATGTATAAAGGAGAACGTTTCATGACCCCACATCCCAAGCGCAAGCACTCAAAAGGACGCCGTGACCGCCGCCGCTCACAAGACGCGCTAGCCGCCGCCAACCTCGTTACTTGTTCCAACTGTGGTAACAAGCGCCTGCCGCATCTTGTCTGCCCGAACTGCGGTTACTTCAAAGGACGCGAAGTCGTCCAGGTCAAAAAAGAAAAGAAATCGGCGGAATAATCGCAACGGGTCGTGACAATCACGACCCGTTTGTGTTTAACACGGCAAAGGAGCATTCATGAAACTCGACCCTAAAACAACCGCATTTGTATTTCCCGGGCAGGGATCGCAAGCCGTTGGCATGGGCAAGGCGCTTGCCGAAGAATACGCCGAAGCTAAAAAACTATTCGATGAAGCCGACGCCATCCTCGGCTTTTCACTTTCAAACCTCATGTGGAATGGACCGGATACCGACTTAAATGACACGGTCAATACGCAGCCCGCGCTCTTCCTTCATTCCATTGCCTCCTTCCAAACCTTCTCCCGCCTCTTTCCAGACTTTGAGCCGGTTGCCCTTGCCGGGCATTCCCTTGGCGAGTTATCCGCTCTAACCGCCGCCGGAGCCTTATCTTTTGAAAGCGGCTTGCGCCTCGTCCGCAAACGCGGCGAATTGATGAAGCGCGCCGGGGAACTTGCCCCCGGCAGCATGGCAGCCATCCTCGGCGTGGACATTCCCACCCTCGACACGGTCTGCGCCGAAGCAAGCGTTGCAGAAGAGATCGTTCAGGTGGCAAACGATAATTGTCCCGGTCAAGTGGTCATCTCCGGCGCAAAAGCCGCCGTGGAGCGCGCCATGGCGGGGGCAAAAGCGGCTGGCGCCAAACGCGCCCTGCCGCTTGCCGTTTCGATTGCCGCCCATTCGCCTTTGATGGCGTCCATTCAAGGCGAGTGGAATGAAGCGGTAAATTCTGCGGAGATTCACCACCCTAAAATTCCGGTGGTTGGCAACGTTCATGCGCTTGCCATAAAAACCGCCGACGAAGCCCGCGCCGACATCAAAGCCCAAATGCAATCCCGCGTGCGCTGGACAGAGAGCGTAAAAACAATGAGTGAAATGGGAATTAGGTCTTTTGTGGAGTCCGGAACAGGCTCTGTCCTCGGCGGGCTGATCAAGCGCATTTGCAGTGATGCGAGTATACAGCCGCTTGGCGCTCCGGCAGATTTCAATGCATTGCAATAAAGGCGTCGTGGATCGATTGGCTGCGCAGGTGACAGCCGCTTTCCGGTACAATTAAGCGGCTGTCACGTTTGATTGCAGAATGCGACCTTCGCCGATGAATAAAAAAAATGCCATTCTCTTGTTTTTTGTTTTTCTTTCGTCCTGCGCGCCGCTTGCGAGTGAAACCCCGTACGCGCCGGTTACACAAATTCCATTTTTTGCAAGCGATACCCCCGCGCCATTTATTGTACCGGTTACTGAAACCCCGCAATTCATTCAACCTGTAACCGAAACCCCGCAGATTATTGTACCGGTTACTGAAACACAGCCAGTTGTTGTTTCTACTGAAACGTCAATGGCGACTCTTCCCGTCACCCGCTGGTGGGATGTGTACTTTACCGATCCATTAACGATCAGCGACCCCAACAACCCAACCGGTTCCATCGAGGAAAAATTAATTGCCCATATCAATACGGCGCAGGTCAGTATTCATATCGCCTCCTTTGAATTCAACCTTCCACGTGTGGCCGATGCGTTGATCGCCGCCAAAGCCCGCGGTGTGGATGTGCGCTGGGTGACCGACGATGAAAACGGTTTGGATATTGATGGCAATGAAAATCGGGGGCAATTCACACGTTTGATGGCTGCCGGGGTCGAGGTCAAGGATGATGCGCGTTCTGCTTTGATGCACAACAAGTTTTGGGTGTTCGATCGTCAAATCGCATGGACAGGCTCCACCAATATCACAGTCAACGGGATCTACAAACAGAATAACAATGTGATCGTCATTCGTTCGCCTGAAATTGCAGCGATTTACGAGCGTGAATGGGAGGAGTTGTGGACAGGGCAGTTGGGGCGGCGCGCGCCATCTACCATGAACCAGCAATGGGCGATTGTGGATGGCACACCGATACAGGTTATTTTTTCACCGGAGGATGGGGCAGTGAGTAATCTGATTGCTTTGTTGAATGATGCGCAGGTCAGCATTCGGTTTCTGGCATTCAGTTTTACAGATTACCCCATGGCGCAGGCGATGATCACGCGCGCTCAGAATGGAGTGGATGTGCAAGGGGTGTTCGAAACGTTTGGCAGTAACAGCCCGCGTTCTGAATTGAAGACGCTTTGGTGTGCTGGGTTGCCCGTGCGGCAGGACGGCAACTCCAATTTTCTGCACAATAAGGTCATCATCATTGACAACAGCATTGTGGTGACTGGCTCATTGAATTTTTCATCCAGCGCGGATGAAGAGAATGAAGAGAATATTCTTATTGTTGATAATCCTGAGATCGCCGCCTTGTATTTGCAGGAATATCAAAAAAATTGGGATCTGGCGATGAGCGTCCCTGTAGGGGCATTTACCTGCGAATAGGGATATACCCCTCCGCAAGAGGTGATGAACACGGGCTGAAGGTGTAGTTTAGTCAAGCGACTGTCACCTTTAAGG
>JACAEP010000244.1 GCA_013388795.1 Chloroflexota bacterium | reverse complement strand
CTTGTCTTTCAATCAATGGGCATCCTCGAATTCTGGCATTTGTATTTTGCCTCGGTCATTTACGGCTTGGGGAATGCCTTTCAATGGCCCGCCTACTCCGCCGCAATCAGCACGATGGTTCCCAAGGAACAATTGGGGCGGGTCAACGGCATGATGTCTCTGGTGGAGGCGGGACCAAACGTCGTCGCTCCGCTTTTGGCGGGGGGGCTGCTTCCCCTCATCGGGCTGACGGGCATCCTCTTCTTTGATGTTGCGACTTTCATTATTGCCATTGGCGCGTTGATGATCGTCCATATCCCACAGCCGCCGCGAACCGTGGAGGGCGAACAGGGCAGGGGCAGCATCTGGAACGAAGCCGCCTACGGATTCAAATATATTTTTGCGCGTCCCAGCCTGCTTGGCTTGCAGTTGACCTTTTTTATGGGAAACCTGTTTGCTGGCATTGGCTTTACATTGCTGGCTCCCATGATTCTCTCGAAGACCGGCAACGACAGCCTCATGCTTGGTTCGGCGCAAACAGCTGGAGCAGTGGGCGGTTTGATCGGCGGCATCATCATGAGCGCCTGGGGCGGATTCAAACGCCGGGTGCATGGCGTCCTTCTCGGGTGGATGATCTCCGGGATCGGCATGGCAATTCTCGGCTTGGTGGGAGGCTTGCCCGTCTGGATCATCGGCATGATCGTTTCATCCATCGTCATTCCATTGGTCAATGGCTCCAATCAGGCGATCTGGCAATCCAAAGTTGCGCCGGATGTGCAAGGGCGCGTGTTCTCTGCGCGTCGTTTGATCGCATGGTTTACCAATCCCATTTCGCCCATCATCGCCGGGACCCTGGCAGACTTTGTCCTCGAACCGCAAATGCGGACTGCTTCACCGCTCTCTGAAATTTTTGGCGGGCTGGTGGGCACAGGTCCTGGCACGGGTATGGGAGTCATCCTGCTCTTTTGCGGCGTATTGAGCGCTCTTGTCGGCGCGGCTGGGTATTTTATTCCCGCCATTCACAATGCTGAACGCCTGCTGCCCGATCATGATGAACTATCAAAAGCCGAGCCGCAGATTATGACATCCTAACCGAACACCGAACAGAACGGCAGATGAGATGTTGTCTGCTGTTTTTTTTAAGAATCATTAAATTGACGGCATATTTCTTTAATATAGTTTTGTCCTTGTCGGGCATTTGCAGATAAGGTATGATTTTGCCATGCTGTTATTTGCCGCGTCTTTGTTAATTGCTTTACTCGTGCCGGTCATCTTCTTGATCCTCTTAAGGACATTTGACCTGCACAAGACAGCGAAATTCAATAGAAATATTTTTACGCTGATCTGCGGATTGGGGGCGTATGCGATTGCCGCGCAGGTCAATCCCCTGATTGCTGATCTTGGCGATTTGCCGCGTCTTCAAGTGGTTCGTGTTGTTGCGCCAATTGTTGAAGAGATTATTAAGTCGGTAATTCTTATCTACCTTGTTAGGCGCGCGGACTTTAATTATGTGGTAGATGGAGCCTTATACGGCTTTGGCGTGGGCATTGGTTTTGCGCTTGTTGAGAACGTGGAGTATTTGGGAAGGGCAAGCGCCGATGTGGTCCTCCTGCTTGCTGTTGCGCGGGTGTTCTCTACGAACCTGATGCATGCAACCGGCAGCGGGTTGATTGGCACAGCTTTGGCATATCACCGTGGAGCGACGAACAAGCGATTGGGGTTGTTGGTCATTTTTGGGGGGTATATTTTTGCCATATTGTTTCACGCCATTTTCAATACATTGGTTAACATGAACATTCTTCTATTCTTTGCGATTGGATATGGCGCAGCGGGCGCGGCGTTGATCTGGTTTGTCATCCGTAAGGGGATGGAGGCGCAAAAAGCATGGGTGGGTGAGAAACTAGGCATGGAAGACCGCGTTACAAAGGAAGAGACGCGGGCGGTTACCAGCATTGAGAAAATGGTCGAAACCTTGATTCAGCCTTTTCAAGAAAGGTTTGGGGAGGATAAAGTTTCTTTGGTGAAGGACCTCATGTATAAACAGGCGGAAATGGGCATCAAACGCAAATTACTGGAGGTCACGCCCAGCCCGACCAAACGTAAAGAAGTGGAAGAGATCATTCAATCCCTTTATCTTGAAATGGAAAACTTGAGAAAACAGATCGGCATGTATCCGATGATGTTCGTGCGTGAAGTATATCTCGCTCACGAGATGCGGCTTTGGGATGTGCTTCAGGTTCGTATCGCTGAATCCGGCACGGGCCAAAAGGGAGGCGGAGTGTGGGATATGACGACTGCCCGAATTCGACAGTCAAAGCCGCGCGGGGAGGATCCTTCATGAGCGGCGATGTCCTCCAAAAAATTCGGGAGACGAATTTTTTCAAGGAGCTTTCACCGGATGCTTCGGCGGCGGTTGCGGCAAAGGCTGCGATGCGAAAGTTTGCGCCGGGCGAGTTTATGATGCGCAAAGGCGACCCGGCGGATTCATGTTTTGTGATTCTTGAGGGACATCTTAAGGTCGTTACGAACGATGCAAAGGGGGATGAGATCATCATCAACAAGGTGGGCCCGGGCGAGAGTATTGGCGAACTTGCGCTGGTGGATGAACGACCTCGTTCGGCGGGCGTGATTGCGTTGGAGGATGTTGAGGCATTGGAGTTGACGAAGGATGCCTTCTTTGAATTGCTCGATCAACGTGTGGATGTTTCGCTGGGCGTTATGCGCGGCTTTTCACATCGCTTGCGTTTTTCGACGACGTATATTGAAAAAGTGATTGATTGGTCGCAAAAGACAGCAGAGGGTGATTATTCTTTCCTCGAGCAGACGCAGCCGATTAAAAATACAGCCGGGTCTGATGATGATAAGGCGGCTCAGTTGCTTTCGGCGTTTTATTCGATGGTACGCAAGGTGAAGGCGCGCGAAGAAGACCTGAAGCAGACAGTGGAACGTTTGTCGTTCGAGATCGATCAGGAACGCCGCAAGCGCGAGTTCGAAGAAATTACCGGCACGGAGTTTTACAATAAATTGAAACAGCAGGCAAAAGAACTTCGCCAGAAACGTATGGGTCAATCATGAGATTTGGAGGATTATTCCATGGCAGGTAAGATCGTTTCCATTCATTCATTTCGCGGGGGAACGGGCAAGTCGAATGTCACGGCAAATCTTGCGGCGCAAGTCGCCATGACCGGCATGCGCGTGGGCGTGGTGGATACGGATATTCAATCGCCCGGCATTCATGTGCTGTTCGGGTTGGATGAGCAAAAAATGGGCAAAACCCTCAACGACTATTTGCATGGGAAAGCCGCCATTCGAGAGGTGGGTTTTTCTGTAGGGGAGAATACAGGCGAAGGCGAAGGGCGCGCGCAATTGGCAGGGAGAAATATTTTTCTGTTTCCATCCAGTATTCGGGGCGCGGAAATCAGCCAGATCTTGCAGGAAGGCATCGACTTCAATCGGTTGAATGAAGGCTTGCAGACTGCCGTCGCTGAATTTGATTTGGATTATTTATTTATTGATACACACCCCGGGCTCAATGAGGAGACTTTGCTATCCATTGCCACATCGGATGTTTTGCTCATTATTCTGCGCCCGGATAACCAGGACCTGCAAGGCACAGCCGTCACGGTGGATGTTGCCCGCAGTTTGGACGTGCCTAATCTATTTCTTTTGGTGAACAAGGCCCTGCCCAAATATAATAATTTTGAAGTGATCAAAAGCGATATTGGGGCAAAGTTTGATGCGGCGGTGACCAGCGTCCTGCCGCTTTCTTTCGATATGGCCGAAAATGCCAGCAACGACCTGTTCTCGCTGCGTTTCCCCGACCATGAATGGTCGAAGGCATTGAAGAGCATCGTTCCGTTTATTTTGAATGCAAAATAGGAGCCGCCCATGAAATGCTGGCATTGCGAAGAAAACGCCCGCGCCTCGTGCGCATTTTGCGGAAGGTTTATTTGCAAAGACCATGCCGCGACCATGTCCACCTTCATTACTATGTTTGTTGGCGCGAATAACACACCTAAAGGTCTGGCTGTCGCAAACGTCATTTGGTGCGGCGAATGTGAACCTCAGCCCGAGCCCATCAGCATGCCGGAACTGTATTGAGCCAGGAGGTTTTCATGCCAGGACTTTTCGACCGCCTCGATAAAGAAATTAAAGAAAAGCAAAAGGAAGGCGGCATTACCCCGCTTGACCTTGCCAAACTCCCGCCATCGTTGCGGAAGATTATGCGCCTGATGCTGCGCGAAATGCAGATGAGCTACCCGCGCATTTGTGAGGTGATGGACGCTATGCCCGAAAATGACCGCCTCACCCGCGACGAGCTGGATTCGGCCCTCTCAAGCCTGAGCGAACAATTCTGGCTGATCCGCATTGGCGAAAAAGAAAAAGCCATTTACAAGGTCAACCTGCGCCGCAAGGCGGGCAGCGCCCTAATGGCGGGGATTTGGTCTTCGCTCAATGAAAAATTAAAAAAGCCGTCCACAGATTCAAAATAACAAACGCGCTGCAGCATTCTGCGGCGCGTTTGTTCATGTCGTTTTAACCCTTCCGACGACCTCATAAAGATTCATGGGTTTGCTTTTGCCTTTTAGGGCGATCTCGCCGAGCGAACCGCATTCATATTTTTCTGCAATGGCTTGTTTGACAGGTTCAGAAACAACGATCTGGTTTTTTTGCGCGCGACTCATCAAACGGGCCGCGGTATTCACCGTATCGCCCAGCACATTAAATTCGCGTCGTCCACGCGGGTCGCCGATCTCTGCCACGAAGGCCGGTCCCATGTTGATGCCGATCTGGCAGTACACCTCAGGTTTGATGCCGCCGATGGTGGGCGCCTTAGCGTTGATTCCCTCCACCACCTCACGGATGGCGACTGCCGCAGACGCGGCGCGCATCTCGTTATTGGTATGTGCATTCGGAACGCCAAAATAGATAACGATGTCTGAGCCTGAGAGATGATAGGTTACTTTTTTCAGCACACCGCCTCGCGCTTCCACCACTGCGTTAATCAGAGAAAATGCTTTCGAGAAACTTGCCGCCAATTTGCGTTCTTCACCGGGCAGGGCGCGGTCTGCTGCTTCGGGCAAGCCGATGAAGTTGACGAACATGATTGTCGGGCTGGGAAAATCCGGGCGGATGCGGCGGGCGGCGGCGCTCTCCACCAGCATCGAAAGCACCGGGTCGGGGATGTAACTGGCAAGCGGCTCGATGGAGTCAAGCAGTTCGACGATCTGTTTTAGAACTTCTTTTTTATCTTTTTCGAAAAGGACATTACTGGCCATGCGCCGGCTAACGGGTGTGATCTCATAATCACCAAGGTCTTCCGCCGAAATGTCATCCACTACAAGGTGATATTCGGGGTTGCCTTCTTCGAACCGGAAGGTGTCTTGGGTCAGTTCGTATGCAGACTGCGAAACGTTGACGCGCCCATTGAAGCCCTTGCTTTCGGTTAGCTTGGCTTTTTGCACATCCTTGCCAAGCAGGACGTGTTCCATGCGGCGCGGTGTGCCGATCTCAGCGGTGAGAAACCGCCCGCTGTGAATGCCAATGCGCATTTGCAGGTTGACAATGCCCGAAGGCGTTTGAATTTCTGCAAAATCCTTCATGGCGCGCTGCATACGCAAGGCTGCGCGGATGGCGCGCTTGGCATCGTCTCTGGTTTCTTTTTTTTGGGGAAAGACCACCAGCATGGCATCGCCGGTGAACTCCACCAACTCGCCGCCCGATTTGCTGATGATCGAGATCATCGTCGAAAAATACTTTGTCAATTCGCGCAGCAGGTTTTCTGCCCCTTCCTTGCCTTTTGAGGAATTGGCCTCCATTAGTTTTGTAAAACCTGCCAGGTCGGTGAACATCATTGTGCCATACTGCCATTCGGTTTTTACATCGCCCGGTTTGAGTTTTGCGATATCAATTTGACGCGATGTATAGTCATGCAGAATTCGCTGCAAGGTTCGCAGATGATTGTGAACTTGAATCATTACCTCGACGGATGGATTTCCCCACATGGAAACGTACATTTCCGCTGGAAGCAGATATCTGAGACGGCTTTCAATGGTAGTGAGCGGAGACTCTGGAAGCATATTGAAATTATACTTGAAAAGAACAGCCTTATTTTTTTGTTTGAGGCTGTTCTTTATGATTATCTTGACGCCCAGACGGGTTCGCCATCGTAACCGGGAACTGCGGTGATACGCGTAAATTCGTTGGTTGGGATGAGGGCGTGATAAAGGTCCATGTCTCCGTTTGCTTCGGCTTGGAAGACCAATCGCAATCCGTCTGGCGACCAGGCAAGAATGCCGCGCGGCTCGATTCCGGGCTGAGAGAGGGTGACTGTGCTGTTATCCAGCAGGTTGTACATTTGGATATTAACATAATCGTGATAGGCAATCCATTGACTATCCTGCGACCAGGCCGGGATGCTGTATTTGGCGGCGTAGGGGGTAATGCAGCGTTGATTCAAGCCGTCTCGCCCGATCAGGCAGATGTTTGCAAGTTCGCCATCGAAGGTTTGAAACGCTATGACGCTGCCATCGGGGGACCAGGTTGGGGTGTTTTCGGGGGCGGTAGTCGTTGTCAGCGGAGATATGGCTCCATTGAGGCTGAGCAGTAACAAGTCGGAGTTGCCGAAGCGGTTGCTGACAAAGACGATCTCGTTCGAAACGGGCGACCAGATCGGGGTTGTGTCGCCAGACGAGTCGTTGGTCAAACGAATTGGGTGGGAGCCGTCGCTGTTGACGATGTAAATTTCATAGTTGCCGTCGCGGAAGGATGCGAAAGCCAGTTGCTGCCCGTTTGGCGACCATGAGGGGGAGACATCTTTGCCGGGGGCATCGGTGACGCGGCTGATGAGGCCGGAAGCAATGTCGAGAATGTAGATATCGGTGTTGTCGCCAATGGTGGCGGAGAAGGCGATTTTGGCGCCATCGGGTGAAAGGCGGGGAGTGGCGCTTGAGTCTATTCCGGCGTTGGCGCTGAGGCGGGTCACTTCCAGTCCGTCAGGAGAGGTCATGTAAAGTTCTGTGTTCCCGTCGCGTTTGGAGGCGAAAATGATCTTGCCAGTGGCGGGGGGGATGGGGGTGGCGGTGGGCTCTTCGAGGATGGGAGCCGCCTCGGTGGGGGTAGCCGATGCTTCTTCGGTTGTTTCTCCTGCTCCAGCCGCGCCGGAAAGGTCGATGTTGCCGCCGCAAGCGGACAAACCGAGTACGACCAAGGCTGTGCCTGCGATCAGCAGGGTATTTCGATGCTTGTTGAGGAAGGGGGTCATGAATTTCCTGCCCAGTGGTTTCTTTCTTTATGAACGGAACGATTTCCTGTTCGGTTTGTATTCCGTATCCTTAGTGTACATTTATCCCCCAAAAGTGTCACTTGATCAAAATTCAAAATTAACAGATTTGCAAAGTGAAAACTACTCTTTTTGCAACTTGGTACGCATTTCTTCTGCTTTGTGTTTGAGGTCGCGGAAGAACTTGGTTTCGGTGATCTCTTCCACCTGTTTGGTGCGGCGGGTCTGATCAATTTCGATGCGCAATTTGGCGATCTCGCTGCGCAGTGCCGCTTCGCGGATGTACCCGTCGAGGGCGGCGGTGGCAAGCAGGATCAGCGCCTCGAGCACGTTATCGTCTTTGAAGGGGACTATCTCGCCGGTGGTTGGATTTTTGGCGTTGATTAATTGCAACACCCCAATCACATGGCCCTCCTTGTTTTCGAGCGGGATGGTGAGGAAGGATTTGGAGCGGTAATGGGTCTTTTCATCGAAGGCTTTAGTGCCAGAGAAATCGAAGCCCTCTGCTTCATAGGCATCCGCAATATTAATGCGTTTGCGGGTCAGGGCGGCATACGATGCCACATTTGCCCTATTTTCACTGCCATCCTTGTTGAACATTCTGACCGGATAATACGCGATGGGCATGCCGCTGGTGCCGCCCATCTTCATATTTAATGAGATATTGCGCAGGATCACAAAGCGCAATTTGTCATCTTCCACGAGGTATAACGTGCCTGCGTCGGCATTCGTGAACGTCTGCGCTTCCATGACCAGCGATTCGAGCAGACGGTTGAAATCCTTTTCCGCTGAAAGCGCAACACCGATTGGAATGACTTTGTTTAACAGTCTCAGTTGTGTATCCCGTTGTGATATGTTGGATGCCATTGCATCGAGCAGCTGCGCCAATTGCCCCAACTCGCCTGCGTCTTTCATCAGGTCCCGCAAAAGGATCGAGTCGTAATCCCCGCGTTCGATGGCGCGCACAGCGTGCATAATACGTTTTAGCGGCGATGTGGAACTGATAATCGTAGGCTGAGACATATCACGCAGTATACCACCAAGGACCATGAACAAGGTTTGCGATATACTTTTACTCATGCGAAAACGGATTGGTCTCTTTGGCGGCACATTCGACCCTCCCCACATCGGTCACTTGATTCTGGCAGGTGAGGCGCTGGCTCAATTCCAACTTGATCGACTGCTGTGGGCGCTTACTCCCGACCCGCCGCACAAGCAGGAGAACCCCATCACACCGCTTATCCATCGCCTGCCCATGCTGCAGGGCATGATCGCGCACAACCCGAAATTTGAGCTTTCACGACTGGAGATTGACCGTCCTGGGCCGCATTACACGATTGACACCGTTCGATTGCTGACTGCCCAAGAGCCGGGGGCGGAAATCTATCTACTGCTTGGTGAAGACTCACTTAATGACCTTCCGAACTGGCGCCTCCATACCGACCTCGTGGCTGAAGTTTCTAAAATCGGCGTGATGCATCGCCCAAGCGATTCGTCAAACCTTGCCATGCTGGAACCGAAGATGCCCGGCTTGACTCAAAAAGTCCATTTTATCAATGCCTTGCTTCAGCCGGTTTCTTCCCGTGAACTACGCCGCCGCATCGCATCCGGTGCAATGTATCGATATTACGTCACACCAGATGTGTATGACTATATTGAAACGCATCAGCTCTATCGTTAATCGTCAATCAAATGTCTATTTTTCTTGACCCCATTTTTTCGTTTGTTGCCCTTTCCCACTTCATGGTGGATGTTTTTAATGCCAGCCGTCCGGTTT
Organism: Chloroflexota bacterium; assembly: GCA_013388795.1. Classification (GTDB taxonomy): domain Bacteria; phylum Chloroflexota; class Anaerolineae; order Anaerolineales; family Villigracilaceae; genus Villigracilis. Next base: position 2,706 of record JACAEP010000244.1, on the reverse strand, counting down.
TGCTGACGTACTTTGGGCTGCGTGAGTCACAGATTGCCCTGTTCTCTACGATTTATATCTGGGCTTCGGCATTGACTCAGCCGCTGTTCGGCTGGCTGTCTGACCGTATGGGTCCGCGCTGGCTGGCGGCTGGCGGCGTATTGTGGATGACAGTTTTTTATTCCGGTGCGATCTTTTTTCCGGGAACGCTGGGGTTGGGGTGTCTCATCGTTGCGGCTTTGGGTTCATCCTCGTTCCATCCGGTGGGTGCCGTCCAAGCCGCCCTGCGTGGGCGTGAGTTGATGAAAGGACGTGAGACGACCTCCACTTCCCTTTTTTTTACTGCCGGGCAAATGGGGCATTTTGCGGGCCCTATTCTGACAGGCTTGATTCTGGCATCTTTGAAGATTCCCGGCATGTACATCCTGCCGCTGGTTTCCATTCCCATTGGGTTTTCGTTGATGCAACAATTACAGGATAACCATCCGCATCCACAACCGGCTCAGGCGGCTGCGTCTCACCGCACAAAGGCAGGCTTGGCTTTTATTCTGGTATTGATGATTGTAGCGGCTATGCAGTCGTGGGCGCAGGCGAACATGGTCAACCTGATTCCAAAGTACATCAAAGATCTGGGGCAGAGCGCCACCATTTACGGCAGTATGGCGGGATTATTCATGGGCGGCTCTGCATTGGGCAATGTGATCGGCGGTTATTTTGCAGACCGTTATCCCAAGCGGGTGGTGGCGGCCTTGGCGTTGTTATTTTCAGCATTCCCCATCTTTTTGATCAGCCGTATTGGATGGTCTGGCTGGTTGTATCTGCTTGTGCCGCTGGCCGGTTTGGGAACGGGGGCTGTGCATAGCATTATGGTCGTGTTGGCTCAACGCATCATTCCCGGCGGCATGGCGCTGGCTTCTGGGTTGATCCTTGGCTTTATTTTTTCATCCGGCGCGTTGGGGTTGTTGTACACAGGATACCTTGCAGAACATTTTGGTTTTCCTTATGTGATGACGTTGACCACAGGGATGGTGTTGTTTGCTTCGCCATTGGCGTTGTTCTTGAAGGAATAAATCGCGCAAGAGGATGCCTCTCTAGCGTCCCATTGGTGTTAGAGAACGCCAAGTACGCGTGGGATGAAAAAATCCGCCCCAGTGCAGGACCGGGGCGGATGGTGTGGATCAACTCATAACACGTCAGGAAGCGGGAGGAACTTCATCCGCGATCACAGGCGTGATGTAGCCGGGAGGGTTGCGCGTCCCAAACCATGTCATGGCGACAGCTCCTATGCCGACCAGGGCAACGATTGTGGAAAGCAGCCAACCCACGCAGGGGATCGTATTCAACAGCCTGGTGACCAGCACCAGCAGGAAAGTGCCAAACCCGGTGGCAAGGATGGGCGTCCAAACCTGGTTGATTGCTTTGGCAAAGCGTTCGCCCACCTCCTGACCCATTGCAATGACCCCGAAAAGCCATGCCAATGGAACCATGATGGCTGCGATGGCGGCCACGGGGATGAGGATCAGGGTGACAATCATGATGATTAATCCAACCGGAAGCGCAAGGAAGATCAGGACGCCGTATGCGCCCGCTATCACCGGTTGACGGGTAATGGCGCTGGCGGTTCGATCCAGTTGTGGTTGGAGAAAGAGCGAGAGCAGCATGCCGACGATAGCGATCAACACAGCCCAACCGACGGCGGATAAGACATCCAAAAATGGATTGAAACTTACTTTAACTTCCGGTAGGACCGGTACATTCGGCATATCGGTGGTTTCTGGTGTTTCAGGGGACCCGATCTCTGGGGGGGTGTTGTTGGTGATTTCGCCGGTGACTTCTGCGCCCGGCTCTTGTGTGACTTGCCCGCCAAAGGTGGCAATGTCGCCATCTACGGTGGAGGCTTCGGTTAGCAGGACGTTGCCGCCAACAATAACGATGTCGCCGTTGATGATGCCGGAAATGCTCATGTTCGAACCGAACGCGGCGACAGACCCGTCAACGGACACACCATCCGCTATGTTGACATTCCCGCCAAAGACGGCGATCGAGCCGTTGACTTCGGCATCTTTTTCGATCTGAACATTCCCGCCAAAAACTGCAATGCTGCCGTTGAGCGTTTCGCCTTCGCGCAGGGTGTAATTTTGACCAAAGAGGAATATGCTTTCGTCATCTTTGGTTTGTGCGTGGACAGCGCCAAATGGCAAAACCAGCAAAGCCGCCAGCAGGAGGATGAGAGTCAGTTTTGTTTTCATTTTCATGCAGGAACTCCTTGAGGTCGGCGGGTGAGACGCCAGATGGATACCGCCCATAACAACCCCATGCCTGCCAGCCCGGAGAAGATGACCATCCACATGTAAGGCGGCAAAAACTCCGGCAAGATGCGGATCATCACGGAGATGATTTCTGTGAAGGCTTGCAGGGATGAGAATATAAATAGAAACATTCCCGCAATGGAGATTAACCATTCAACGGGCGAGTTGAAGACCGAAGTTAGGAACGGAGCCAATACCCAGCCGAGCATTCCCACCCCGCTAAAGATCAGCGCCAGCATCCCCCCTAAGCGCCGGCGTTGTTCGGCGGCGTTTTGCCTTGCTAGTTTGTGCCGGAAGCGCAGGGCAAACCCCGGCGCGGGAACCGCCACCCGGGTCGAGCGCAGAGCCAGCCCGGTCTCAGCCAGAGCCGTGCAGGTCTTGCATTCCCGCAGGTGAGAATCGAGTTCGCGCTTCTCGG
>JACAEP010000144.1 GCA_013388795.1 Chloroflexota bacterium | reverse complement strand
TCAATGCGGCGCAGGTCGAGGTGGTCGCTCATCTTTTCGCCGAGCGAGGCAAAGGTTTCCTCCCAAATCTCGGGCATGAGAAACAGGGTCGGACCAATGTCGAAGCGGTGTCCATCACGTACGATCTGATTGCAACGACCGCCCGGCGTGGATTCTTTTTCCAGCACGGTTACGTCGTATCCATTTTTAGCGAGGCGGGCGGCAGTGGCAATTCCGCCAATCCCCGCGCCAATCACGAGCGCAGTGGGTTTCATGAAAATCTCCTTAGTTTGTCAATACCCATATTTTACATGTTGTCTAGTATTTGTCAAGGTTGAATTTTTTTATCTTGCAAAACCTTGACAAAACTGTTATTTGCTATAAAATCTTTACAACAAAACGCACAAAGGAGACATGCATGCAAATTCAAGCAAACTGGGAAAATCAACTTCTTTCCATGGCTGGGCAGATTCCTCACCCATCCACCCGCCCGTTTTTTTCCTACTGGGCTGGGGATGACTCACTGCGAAAAGCCTACCAAAGCGCCGATGCCATTACGGCGCATCATAGCAAATCCTTTTACTTTGCCTCTAGCCTTTTGCCTGAAGAAAAACGCTCTGCAGTTCGCGCCTTATATGCCTTCTGTCGCACGGTGGATGACATTGTGGATCAAGTAGACCTGCCCAAAGATCGTGATTTTGAACTGGATTACTGGCGGAAAGTGGTCGAAACCGCCTCCGCCTCGACCGATGACCTGGTTGCTTCTGCCTGGGCAGATACCCTCATCCGCTACCACATCCCGCGTCATTACGCCTTGCAGTTAATTGATGGCGTCGCCCGCGATTTATCCCAAACCCGTTATCAAACCTTCGACGACCTCGCCACCTATTGTTACGGCGTCGCCTCCACAGTTGGGTTGATGAGCATGTACATTGTCGGTTTTAAGAGTAACGATGCTGTGCCATACGCCATTAAGCTCGGCGTGGCTTTGCAAATGACCAACATCCTGCGCGATGTGGGGGAGGACTACAGAAATGGGCGCCTCTATCTGCCGCGTGAAGAACTCATCACCTACGGCCTCCGTGAAGAAGATATTGCCGAAGGTTGCGTCACCGATAACTGGCGTCAATTTATGAAATTCCAGATCGAACGCACCCGCAACTTGTACGACGAATCGTGGGCGGGCGTAAAACTTCTCGAACGTGAAGGTCAACTCGCCATTGGCGCGGCTTCAATTTTTTATCAGGGCATTTTGGACGATATCGAAAAGCACGATTACGACGTTTTCTCCCGCCGCGCCTCTCTCAGCGCGTTGGGCAAGGCCGCAAAACTCCCCGCATTGTGGGTGAAGATCCGCTCGTTATAATTTGCTGGCAACATTCTCCTCTTTATAAAAGTAGGGCGACATTAATGTCGCCCTACTTTTGATATACTTGCCATGTGAAGAAATTTGTGATCTTGTTTTGTTTGGTTTTGACAGGTTGTTCAAACAAATTCACGCCAACACCGGAGATTTCCATGACACTTCGTTATCTGGCATTGGGCGATTCGTATACCATCGGCGAAAGTGTGCGGGAAGCCGAGCGTTTCCCAAACCAACTCGCCGCTTTGCTTGCCAATGAAGGTCTGACCGTGGATGTGAAGATCGTCGCCCGCACTGGCTGGACGACGGATGAGCTTTGGCGCGGCATTCAAGCGGAAACCATCGAGCCGCCCTACGACATGGTCTCCCTGCTGATCGGCGTCAACAACCAATATCGCGGACGGGATATCGAAGAATACCGCGAGGGATTTGCCTTTTTGCTCAATAAAGCCATCGAATACGCGGGCGGGGATGTGAAGCGTGTCATCGTCTTTTCCATCCCAGATTGGGGCGTTACTCCCTTTGCGTACGGCAGAGACACAACCACGATAGCAGCCGAGATTGACGCATTCAACCAGGTCAATTTGGAGGAAACACAAAAAGCAGGCGCGCATTATGTGGATGTGACGCCAACCTCACGCCTCGCGCTAAAGGATAAAACGCTGATCGCTTCCGACGGTTTGCATCCTTCCGGCAAAATGTACGCCGAGTGGGCGAAGTCCGCACTGCCGGTTGCGCTTGAAATCTTGAAATAATAATTACGGAGAATCAATGCCTACGATCAAAGCCATCAATCATGTTGCCGTCGTCGTCGAGGATATGGAAAAATCACTCGCATTCTGGCGCGACGCATTGGGGATTAACCTGCACGAACTGCGCGATGTCCCCGTCGAGAAATCACAGGTGGCATTTTTGCCCCTGGCTGGCGCAGAAGTGGAACTGGTCATGCCGACCACCGATGACTCAGGCATCGCCAAATACCTCGCCAAACGCGGACAGGGAATGCACCATCTCTGCCTCGAAGTGGACGATATCGAAGGCATGCTGACGCAGTTGAAAGCAAAGAACATTCGCCTTATCAACGAAGAGCCGCGCATCGCTGCCGATGGAAAGCAATACGCTTTCATTCACCCAGAATCGACCGGTGGGGTTCTTGTTGAACTGTATCAGATCTAAATGCTTGAAAACATCAAAACCGTTCTGACGGAAGAATGTAAACTGGTTAGCGACCGGCTGATTGTCGTTGGCGTTTCTGGAGGGCCCGATAGCTTCTGTTTGATGGAAGTCTTGCGCGAGGCCGGATACCCATTGCTCGTTGCTTATTTTGACCACCAGCTTCGCCCCGAGTCCGTCGCCGATGCGCGCATTGTTGAAAAAACAGCCGCGCGGTTTGGGTTGCCTTCTAAAATTGACGGCGCAGACGTTCGCGCCCATGCAGAAAAGAACAAGCTCTCCATCGAAGATGCGGCTCGCATTCTGCGGTATCGTTTTTTATTTGACCTTGCGCGGCGCTACAAGGCCCAGGCGGTGGCGGTCGGGCATACGGCTGACGACCAGGTGGAAACCGTACTCATGCATTTCATCAGGGGCAGCGGCATCTCGGGGTTGAAGGGAATGTCGTATCGTTCCGTGATCCAATCATTCGACACAGACATCCCCATTGTGCGTCCCCTCCTGGATATATGGCGTGAAGAGACGCTCCAATATTGCGCTGTGCATGGGCTGCGCCCGCGTTACGACTCAAGCAACGAAGCCGTAAATTTTCAGCGCAATCGAATCCGTCATTTGCTGATTCCCACCCTTGAAACCTATAACCCGAATTTTCGAGAGACAGTCTTAAGAATGTCACACTCCCTGAAGGGCGATTATGCGTTTGTGATAGAGTCCCTTGAAGATGCCTGGGGCAAAACGGTGACTTCTTCCAACGAGGGAATCATCACATTCGATGCCAACCAGATGGCATCTCTTCCGCTCGGACTTCAACGAAATTTAATCAAACACGCCATGGAGACGCTGCACCCCGGGGTGGATATCGGTTATAAAACCCTGCAGCGCGCTGCTGAGTTTATTTGCTCAACGAATACGGCTCCGCGCCTCGACTTGAAATCTGGGCTGCGGATGTTCCGTGAGGCGGATGTGATCCATGTGTGTGCGCCGCACGCCGAGTTCCCCTTCGACCGCTGGCCTCAAACTCCGCATAGTACTCCCCTTACGCTTGAGCTGGGCAGGCAGATTTCATTGGCGGGCGCGTGGAAGGTGAGTTGCGAGCGCTGGCGTCACCCAGATTTGGCGATGGAGCAGGCTGAAGGGAATGAAGACCCATATCAAGTCTGGTTGGATGCGGCAGACCTTCCCAAAACATTCGCGATTCGCTCCCGTCAGCCAGGCGATCATTTTTCGCCGCTTGGGATGGACGGGCATTCCCAAAAGTTATCAGATTTTTTTGTAAACGAAAAACTACCCCAGCGCGCGCGAGATCGCTGGCCCTTGCTCTGCGCAGGCGATGAGATCATTTGGGTGCCGGGTTTTCGCCCTGCGCATCGTCACCGACTAAAACAAACCACCAAAGATGTCTTGTATTTCGCACTCCACCGTCCTGCTGAAAAGGACGAAGAAAATCCCCACTCATAGCACAGTGGGGATTTCGTTTTATTTTTCTCCGTTTAGTTGTTTTAGTTTGATGAACAACTCGCGCCATTGGATCTTGGAAACGCCCAATTTTTGGCGAATGACATCGGGCTCGATTCCGTTTTGGTAGTCACGCAATGCGCACGTCCAGCGGCACATATCGAAGGAGAGGTGTTTGGTTAAACCCGCTTCTTTGCCGATATCTTCAAGCAGATATTCAAGGCGCCGTGGCGACCATGGAAATGCCTGATCAATAGGTTGGTACTGCGCAATGTATTCATTATAGGCGGGCACCCAGTCGTCACTCAACTCGATCTTGCGTTCCTTGTAACGGTTGGCCGGGCTGGCGTATCGGACAAAAAGATAGGGTCCGCTCTTTCCATCCAATTCAATGTGGTTGACATGAATGCCAAGACATTCGCTTTTCTTGATGGCGGTTGTTAGTAAAAGGGCTGTTAGGGTATATGGACGGGCATCTGGCTTTTTACTGCGGCGATGACGATCGGCCGCCAATAATACGGCTTCGTATTCGTCATCTGTCAGCACTTGGGGCAGGGGGCTGATTGCAGACCTCTGCAGCACCTTCTCAGCCGGGTCGATGCTCAATGCGCCGTGTTGATGAAGCCAGCGAAAAAAGGATTTGACAGAAGTGATGCGGCGCGACAATGTTTTGGGGCTGCATGGAATGCCGCGGCTTTTTTCCATCCACTCAAAGAAACGGTTCAAATCATCAGTTGTGACCGAGCCAATCTCTTGATCTGGGGGCAGGAACTGGGTCAACAGGCGCACATCGGAAAGAAACGCCTTGACGGTATTGGGGGAGCGCCCCTGATCAAGCAGGAACATTTCCCAGCCGCTAATGGCGGCAGGGAACAGCGTTTTGACGCTGATGTGTGCAGGGGTGAAATTTTTATTCATAACTCTGCCTTTGCGTGTAGTATATCTCTTGCGTATAGTTTAGCGAAATTACCATGCGTTGTCAACCGGCATTTTACTGCAATCCACGCATCAGGTTTGACTCAACCTCTTATCCCTGCTATTATGCCTTGCATGGATTATTTATTTCGCCGCTTCATCGAAATCTTGACAGATCTTCCGCGTTGGCTCCGCCCGGGTTTGGGAGTCAAGCGCTGGTTGTTCCTTATCATGACTGGCGTCACATTGATCGGCCTTGGCATGGCGGTGGCGCTGATTGAGATCTATCGAACCGATTCAGCCGACCCGCTTTGGCTGACCTTTCTTTCTTATGCTTCTCTGCGTTTTTTGCCAAGAATCCTAAGGACATTGATCTTTGGCGGGATTGGCTTCTCATTCATTGCCTATGGGATGTATAAACTGAATCGCTCTCTTCTCCGCCCATTCCTGCGTCCTGGTTCCAATATCTTAAACACGCTGCAAGATTTTCAACGCCGTAATCGCGGACCACAAGTTGTTGCCATTGGCGGCGGTCACGGGCTTTCAACTTTGTTGCGCGGATTAAAGGCACATACCCGAAATCTGACAGCAGTCGTCACTGTGGCAGATGATGGCGGCTCGTCTGGTAAATTGCGCGAGACGTTTGGCATTCTCCCGCCGGGAGATATACGGAATTGCCTTGCCGCCCTTTCCAATGATGAAGCCATGTTGACCCAGTTGTTTCAATATCGTTTTAGCGGCGCGCCGGGTTTGGAGGGACATTCTTTTGGAAATCTTTTTATCACTGCGCTAACAGACATTACCGGGAGTTTTGAAACCGCCGTAGTTGAGTCGGGGCGGGTTTTATCTGTCAACGGGCGGGTTTTGCCATCCACATTGCATGATGTGAAGCTGGTGGCCAGCCTGGAATTACCATATTCCCTGAATGAAGTTCGCGTGGAGGGTGAAAGCAAAATCCCTGCCATGGCTGGGCGGGTCCGGCGCGTCTGGTTGGAGCCGGATTCTGCGCCCGCATTTCCACCGGTCATTAACGCCATTCTCAGCGCCGACTTGATCGTAGTGGGACCAGGCAGTATTTTTACGAGTCTTCTGCCTAATCTGCTTGTCCATGATTTGCTTGCCAGTCTGCGTTCCAGCAAGGCATTGAAAGTTTATGTGTGCAACATTGCTACACAGGAAGGTGAAACCGATACGTTTAGCGCCTACGACCATGTCCGTGCTTTGGAAGGACATGTGGGAAGCGACCTGTTCGATGTGATCCTTTGTAACAACAATTTTCAAGGGCAGTTAAATCCCGCCTCGGTTTGGGTGCATTTGGATGAAAAAACCCTCTCTGATGAACGTACGTACACCGCCAACCTGACCGACGATGAGCGCCCCTGGCGTCATGACGCAGCCAAACTGGCAAAAGTCATCATGGATATTTTGTATGAGAAAACCGGACCGTTAAGCTAGCGCCTAAACAACATGAAGATGCAGGGGAAAAGCGGCGAATTTCAGCCGCTTTTCCCCATCAATTTAAAGTTGTTTGGGCGCTCGTGTTTCTATCATAGTAACCGATTACATTTGTCATAAAAATTATAGACGTACAAAAATTCACAATTTTGGTTTAAGGCAGTAAAATTCAAATTGTATGAATGACCATACCAGAGACATCACAAAATTTGACCCTGTGTGCTCTGACATAAATTTCATTGGAGGAATTTCTCATGGCAATTAAAGTTGGTATTAACGGATTTGGCCGCATCGGTCGCCAGGTTTTGAAGGCAATCCGTGATTACTACCCCACAAAACTTGAAGTCGTCGCGTTTAATGATATTGGCGACATCAAGACAATGGCTCATCTGCTGAAATACGATTCAACCTATGGTCGTTTCAATGGCGCGGTTGAGATTGCAGACGACGGTTTATTGATCGACGGCAGGAAGGTCAAAGTCTTTAAAGAGACCGACCCAGCGGCCATTCCCTGGAAGGATTTAGGCGTGGATATTGTGATCGAGTCCACCGGTCTGTTCACCATCAAAGAAGACGGCGTGAACAAGAAGGGCAAGACCGTGAAAGGCGCTGTCAATCACATCACTTCCGGCGGCGCCAGGAAGGTCATTATTTCGGCTCCTGCCGAAGGCGAAGATCTCACCGTCGTGCTTGGCGTCAACGAAGACAAGTACGATCCCGCCAAGCATCATGTTGTTTCCAACGCCTCTTGCACCACGAACTGTCTGGCTCCTGCTGCCAAGGTCGTGCATGATAGGCTCACCATCAAGCGCGCTTTCATGACCACCGTCCACTCCTACACCAACGATCAGAAGGTGTTGGACATGCCGCATTCCGACCTGCGCCGCGCCCGCGCTTCGGGACTGAACATCATCCCAACCACCACAGGCGCCGCAAAGGCTGTTGCGCTGGTCATCCCTGACCTCAAAGGCAAATTCGATGGCTATTCCCTGCGCGTTCCGACTCCCACTGTCTCGGTGGTAGATTTCACCGCTGAAGTGGAAAAAGAGACCACCACCGAAGAACTGCGCCAGATGTTCCGCGACGCCGCCAAGGAACCCCGCTTCAAGGGCGTTCTCGAAGCCGTGGACGAGCCCCTCGTCAGCATGGACTTCAAAGGCAGTTCCTACAGTTCCTCTGTAGACCTGCCCTTCACGTCTGTTTTGGGCAAGGAAAAGAGCAACTTCATTAAAGTTGTTACCTGGTACGACAACGAATGGGGTTATTCCTGTCGCACAGCCGATCTCGCGGCATTGATGGCAAAATCTCTGTAATATTTGGCCGGGGTGGGGGTATAACCCGCCCCGGCATTTTTGGCGGAAACATGAACAAGAAAACTGTAAAAGATATTGATCTCAAAGGCAAACGAGTTTTCATGCGCGTGGACTTTAACGTCCCCATGTCCGATGGAAAAGTCACCGATGATAAACGCATCAAAGCCGCCTTGCCCACCATTCAATATTGTTTGGACCAAGGCGCCTCGCTCCTGCTCGCCAGCCACTTGGGACGCCCCAAAGGCGGCTCCGACCCGGAATTCAGCCTGCGCGCCGCTTCCGAAGTTTTATCCACGCTGTTGAGTCGCCCCGTAACCATGGCGCCCGATTGCGTCGGCCCTGAGGTGGAGGCGATTGCCAAATCTCTCAAGCCTGGCGATGTGGTGATGCTTGAAAATACCCGCTTCCACAAGGGTGAAGAGAAGAACGACCTTGACCTTGCCAAGCAAATGGCGGCTCTTGCGGATGTGTACGTCAACGACGCATTTGGCTCAGCCCATCGCGCGCATTCTTCCACCGAAGGCATCGCCCGTTTCCTGCCCGCCGTCTCCGGCTTTTTGATGGAGCAGGAGTTGGAATACCTCGGCAAAGCCGTGGCGAATCCTGAGCATCCATACATCGCCATCCTCGGCGGCGCAAAGATCAGTGACAAGATTTTGGTTGTGGAAACCCTTGCCGCAAAATGCGACAAACTCATCATTGGCGGCGGCATGGCGAATACCTTTCTGGCGGCTAAAGGCTTGAACATGCAGGATAGTCTCGTCGAAGCCGAATCTATTGAAACGGCGAAAACGCTGCTCGCAAAATTGGGAGAAAAACTCGTCCTGCCCATTGATGCGGTCATTGCCGATAAATTCGATGCGGAAGCCAATGTTCAGATCGTGGACGTGGACAAGATTCCCGCAGGTTGGCGCATGTTGGACGTAGGACCGAAGACTGTCAGCGTGTATAAAGATACGTTGAGCGGCGCCAGGCTCATCGTCTGGAATGGACCCGTGGGCGTCTTCGAAATGCCGAAGTTTGCCGAAGGTACGTTTGCATTGGCAAAACTCCTTGCAAAATCTGGCGCAACCACTGTAATCGGCGGCGGCGACTCCGCCAGCGCGGTCAAGAAAGCGGGCGTCGCCAAACAAATGACTCACGTCTCAACCGGCGGCGGGGCTTCGCTTGAATTTCTGGAAGGCAAAGAACTGCCCGGCGTGGCGGCATTGAACGATAAATGATTCCATCAACGATAGGACAAAAGGAGCAGCCGCTTTTTATAGGTGGCTGCTCCTTTTGTTTGTATAATGCAGCATCAAATTAATTAAGGAGAGAAGTAAATCATGGAAGCGAATCCCATCCCTCAAACTGGCGCCCCTGCGCCGAAGAGCAATCGTAATATAATCATTGGTGTTGTGGCGGCGTTGATTTTATGCTGTTGCTGTCTGGTGACTGGTGTTGGCGGTTATTATGGCTATCAGGCGTATGTGGCTGCCCAGCAGGCTGTGGAGGATATTCAGAATTTTGAAATCCCTGAAATTCCCACCGATGTTCCTTTTGTGGATCCCAGCGGTACGCCAATTGTGCCGGAGTTCGATACAAGCGGTGAAATCCCTGCTGGTGGTTTGGCGGACGAGGAAACCCGTCTGATCGCCTGGGCTTCGGTGCAAATCGTGGGCATCATGTCTGGTTGTAACGCGCCCACTGTGGAAGGAACCACCATTGCGGTTCTTACCCAGCCCGACGCCAATGGTAACTGGGTTGAAGAGTGGAATGTCAACTGCGGCGACGGTTCCTTTAAGGCATATACCGTTAATTACACTAATGAAAATGGCGTCATCAATGTGACTGTTGATACCCCATAAAATTTTTGGGAGCGTCTTCTGGAGACGGGCGTGGGTTTTTCCATGCCCGTTTGTTTTTTCCATTTCAGTTTACAAACAATTTACATACCCGCAACCGAAAAACAACCCCGCTGGGTATAATGGGTAAATATCCACACGGAGACGTAGAGAATGTCGTTCAAACCCGGTGAAAATGTCGGCGCGTATCACATCATTGAGCAATTGGGGCAGGGTGGTATGGCGACGGTCTTTAAAGCCTATCATGCCGCCCTGGACCGATATGTGGCCTTGAAGGTTTTGCATCAGGCATTCAATGAAGATTCGACGTTTATCAGCCGTTTTCAACGCGAAGCGCGGGTTGTAGCAAGGCTGGAACATCCTAATATTGTGCCGGTATACGATTATGCCGAACATGAAGCGCGCCCCTATCTGGTGATGAAGTTCATTGAAGGCGATACGCTCAAAGCCCGCCTGAACAAAGGTCGGCTGACTTCGGCTGAGATCGAGCAAGTTGTCGATTCCGTTGGGTCTGCCTTGGCATATGCTCACAGGCAGGGGGTTTTGCATCGCGATATCAAGCCATCGAATGTATTGATTTCAAACAACAACGTAATGTACCTTGCAGACTTTGGACTGGCGAGAATTGCCCAGGCGGGCGAGGCGACACTTTCTTCCGATTCGATCATGGGCACGCCGCAGTATATTTCCCCTGAACAAGCCCTGGGCAAAAAAGACCTGGATGGCAAAACCGACATCTACTCTTTCGGTGTGATGTTATATGAAATGGTCGTCGGACGCGTGCCCTTTACAGCCGATACGCCATTTTCCATCATTCACGATCATATTTACACACCCCTGCCATTGCCACATACGGTCAACCCAAGCGTGCCCGAACCGATTGAGCGTGTGCTATTGAAATCACTTGCCAAAGACCGGTTGGACCGTTACCAAACTGTGGAAGAAATGGTCGAAGCCTTCCGGCAGGCGTGGATGGATTCTGGCGTGCCTGTGCAGGGAACATCGATCAAGGTGCGGCCTGCCAGCATACGAGAGGAGATCAAGACCAAACCGCTCGAAGCAGCCCCTAAAACGGTGATGGTTCAACGTCCCGCCTCGAAGCGTGTATCGGGCTGGGTCTGGGTTGCAGGTGGTTTGACTCTCATCCTGTGCTTTGTGGCCGGTTTGTTTGCCCTCCGTGGCAGGTCATTCCGTCAAACCCAAATGCCTACACAAACCGCCACTGCGGCGTTTGCAACCGAAGTTGTGGAATTTGCCACTCAAGAAGCGGCAACGGAAGAGTCCGAATCTGCTGAAGTGGCTGCCGCGCGCGAACTTGTGAAGCAGACCCCCGCGGACCCCAATGCGCATCTACAACTTTCATTGGCTTTATGGGATGACGAACAGTTCTCCGCTTCGTATGAGGCGCTGGCGCACGCTGCAAACCTCGCACGACCCACAAACAGAGATTTTTATCTGAACGCGGCGGAAGAGTTCAAAATACGTGAAGCCTGGATTCCCGCTGCCGGCATGTATCTGCGGCTGGCCGCTGTTGACCGCGGCGACCCATTAACCCCGGAACTTCAAGAAAGTTTACGCGAAGCATTGTATAAAGCGTCTGCCGAAAAAGACATGCCGCTGTTCGTATTTTTTGAGCGCGTGGACGCATACGATCTTCCATTTGGTTTTGTGATACGCGGACGGTACGCGCTCTATAACGGGACTGTGGAAGAAGCCAAACTCCAGCTTGCCAATGCAGAGAAGGTAAAAGCCGACCTCTACGAGGCGTTTCTGTTGAAAGCCGAGATAGAAATGAAAGCAGGCAGCCTGACAGCGGCAAAAACGATTCTGATTTCCCTATCCTCCGATTTAGCGGCTCCGGATTGGATCCGCTTGATGGCAGAGGATTATCTAAAAACTATTCAATGAGGACGTATTATGAGAACCAAGTTTGTTGCGGGTAATTGGAAGATGAACAAGAACGCAGCTGAAACGCACGATTTGCTTTCCATGCTTGTTGGCGGGTTGGATGCCATCCATACAGTGGAGCGAGTGGTCTGTCCACCGTTCACCTCCCTGATGGCGGCGGCTGAAATGCTCAACGGTACGGGCATTGGGCTTGGCGCGCAAAACATGCACTGGGAAGAGAAAGGCGCATTTACAGGCGAGGTAGCGCCGGGGATGGTGAAGGAATTATGCGGCTACATCATCCTTGGGCATTCGGAGCGGCGCGCATATTTTGGCGAAACGGACGAAACCGTGAATAAGAAATTGCTTGCCGCGCAAAAAGCCTGGTTGACGCCTATCGTTTGTGTTGGAGAAACCTTGGCGCAATATGAAGCGGGAGAAACCGCCCAGGTGGTCGCCTCACAGACAAGGCTTGGGTTGCAGGGTGTTTCATCAGAATTTGCTCCCCGCATCGTGGTTGCGTATGAGCCGGTGTGGGCAATTGGCACAGGCAAAGCTTCCAGCGCCGAAAATGCCCAAAGCGTTCACAGCGGGATAATCCGCCCGATCTTGACTGATATGTTTGGCGCAGAAACGGCTCAATCCATCCGAGTCCTGTATGGCGGTTCTGTGACTGCCGCCAACGCTGTGGACTTTTTCTCCCAGCCTGATATTGACGGCGCGCTGGTGGGCGGCGCGAGTTTGAAAGCGGATGAGTTTTTGTCCATCGCCAGGGTTGCTGCGCAATAAAACGTGCAATTCACAGGACTGCTCTGGTTTGTGTTAATGCTCCTGCCGCTGGTCTGGCTCCAGCGGCTTTTGCATCGTGAAATTCAGATCGTCTTATTTTTGCTGACGCGTAACAAGCCGTTGACAATCGCGCTGTTTTCGCTTTTATTCTTTCCGGGTGTCTTTCTGCATGAGTTGAGCCATTTCTTGATGGCAAAACTTCTGGGCGTGCGGACGGGGGAATTTTCCGTCATTCCACAGGCGTTGGGCGACGGCCTTTTGCAGTTGGGTTATGTGGAGACAGAACGGACAGATATCGTCCGCGACTCGTTGATTGGGCTGGCGCCAATTATTGCCGGAACGGCTTTTATTGCTTATGCTGGCGTGGCGCAACTGCGGCTGGATGCGCTTTGGAATGTTTTGCGCAACGGGCAGGTTGAATTATTTTGGATGGGAATACGCCTGTTGCCTGCCGTGCCGGATTTTTTCCTATGGTTTTACCTCACGTTTGCTGTATCCAGCACCATGCTGCCCTCAGATTCGGACCGTCATGCCTGGCTGCCGTTGGGGTTGTGGATGATTGTGTTGCTCTTGCTGGCTGTCTTTGCAGGAGCAGGCATGTGGATGCTGCAAAATCTCGCGCCGCTGCTTGACCCGTTATTGCGTTCGGCGGCTTTATTATTCGCATTAAGCAACATTGTTCATATTGTTTTGTTGATCCCCTTTTATGGCTTGCGGCAGTTTACGGCATATCTCATGCAAGTAACCGTGCATTAAGATGGCTTTCGATTTATACGAGAAAATAGTTTGCTTGCGCTTTGGGTTAAAGGGCGCCACTGCCGCTCTGCATAACGTTCAAATAATGGCTCCACTCGAACCAACCTCCGCATAGCCGTTTTTTGGTTGCGGTTTTTTGCCAACTGCAAGCATTTTATTGCGGATGGGAAACAGCATAAAAAAAACATGTACCAGCGGCAGGAGCAGGTTAACCAGCAAATCCGACCGCGCCAGTTTTTTCAAGTAAAAACTGTAAGGGAAGGAAAGTTCATGAAAGCGTTTTAACTCGACCATTACCAGACCAGCGGCTTCGAACAGTCCGTGCATTTCGGCAAGTGAAAAGATCTGTTTGTGTCCGAAAGGTTTGGAAGAATACATTGCGTTTAGAAACGTGGGGAAGCGCCCGCCGGAAATGGTGTAGGTAAATTCGCCAAAGCGGTGGTAGAACGCATCCCGGCAGGGGGTATCAACAAAAAGCACGCCGCCCGGTTTGAGCATCTTTGCGGCATGCTGCAGGGTTGCCAGCGGATAGTTGACATGCTCGATCACATCCCACATGCTGACGATATCGAAGGTTCCGTACAGGCTCTGCCAATACTCATTTTCAATAGCGCGTTTGATCACTTCAAAACCGTGTCTGGTTGCGGCGTAATAAGCGCGTGTATCGCTAAGTTCGATGCCGGTCACCTCGGCGCCTTCGGCTTTGAGTTTCGAGAGAAACAACCCGCCGCCGCAGCCGATGTCCAGCGCCTTTTTGCCAGCAACGGGGAATTGGCGTTTCACGGCCGCAACCTGATTCTGCAAACGTTCCGGGTTCGATTGCAGCGACTCTTCAATGTAAGCAATTTCTTCGTCTGTTAACCCGCTGCCGTCGATTTCCGGCGGAATCTCATGGGTTGGGTCAAGGTGATCGATGTAATGAAAGCCGCCGGGTGAAACAAATACGCTGGCGTTCTTCAGTTTATATTTGGGTTTTCCTTTTGTGTGCTGTTTGAGTTCGTCAATGTTTTCCATGGATGTTCCTGATTGTATCAAGGATGCGCGGCACGCTGACGGGGTAATCTGCGCTTTCATGCGCGACGTCCAACCGCAGGATGCGCGGCGCCGGGACGTTGTTTAACCAGTCTGCGATTAAGGTTTCAAAACGTTCCGCATCTTCACTGGATGCGATGTTGATCCTGTTTCTTGAAGCCAGTCTTTGGCGGATGGTGCGCGAGTCTGCCTGGAGGTGGATGATGAGATCGGGCGGTGGCAGCAGTTGACGGGTTAAGGTGTGCAGGCGTCGGCATAGGTCAAATTCGGCAGCGCTAAGCCAGCCGCGCGCGAGAAAGAGGCGCGTGAATCCGTAATAATCAAGGTCTAGCCCGCCATCCATCAAGGCAGGTTTGTCGCCAGACCGTAATTCCCGTTCCTGTTCTGCCCGCATGAGAAGATAATCGATCTGGTTGGCGAGGGCGTACCGCGCGTCCTGCTTGAAAAGGGTTTGAAACGGACGTTCT
The DNA here is from genome assembly GCA_013388795.1 of Chloroflexota bacterium. Taxonomy (GTDB): domain Bacteria; phylum Chloroflexota; class Anaerolineae; order Anaerolineales; family Villigracilaceae; genus Villigracilis. Next base: position 20,347 of record JACAEP010000144.1, on the reverse strand, counting down.
TCGTGCTGCTCGTAGGCTGTGGCAAAATTATCGTGCGCCCGCAAAGCGTTCATCAATGTGGTCTTGCCAACGCCGCTTGCCCCAATGATTACAATAAGTTTATTCATGATGGATGATTTTATATTAAAATATGAGGGCTATGGAGAATATGTCTGATGATTTGGCCACGCCGTTCGAGTTGCGGCCTGACGATCCGATCTTAGAGAAATTGAGTTTTAAGCCGTATCGCAATGCCATGCTGCGCCGCGTTGTGCCATTTCTGCCGCAGCCCGATGAGCCTCAAACCTGTGAGGTGAAAACGCCGTGGGGTTCGGTGCTGACGGCCAAAAAAGGCGATATGCTGATTAGCGAATTGGATGCGCCGCAGTATGTTTGGCCTATCGATGCGGGTATCTTCGATGAGACGTATATGATGACGGGTCCGGGTGTTTGCATTAAGCGCGCGGTTACTTGGATTGTGCCGCTGGAAGATGTGGTGGGTGGAGATGTGGAACGGATGGTGACGGTGTACACGCTGGAAGGCCCTGAAACCGTCCGTGCTGGGGATTTCTTTTTGGCGAAAGGGGGGCGGGGTGAGATCTGGCCTTACTTGAAGGAAAAAGTGGCAAAGACCATGAGACCCGCCGAGTAGGCGGGTCTTTTTTGTATTTCTTTTTATTGGACTGTTTTCTGGTTGTTCGATTTGGTCAGCTTTCTTAATTTGGTCTTGCTGCCATTGTTGCTGCCGTTGCCTTGTTTGATGAGTTGTTCGAGGGCGCTGTCGATGACGTTATGGATGTATTTGGAGGGGTTGATGATTTCCTCCACCACGCCGCCGAGGTTGCGCATCAGGTCGATCATGTAGCGGGTGAGCAGAATGTCGCGGTCTTTGGTGTCGCCGATAAATTCATTCGCTACGGCGATCATGCGCATGTTGTCAACGCCGACCCGCCCCAACGCGGAGTAGATGGCCCAACGCCCGTTGCGTTCATAGATATTATCGCCGTCTTTATACTGTCCAAGATGCTCGATCTGATAGATATCGTCAACAAGCGGATTGTTGCGAAGGTCGTAGAAACGTTTTTGCCAGTCTTGCCCGGCGGGGGTGATAAATCTGCGGGTATATGCTGCTTCTGTATGCGGCAGGAAGACTTTGACCTTCATGCCCAACTCTGCGCAAACCTCGGCGAAAATAATCTCACTCCCTGCAGACAGCCCGGCCAGGAAGGCCCGGTCTTGCGGTGTGGGGTTGAATTTTTCCACTCGTTTGCGAATCTCGTGACGGATGTCGCTTTCTTTTTCTGGCGGAAAGGACTTTTTATCCTTGCCGGAATAGTCAACCATGTAGCCGGTAATGATCAAAGCCCGCCCGCCTGTGGCTTTGCTGCCCGGGCGGTCTGATTGTGTGATATTGCTGGTGTCTCCGGCACTGGCATGCCGGATCTCTTCCTTGATTAATTGGATACATGCCGAAATAAAATTCTCGCGCACGCCCAGGGCTTTGATGGTTTCCAATTGTTCCAGCGACGAACGCAGGGCGAACAAGTCGCGCCGAATGGAGGTGACGGACTTTCGATAGGAGCGCGTCACTTCAGTGATGTCGTTGGATGTGAATAAGTTCAATTCTGCCATTGAAGCAAGCGTCCAATAATCTGCGCCTTCCGGGTCGTAGGCGATCTTGCTTTCAAGGCTGAATTGCAGGGTGTTCTGTAAAGCAGGTAACATGTGCCGAATACGGGCAATATCGGGGTCCGGATTTTTCTTGCTGTCAAACCGGTCGGCAAGATGGATGGCGAGCATCGAAAGCGTGAACGCGTTGATGCCCGGATATGGGTCGCGCAGGTCAAGCTGGAAGCCTTTTGTATAAATGTCGATGGATTGAATCAGCCAGTGATAGTTGTCATAGGCAAATTTCATTCGTTTTTGCCGGTTGCGCACTCTTAACCAGGAGGTTGTCCACATTTCTTTGTAAATGCGTCCCAGATAGGTGATGGTTTTGTTGTCGTTGGGGAAATCTTTTAGGATGCCTTCCAGTTTGACGATGGCTTCATTTACGCGTCCAACTCGGTTCAAGTGAAAGGCTTCTTCACGGCGGAAGTCTAGATTGGCCGGGTTGACCTCGATGCCTTCGCGGTATTGCTTCAACGCCAGTTCGTAGCGCCCCAGCTTGGCCAGCGCCCTGCCGACCTCTGCGATGGCGTCCTCGCGGATCAGCGGGTTGCGGATCTCTTCGGTGAGCAGCAGGATATCGCCGATGTGTTTGTCGCGTTGGGCGATGTTCACCCGGTCTCGCCATTGATCGTACTCGCGCCAAAAGCCCGTGGCAAGATGGGTTTGCAGGCTTTTTCGTTCCGGCTCTTTTAGACCGCTCAACAGGTTGTAGATGGGGCTATGCACCAGGTCGCGGTCCGATTTCCATGTATCTTTGATGAGACGCGCTATGGCTTTCATATCATTCCGCAAATGAGCCGGGTCTGGCAGGCCGTCTTCGGTAATGTGATAGGGCAGGGTGCGCACGTTGAAAATATCGAACGGCATGTAGGCGCGCCCGGCCTGGATGTGCGCCACGCCTCGCTTGCGCAAGGCATGACGAATACCCAATTCATAGAACGCGTTGGCGTTGTCTATGCTTAGATCGCATATAACCATGTCTGCCAGTAAGAGTTCCTGGAACATGTCGGTCAGAATATCGCCTGATGAAGTTTCTTCATCGGCGCGGAACGCCTCGAACCCGGCTTCTTCAATCGCAGGCTTGATTAATGTTTTATAAATTGCATTGAAATCGAACGGGCGCCCATCCGGCCCCTTTTTCTGACCGAATGGCATGACGACAAAGGCATGCGGTCTGACTTCCGGATGCAAGGGTTTGTATTCTCGCGCAAAATCGTCATCCTCGTCCTTGTCGTCTGAAGCGCGTTTTGAAACTTTGGTTTCGGCGCTGCCTTCTTTTGCAGGCGGATTCTCTTTCGGCGGCGAAACTGCCTCAGCCAATTTTTCCGGTTCAGACTTCGGGGGAATTGGATCTATGACCTGATTGGACGCTGCTGCATCCGTTGCAGTCTTGTTCGAGAATGCATTGGGCATTGGGATTGGGTTCGCGGATGGGTCTAATTTTTTTTCAGGGGCGCTTGCGTCGGGGTCTGTCATCGAAATTCAGCCTTTCACTTCATCTGTTTTTGGGTAACGCGCAAGCAATTGGTTTAATACTTCGCGCGGTGTGTGGCTGCCGATCTCCACTTCCTGGTAGTCTTCCTGAATCGCATTCAGCGAATTTGAAAGCCCGAAGCGCTGCGCCGCTTGCCGGCTGAATTCCTGAAGCGCCGCTTGCATGGCTGCCAGTTCTGCCTGCACGACGTCGGAGGACGCTTCCTCTGCCAGTGTGCCAAGAATTTCTCCGAACTGTTCGCTTAGGTCTTCCCGGGTTTCCCCCAGCGCTTGGCTGGTTTGTGCAACAACGGCATCTTCCAGAGATTTGCGGAAGCGTTGGTCGGATTCACGTTGTTCTTGAATGATGCGGTTGATGAGGCTGGCTTCTTCATCGAGGCTGGATTCGCGCAGGGCTTCCTGCATGGCTTTGATGTATTCGACGTTTCGGCTCCATAGCACATCTTCGGTGGCGCGCACCATGCGATTGACTTCTGTTTGGGTGCGTTCTTCGGCTTCCAGGTTCTTCCAATGATCCGAGATGATGCTTAATTCCATGATGACCTTGCTGTAGTTCTTTACAACAAGTTCAAGGTTTTTCAACTGCTGCCAGCCGAGGAAAGCGCTGGTAAGCGAAGCGGTTAATGCCACCCAGACGGCCCAATTTCCGCCAGTGGCTGCCAACAGGGCGCCGATTGCGCCAGAGATGTAAACAAGCAGCTGTAAACGGGTGCGTTCGCGTTGTTTTACATTGACTTTTTTAATGTGCCAGTTCAGTTCATTTTCAAGGCGGTATTTGAAATATTCATCACCGCTCAGGTTGCTAAACCCGTTATCGTTGCCAGGTTTGCCGGGGCTAAAGCGTGGAGCGGGCGGCACCTCTCCTTTGAATGTCTCCATCACCAGTTCGCCGTTCATCCCGCGGTATACAGAGCGTTGGATGCGCTCCAATCTTTTTTCCAGCCATTCGCGCCGTTTAGGACTGTTTTGAAGGATAGTGCGGTATATATAAATATCTTTCAGTATCTCTTCTGCGCCTGCCCGCGCTACCAGCCAGTCGCCGGCTGAAAAATTTTCATTTGTATATGCCGCCAGCAGAGAGGCAATGATCGGCGATGCGACCAGAAGGTATTTCAACGCCACTCCGCCCCAGGCTGGCAGAAAGGTATTCTCTGTGGGGTAAAAAACGGTCAGAATGGAAAGCAGGGTTGCCAAAATACCAAAGATGGTGATCCACCTGCGGAGATTGATAAAGGCCGCCGTTCTTTTTACAGACGTGTCATCGTATTGGGCAAACTTGCGCCAAGCGACTTCGAGAATGGGGGTTTTGTTTTCGGTTTCCATGTCTATTCTCCCGTCTGTTATCGCGTTACGAACCAGGCGGCTATGTAGCCTTCGTGGCTCGCGTCTTTGACCTTGATCCATTGGTTGTTCGCGCCGATTTTGGCTTCGCCCCCGCTTTCTGTAATGATGAATTCATAGTTTATGGGAACGCGCTTGATCAAGGTCGCATCACTGACGATGGGCTGGCTTCTCAAGGAGACTGCCTCTGCAGTTGTGCGTACTTTTACAGTTCCACCCGTGGATGCGGCTGTGGCGCTGGCGGCTTGCGCTGTAGAGCCGCCTGCATATTTGACGAGCCACGCTGCCACATACCCCTCTTTCCCGCCCGCATCCTTGACCTTGATCCACTGGTTTTGTACGCCAACTTTCTTGATGGCATCGTTTGCCGATTCAAGGCTGATCAGTTGTTCGGATGGATTGACATACCGGATGATGGTATCTTGAGCCTGCACGGGTTTACTGCGCAGCGTGATCTGGGTGGCGGGATACAGCGCCAAGGCTCCGGCAGGCACAGTTGATTTTGGCGGGGTTGGCGCAGGAGCGGACCCCGGTTTCGGCGCAGAACCCGGCACGGGGGCTGAGCCAGGTTTTGGCGTCGAAGAAGAGGCGGGCGCAGGTTGAGACTTCCGATCGGAGACATACCATGCTGCAACGTATCCTTGATCGCCTTTGGGGTCTTGCACTTGAATCCATTGCCCCTGCACGCCAACTTTGGCAGCCGCTTGCGCTTTGGGTTCAAGGCTGATGAGTTCAGTGTTCATCAACATGCGTTTCCAAAGATACCCGCTGATACTGGGCTCGGCGCGCAGCGCCAGATCGTCTGCGCTGGCATACAGCGTGAACTTTTCCGCAGGGAGCGGCACGGCGGTTTTTTGGGGTGGTTCGGGGGCAGCCAGGCTGTAATTTTCGAACCATAATACAGCGCTGATTTCGGTGGCGAGTTTGGCGCCGTTGTATTTGTATCGATTCGTCAGCAGGACTTCTTTATCGGGCGCGTCGCCGCCATACTTGTAAGGGTCGTAAATAACGTAATCATCGCCCTTTTTTTCTTTCACTAACACAAAATGAGTCTGTATGCCTTGTTGCTTGTTCCAGTCCACTTGAAGGATGACCGGTTTCCCAGCCGCCACGGCTGCGTCAATTTGCGCGATGGGAGCCGGCGTAGACTCGCATGGCTGCATGTCTCGATAAGCGACATTTGGCCACACGTATGGAAGCATGCTTGGGATAAAAAGCGCCCCTTGAAACCCGCCTGCCTTTTTCATTTTATCATTCACCGTAACGGGGGTTTCATTGTAGCCAATGCCATTTAACATCATGGTAACGGAGGTCAGTAAACATCCCCACGACCCAATGGTTTGCGAAGATTGCCCAAGCGGAGTGTTCTTCAAGGCATCATCGTTTTGATAGAGATTCTTCGTAACAAACATGCTGACATGTCTCCTGCAATCAATATTTTGTAAAAATCAGGATAGTCATGAGATTTTACTCGATTTTAAACTGCAATATTCGTGCAATTTTTTAAGGTGGGGCATGCCCGACCGCCGACGGCGGATCGCGGTCTATGATCTGCGGTCGGTGGTCACTATCTGTAAAAACATTCGACGATTTACTTAAAGCAGGCCAATAAATATTTTTTGACAATCTAGTCTATTCTTACAATGGAACGACCACATCTGGGAACTTAAATCGCCTCTTACGACGGCAACATCACCACTCTTTAAATTTAAGTTTTACTACATCAATGAGAATTTGAGTTGCACCCTCAATGACGCTCTGGCAGCGCTGTGATCACATCCAACACCAATGTTGTGGCAGTAGGAAGACCGCATATTGGCGCTGAAGTGACCACCTATTTTGGGCTTTTCCTCCGGCGGATTTACAGCGTATCTCCCGATGCTGCATAAAAATGGTGGACCTGGCAACAACTATAGCTCTGCCTTATATGTTCAAAACCTAACTTCCGAAACTGCCAATATCTCGATCAATTTCTATGGCGCGGCTGGAAATCTCAGCTACGCGCTCAATGAGACACTGGCTGCTACTGCTGTTAAGGGATATTGGATGCCGGGCATCTCAGTCTGCCCTTAGGTAAGTAAACGAATATCTTTAAGAAAAACAGGTCATGCAATTTGCGTGACCTGTTTTCAAAACTGCTATGCGTTACTCTTAAGGGTCCAACCGCTGTAGGATATGGCTGACAGCTGTAGATGCCGGGCCGCCCAGCGATTGGATCAAACCCAAACGCGCATCCTTTACCTGATTCGCCTCCGCCTGACCTCGTAACTGGATCGCTGCTTCGACAGCTTGATACACGCCCGCAGCCCCGCCGGGGAATCCGCGCGCTTTCATGCCGCCCATCGTCGCACAGGGAATACTGCCCTTCAAACCGATCGAACCATCGGCAGCGAGTTTCCATCCACTTCCCTTATTTGCAAATCCAACCGCTTCGAGTTGCAGCGCGGCAAAAATGCTGAATGCATCGTGATATTCGAAGAAGTCAATCCCATCGAGAGTCAAACCAACCTGCTTCATCGCCTTGCCCGCAGAAATATGCGCCGTGTTAAAAAACAACATATTCTTGCGATCATGCAATGCCAATGTATCAGAAGATGCTGCTGAGCCAACGATCTTCACGAGTGGATTCTTGAAACTGGTGGGGAGCAGCTCGCGGCGAGTCAGAACGAGCGCGGCAGCACCATCTGCATTGGGAGCCATATCAAACATATTGAGCGGGTCGCTGACCATTTCCGCTTTGGCATACACTTCCGGCTTGATGGCTTTGCGAAACATGGCGTTCTTGTTGCCTGCGCCGTGCGCATGAGCCGCAAGCGCAAACCCCGCAAACCCATCGGCAGGGACTTCATACTCGTGCATGTAACGCTTCATCAACAACGCGGCTTGCGCGGCGGGAGTCATGCCCTGCACGGCTTCGTAATCGGCATCGCCTGTGGTGGCGAGGGCTTCATCCACACCCGCGCCGACCTTGTCTGTAAATTTCTCCACGCCCACAACCAATGCCACATCCACAAACCCGCTGGCGACGGCGAGATAGCCTTGGCGCAGCGCCGCTCCGCCCGACGCTCCTGCCGCTTCAACAGTCACGGCTTCAATGCCATTCAAGCCAGAATAATCCGCGAGCAACGCGCCGACATGCGCCTGCCGTGAAAGGTTGGGTGCGAGCATGTTGCCCACAAAAAGAGACTGCGGCTTGAGTCCGCCTGCATCTTCAATCGCATCATGAATGGCGGCATAGGCAAGGTCGCGCAGACCAATATCCCAATGCTCGCCAACTTCAGTTTGTCCAATTCCTGCAATAACGACGTCTGTCATGTATGGTTTCCTGATTGTGTCATAGAGAATAGTGAATAGGGGATAGTGAAGAGTGGGTTTCCCTTTTCCCTATGACCTATTCTCTATTCACTGAATTTTTACTTCATCGCCAACTTGCCACGGAAACGCACATAGGTCGCGTAATCAATTTCGGTGCGGCGGGCGATGTATTCGCGAGTCTTGGTGGCGAGGTTTTGTCTGGCAGGCGCTTTATCAGTGACGGTAATGTCGAAGGCGTCTGACCCAGCCCCGGAGCCGAAAGAGACGACGAGGATCCGGTCACCGGGTTGGGCGATGTCGAGAGTCGCGGTCAAACCGATCATCGCCGCGCCTGCGTAGGTATTTCCAATAATGGGCACGAGCAGACCGGGTTCAATTTGATCCATCGAAAAGCCGAGTTGACCCGCGACCCGCTGCGGGAATTTGGTGTTGGGTTGGTGGAAGACCGCCCACTTGTAATCTTTGGCGGTGGTGCCGCTGGCTTCCATGAGATGCGTGGCGGCTTCGCTGACGTGTTTGAAGTAGGCGGGTTCGCCTGTGAAGCGCATGCCATGTTCGGGATATTTCTGATATTCGCGCCGCCAGAAATCGGGCGTGTCGGTGACGAAGGAATACGAAGCGTTGATGACCGCCATCGACTCTTCGGCGGGACCGACAATGTACGCGCCGCCACCCGCGCCTGCGGTGTATTCGAGCGCGTCGCCGGGCTTGCCCTGCGCGGTGTCCATGCCGATCGCCATGGCGTAATGACCCATGCCCGAGCCGACCAGACCCATCGCGGCGACGAGCGCTTCGGTGCCTGCTTTACAGGCGAATTCCCAGTCTGCGGCTTGGGTGTTTGGGACGGCTCCAATGGCTTCAGCGACGAGCGTGGAAGTAGGCTTGACCGCATACGGATGCGACTCCGAGCCGACCCACACGGCGCGTAATTCGGTCGGGTCAATTTGAGCGCGCGCCATCGCATTGCGCGCCGCTTCGATGGACATGGTGATCACGTCTTCATCCAGCCCGGGTACGGCTTTCTCTTTGATGGGAAGTCCGCCCGTTTTGCCCGTCCACACGCGGGCGACTTCCTTGGCGGGCAAACGGAAGCGCGGCACATACGAACCATAGCCGACAATGCCAACCGGCTTGACGGGTTTCAGTAAGGTTGAGAAGGGTTGAGGAGTTGTCATTTATTTTTCCTGAGTAAGTAGGAGGATTGTAGCGGGTGAGGGCTTGCAAAAGCTATCTTGTTATTTTCTGTGTTTCTCTACTTCTTCTTTTGCTTTTGCAAACACTTGATTCCACATTTCGAGCGTGTCTTTCCCAATTTGGGACGCTTCTTTTGTGACCAAGGCATAGTCAATGGCTAAATCACTTGCACCACTTAAGTCAAAAACAATCATTGCATAAATATCTTTAGGGTGCTTATCTGACCTGCCTTCGTTCCAAGCATTTAATTTTCCAATAATGATGTCAGAAGGTTGCGCTACCCATGCTGAAAAAGAATTTCCCGAAGGGTCAACGAATTCACGGCGAATTCGGCGGTCAAAGGCGATTTGATACTCAGGCTCTCTTTTTAGTGGGACAAGATCGGCTTTGATGCCTTCATTTGTGTCAATAAGATTGAACATGATTCCCATTTGTATCGAGTTTTTCATCATTTCAGGGTCTGCATAATAGCGTGGTAGAGGGAACCTTTGAGAGAGTATTTCAAAGTCTTTTTCTCGTAAGTCTACAAGTATGTCAATATCAAAGGTTACACGGGTAATGCCGAATGGGTATCCACCAAATGCGCCGACGATCATATACGGAGCGTCGATTTCATCCAAAGCTTTGACAATCTGAACATAAAATGAAATGGCTGTCATTTTGTCTCCATGCGTATAGGAGTTAGATAAGTTAATACTTTCATATTGATTTCGGCTATGGATAATTCAGGATATTTTCTTCGAAATGTTCCACGTAATGCTGCCATTGAAAATTCCTGCGCATTTAAGCCAGGAACGAGTCTTTTTTCAGGAGGCATTTTGGCGAGAAGCTCCACCTGAACCCAATCAATTGGGTCGAAGCCGCTAATAATTTTTGAAATGTCTTCTGGTGTTAGAGTTTTCTTTTCCATAAGTACTTCTGAATATACCAAAATTATGGCAAATAAACCTGTTTGAAGAACTGAACGATGTATTGATTTTATCGCTCAATAACTTGAACTAACTCACGCGGATCATTCACCACATAATCCGGCTTGCCTCTTTGCAGCGTCTCCAAACGCTGATGTCCCCATGTCACAGCGATGCTGGTCACGCCCGCTTCCTTTGCGGCGCGGACATCACTCAATGCGTCGCCGATCATGTAAATGGATTCTTCACCAAAGCGTTCTCGCGCCAGTGAAATTTTATGCGCCTTAGAGCCGGGCGTGTCCACGCCATAGACGGCATGGAATAGGTCGCTTAAGCTGTGTTGAGCAAGAAATAGATTTACATTTTGAGATGAGTTGGTGGTCACAATGGCGAGTTTGTGCTGGCTGGAAAAATGCTGAATGACTTCGCTCATCCCATCAAAAATAGCGGGCGGAGATTTTTTCTCAGCGAATAAGTTCAGACTGATTTTGACGAACTCATCCACGAGATGTTCAGGGACTTCACAGGCGCGTCCGTAGGTAGCAAAAGACATCACCTCAAGATTGCTCAGGTCATCTTTCGTTACAGTATGTTTTACACCCAATTGATCGCAGGTTTGTTGCCCAAAGTGGATTAGGTCGTCGAGCGTGTCTGCCAGAACGCCGTCGTAGTCGAAGATAATTAATGCCATATGTTATCCAAAAATAGGGGATATTCCAAAATTATGACCGCAGACCATAGACCGCGGTCCGCCGTCGGCGGTCGGCTTGTGGTGGTAAATTTCTTTTGGCGTTCCACTTGGCAAAATATGTCTTGCCATCGATTACCTTACACTTTGTTTTTGGGATGCTGAAAACGCGGATGAACGCAGATTTTTTTGACAAAACGCCCAAAAAAAAACACCTTGAATCCGCGTTTTCCGCGCTCGTCCGCGTCCTGATTTAAGAGTGTAAGGTAATCAGGTCTTGCCATTGGCATGGACTTTGAAATCCGTCGGAATCCCCGAAAACGGATTTGCCATGCGGATAGCCACTTCGTCTAGGTCAAGGAATAGAGCATGGCGGTTATGAAGTTCTTTATAAAGTTCTGTGGCTTTTGTGTCTGAGATTCCAAAATGTGCGGCGGCTTCATCCACGCGAGGTGGGCGGGCGGTTTCCGCGATATGGGCATAGACGAAATGCCGAACCTGCCAGAGAAGGTTATCGTCTTTCATCTTTCATCTTTCATCTTTTTTCTTTCTTCTTTCATTTTGCTACTCACCACTTTCTACTTTCCACTTGTTACTTCCCAAGCACCGCTTCAATAATCCCCACATACCCTCTCGCTGTCTTCGCAAGTTCATCGAGGCTGAGAGGTTCATCCACCACATGCGCGTCCCCTTCCGCGCCGGGACCAAAGCCGATGGTTGGCACGCCTGCTATGCCCATGCTGTACGCGGCGTTGGTGCAGAATCGGTAAGCACCCAGTTTCGGGTTCAGCCCTGAGGCGCGTAACCCTTTCAACGCCTTCTGCACGAACTCATGGTCTTCTTCCAATTCCCAGGCTGGGAAGAATTTATTCGCGCTCAAGGTTTCGCCGGTGTAGGTGATGTGGTCGCTTTGTGCAATCTTCGCCGTGAAGTTGATATCCTTCAACGCGGGTAACGACGTAATTTCACTCAACACACCTTCGGGCGTTTCACCCGGCAGCAAGCGGCGGTCGTAGGTCACTTTGCAAAGCGCAGGGATAACCGAGTAACCCGGATACGGTTCTGAAATAATATCGGTGAGAGCAAGAATGGCGGGACCCATCAGCGGATGTTCGCCAAGTTTTACTTTCTCTACTTCGGCAATAATCTTCGTCATCAAATGCACGGCGTTGATTCCCAACTGTGGCGAGGATGAATGTGCGGGCTTGCCAATCGCTTCGAGATGAATCTCCGCGCGCCCGCGCCCACCGCGTGCCAGGTTGAGTTGGGTCGCTTCACCGATCACGACATAATCTGGCTTCACTTCATCCATCACGGCTTTGAGCGCGCCGCCTTCAAAAACCTCTTCCATCACCGAAGCCGAAATCACCACCGTGCCCGCGAGCTTGCTTCGGTCCACACTCGCCGCCGCGTGGATCATCGCCGCGAGCGAGCCTTTCATATCCATCACGCCGCGCCCGTACATGTGGGTGTCGGTCACTTCAGCGCCGAAAGGGGCGCGAGTCCAGATGGACCCGGGAGCGATTCCCACCGTATCGGTGTGCGCATCAAAAAGCAGAGTCTTCCCTGCCTGCGCCCCGCGGATCATTCCCATGGCGGAACCGTATTTGTCCACCCAAACCTTATCGAAGCCGAGAGCGTTCATCTCGTCCACGACGAGTCTCGTGACCGCGCCTTCCTCACCAGACATACTCGGCTGGCGGACAATGCGTTGCGTGAATTCAATTAAGGCTTCGATATCCATGAGACACCATTTACCAATCTACTAACTTACCACTTTCTACTTTCCACTCAAAGACTTCAAAATCTCTTCCGCCCTGTCAATTCTCACAACCTTCTCTGCCACCATCTGTGTCGCGACCTTTTCGACCAAGTCGCCGCTTGCGCCCGCCGCAATCGCAACCTGACGGGCGTGCAGCGACATGTGTCCGCGTTGGATGCCTTCGGTGGCGAGAGCGCGGAGGGCTGCCATGTTCTGCGCCAAGCCAACCGAGACGATGATCTCAGCCAGTTCGTTGGCAGTTTTCACTCCCATGAGTTTGACTGCCGCTTGTGCCGCCGGGTGGACTTTGGTTGCGCCGCCGACGATGCCAACTGCCATCGGCATTTCGAGCGTACCGACCAGGTTGCCTTCGCTGTCTTTGCCCCAAGTGGAAAGGGAGGTGTAATGTCCATTTTTGACGGCGTAGGCGTGAGCGCCTGCTTCGATGGCGCGCCAATCGTTTCCGGTGGCGATGACGACCGCGTCCACGCCGTTCATGATGCCTTTGTTGTGAGTGGCTGCGCGGTAAGGATCCACAGCAGCAAAAGCGTAGGCGGCGATGATTCCATCGCGCACTTGTTCGCCGGAGAAATTATCGAACGCCAGCGCCTTGACAGGGATGGTACAACGCGCGCGTGCAATGCGCCGGTCGGCGAGGTTGGAGAGAATGCGCAGGTGAACTTTTCCGCCAGTGAGCGCTTCGATCTTCGGCGCGAGCCTTTCACATGCCGTATTGACGGCATTTGCACCCATCGCATCGCGGACGTCATAAATGAGGTGAACAACAAGAAAACCGCCAATAGGGGAGTCGTTGAATATTCGAACTTCAAGGTCGCGTGCGCCGCCGCCAAACTTTTTGAGGATCGGGTCAATCGAATCCGCTTCGGCGAGGAGTTCGGCTTTTTTCTCGTAGATTTTTAATTTGGCTTCATTGAGATTGGTCACGTTAATAACTTGCATCTGCCCGATCATGAGCGGGTCGGTGGTGGTGGCTTGGTAGCCGCCACCTGCGCGGGCAAGTTTCGCCATAAAGGAAGCACCCGCCACAACGGAAGGCTCTTCAAGTGTCATCGGCACGAGCACATCTTTGCCATTGACCATGAAATTCAGGGCAATGCCCAATGGCAAACTGTGCAAACCGATCACGTTCTCGATCATGTGGTCAGCGGCATCGGCGGAGATTCCGCCTGAGGTCCACGCCCCAAGATCGGGCGGAGTCAGAGCCGCGGCGTCCGCCAGTTTTTGGCGGCGTTCATCCAAAGTCATGTTGTAAAAGCCGGAGATTCGAGAGGTTGTCATCATGATTCCTATTCTAGGTTTTGCCTGCCCCCAAATTCTATCAAACTCAAGGGTATAATCTGTTTGAGGAGTTTGGATGCTGCTAACCCGTGAGCAATTACAGGAACGTCTTTTCGCCCTGCATCGCGCAAGCCTCGAACTCGTGAAGGATGTCTCTTTGGAAACCCTCCTTGAGCGGATAGCCGCAACTGCCTGCGAACAGGCTGGCGCGCGGTATGCCGCTCTTGGGGTGCTGGACGAATCGGGGAAACTTGAAAAATTCATCGCCGTCGGCATGAGCCGCGATGAGATTAAACGGATCGCTCACCCGCCTGTGGGGGTGGGGCTGATTGGCGAGTTGATGGATGCAGATATTCCATTGCGCGTCCCTCTCATCCAGGACCATCCCAAATCGTCGGGTTTTCCGGCTCATCACCCTCATATGACCTCTTTTCTCGGCGTGCCAATCCGCAATAGCGAAGGGCAGATCGGGCAAATTTACCTGACAGATAAACTGGATGCGGATGAATTTTCCTCCGATGACGAGATGATCATCCAGATGCTTGCCACGTATGCCTCCGCCGCCATCGGCAATGCGCGGGTGATCAACCAGATGAAGGAACGGGATGCCGCGTTGACCCGTCGCAATGTGGAGATGAATCTTCTGAACGACATCGCCTCCACGCTGACCTCAAGCCTTGATCTCAACGAAATTCTCAACAAAGCGCTCAGGCTGGTGATGAACTACATGGGCGTCGAAGCGGGCGAAATCTTCCTTTTGGAAGAGGATAAGGCTACGTTGAGGATGATGCTTCACCGCGGACAGGCTGCCGAGGCGTTCTGGACCCGGAATGTCTTCCATTTGGGCGAGGGCTACCCCGGAATTGTGGCGAAGACCGGGCGTCCGTTCCTCAGCGACGATCTCGAAAACGATGAAAATTTCCTGCGAAGAGCCATTATTGAGGCGGGGTTCAGGCAGATTTTGTGCATTCCGCTTCTTTCAGGCGATAATGTGATGGGTGTAATGAGCGTTGCTTCACGTTCCAAGGTTCCATTTGAAGAACGGAGTTTGCAGATGCTTGCGGCAGTGGGCGCCTGGGCGGGACTCGCCATCGAAAACGCGCATTTACATACGAATGCAAGACGGCTGGCTGTGTTGGAAGAGCGGAATCGCATTGGCATGGACCTGCATGATGGCATTATTCAGTCCATCTACGGGGTTGGTCTGGGCTTGGAAGGCGCAAAGCATCTTGTAGATGAAGATATCGAAGCCGCAAAGGGGAAAATTGATCATGCAATCGGCGGATTGAATCAAGCGATCCGCGATTTGCGGGCTTATATTTTGGATCTAAGACCCCGCCAATTGGGTAACGACGGCTTTATAAACGGAATCAAGCGTTTGATTGCCGAATATCGCGCGAACACCTTCTCTGAAGTCAATTTTACAATGCCCGATTCAGACCTGAAAGAGTTGACTCAATCGCAGGCATTGGCATTATTCCATATCTGCCAGGAAGCATTAGCCAATGCTGCCAAGCATTCCAAGGCGAAAACCGTTCAAATATCATTCTGGACCACAGACGACCGCGTCTTGATGGAAATTCATGACGATGGAAAAGGCTTTGATACGCGGAAAATGTCCGCATCCATCGGTCATGGGCTGGCAAATATGCAGACTCGCGCCCATGCATCGGGCGGCGACATTGATATTTCATCGGTTATTGGCGAGGGGACGACGGTTCTTGTATGGGTTCCGCGCGGAATCAAACAGTAATTCATCATAATTATTTGCAATTACAAAATGAATCGCAGGATTTCGAGACTTGTTGAAATCAATTCATAGGCGTTATGCAAAATGATTCTTTAAGATAAATATGCCGGTAATGCCTTCATACAGCCCCAAATGCCCATATATGGGGGTGGGTGGCAGGCAAAAGGATGCTTTTGGCTGAAACGCCTGTTCTACAAAACGACCCCGAATATGACGAAACATGAACGATTCTTTAAGATGGGTCAATCTTAAAAAAACATAATCTTTTAACTTTGCGTAGGCTGAACGACTGTTATTGAATGCGATGTTCTGCTAGAATAGACGCACGCTGAAAGAACGGATGTGAGTTCCATCAAGATCATCCGCAACCCCTGAAAGACCAACAGTAATAAATTTACAAAAAGACAGGAAAAGCCGCCAAAACAGGGCGGGTTAATTCCATCTACGCTGAAATCAAATCATTCCAGGCACTAAGGAAATATTTATGAACGCTGAACAGGCATGGCAGACCGTCCTTGCGCAACTCCAAATGGATATGCCGCGCGCATCTTTCGATACCTGGGTGCGCGATACCCGTCCCGTCGGTTATGAAAACGGAACTCTGACGGTCGGCGTTCGCAATGCCTACGCCCGCGACTGGCTCGACAGCCGCCTTGCCGCCTCAGTCAACAAGATTTTGATTGATACCCTCAACTCGAAGGTCTCTGTTAGTTTTATCGTTTCCCAATCGGAAGAAAACGCCTCATCCGAGCCGGAGCCTGCTCCTGCTTCCATACAGATTACTCCGCCGGAGCCAAAACCCAGGCATGTCACGCTCAATCCGCGTTACACCTTCGACACCTACGTTGTGGGGTCGGGCAACCGCCTTGCTCATGCGGCATGTCAGGCTGTGGCTGAAAAACCCGCGCGGGCGTACAACCCGTTGTTCCTCTACGGCGGCGTGGGACTTGGCAAGACCCATCTGCTTCACGCCATTGGCAACGCCTGTCACGCCAGCGGGCTTAACATCCTCTACGTCTCCTCCGAAGAATTTACGAATGACATGATCAACGCCATTCGCTCGCATACCACGCAGGCATTCCGCGAGAAATACCGATCTGCCGATGTTTTGCTTATTGATGATATTCAATTCATCGCCGGGAAGGAATCCACGCAGGAGGAATTCTTTCACACCTTCAACACCCTGCACGGGCAGGATAAGCAGATCATCGTCTCGTCGGATCGCCCCCCGAAGTCGCTTGTGACTCTCGAAGAACGCCTTCGCTCGCGATTTGAATGGGGTCTGACCGCCGACATCCAGGCGCCCGACCTTGAAACCCGCCTCGCCATTCTGCGCTCGAAAGCAGAACGCACTGGCAGGAACATCTCCGATGAGATATTGGAAGGCATTGCCGAGCGCGTGCAGTCCAACATCCGCGAACTCGAAGGCGCGTTGAACCGTATCATCGCCTATGCCGATCTGAGCGGAGCTCCTTTAACGCCCGATCTCGTGGAAGTTGCCCTGGCTGACCTCATCCCATCCCGAAACGACATCCAGCCGAAACATGTCGTTGACCTCGTTGCCCGCAAGTTTGGTCTGACCGCCGAAAAACTTCTTGGGCGCGACCGCACAAAGGAAGTCGCCCTTCCGCGGCAGATTGCCATGTACCTGTTGCGTGAAGAGGTGAAAATTTCCTTTCCCCAGATCGGCGAGGTACTCGGTGGGCGCGATCACTCCACGGTCATGTCTGCCTACGAAAAGATCAAGGAACAAATCCACGCCGACCGCAGGCTTGAGCAGGATATTGTTTCCATCAAACAGCAGTTATACAACCAGCCTGTCGCGGCATAAAACCATACCGCGGCTGTGCCGCAAACTTCAGTTTGCGCTTTGCATGGGAACAAACTAAAGTTTGCAGTACTGCTATCGAGATGAATCAATCGGGCGCGCCATTGGGCGCGCCCGATATTTTTAACTTCGCTCCGTCCAATCGGGATGCGCATATTTCTCTCTGACCAGTTCCTCCGCTCGTTGAAGTTCAGATTCAGATAACTCCTCCCGCTCAAAGCGGATTCCCAACTCCGCCTCGAACCCGTGGACGAAAGCCTGGGCAGCCCGCTCCCAGCCTGTTTCCACGCCGGAAATGGATTCGACCGTTGTCGCCCGCGCCAGTAATCTTTCCCCGGCGGTTTTTCTGGCGTCTTCGTTCTCGAAGACCATCGCTTCGCAAATTCTCGTCAAGTCGCCGGTCAGTGGGAGCGAACCGTGTTGCAAAACCCCTTCTTTCTTCCGCGCCTGAGCCGAGCCGATCAGTTTCCTCCCGTTGACGGTGATTTCATACGTCGAAGGGACTTCGAAGCAGACGGGGTTTATGGACATGCTTGAAGCGTGGACTACGCTTTCTTCTTTTACCTCAACGGGCAATCCTATTTCACGCATTGCAAATAACAGAGCCTTTGCCAGGCGGTTGTAGGACTCAAGCACGCCCCCCGCAAGGACAGGATCATCCGCGGACCCGGTGACAGAGTAGGTTAACTCGTCGGTGTGCAGGATCGCCCGTCCCCCCGTCAGGCGGCGGACCACGTCCCAGCCCCGGGCGCGGAGCCGCTCCACATCCACATCCTTGAAAGATTGGGCATGACCGAGCGAAAGGCAGGGCGGATTCCACGAATACAGGCGCAGGGTCGGTTTTGATTTGCCGCGATGGATGTGTTCGAGAATGGCTTCATCCACCGCCATATTCCACGCGCCGGTGGATGGGGGAGTGTGAAGGAGTCGCCAGAGGGTCATGCGGAGCCGATCTTTAAAAATTTCTGCGCCGCTTCTTCGACCATCTTCTCGTCCATACTTTCCAACGGCGAGCGGACGGACCAGTGCGGCAGTCCGTGAATCTGATGAAGCAGTCCTTTGAGGATGGGCGCGATGGGGGAGAAATGTTCGAGGAAATGACGCTGTTCGGTCACTTTGGCTTGCGCTGCCGATGGGTCTTTGCCGGATTGAAATAAATCCCAGACCTGGCGCAAATTATCAGAGATGAGGTTGGCAGGCGCGGTGATGGCTCCCCGCGCATTGTTCTTTAATGCGTGATGAAAATAAGAATCAGTCCCGTTCAAGACAAGCAAATCTTTGCCGAAGCGTTGTCCAATGGCGGTGGCAAAGGTTTCATCGTGAGACGAATCTTTGATGCCTGCAAATTGATCAGGGTATTTTGTTTTGAGCCGTTCGAGTAAATCCAATGAAAAACCGACGCCTGTCATGACGGGGATGTGATAGCCGAGCAGGTGTTTTCCGGGCGGCACGGCGCTTTCGATCAACTCGCTGAACCATTGATATAGACCGTCATCGTTTGCCTTGCGGAAGTAATAGGGCGGCAGGACGACGGTCCCATCGTAGCCGAGATCGTAGGCGAGTTTGGTCAACTCGGTGGTTTCGCTCAGGCTGGGGGTTCCCGTCCCGACCAGCAGTTTGAAATCGCGCACCTGATGCTTGATGACGCGGATGGCGCGAAGCAAAGCCTCGCGTTCCTTCGGCGAAAAGGATGGACCTTCACCGGTGGTTCCGAACAGCAACGCGCCGTGACATCCGCGCGAGGCGAGGAAGTGAAGGAACATGGCGAGCGACTCGAAGTCGAAGGCGGTATCAGGCTTGCCCGGGGTTCTGGGTCTGCCAAGATACGGTGTGATGGCGGCGGCGTAAACGCCTGAAAGGGGGTGAAGTTTGTTCATGATTCTCATTGAACACCGGAGTCCAACGACGGGAATCGTTGGCCTCCGGTGGGGTTACTCATTTTCCTCGATGAATTGTTTTGCCGCCTGCTCCGGCGGCTGGAGGGGTTGCCCCTCTTCTTTGTATAAATAGTGCTGGTGGTCGAGAGTCCACAGATACAGATCGCCTTCGGTCTTGTCGGGGAAGTCTTCCAGCAAGCCGCTCTCGCGGATAATGGTGATGATGGGCAGGTAGACTGTGTCGTACCAATGTTCCACCGCTTCCTGTTCGGAGACATCGCGTTTGAAATCCAGCCCCATGAAGTAGCGATGAACGGCGATGTGCTCCAACATGCGTGTGAAGCCGTCTGGGATGTTGACCTTGATGTTTGCCTGTGGGCGAAATCTATCCAGCCCGGTGCGCTCGAGGAAGTCCACCTTCGAACCGAGGATTTCGAGGTCTTCCGGCTTGATGTCCGGCGTGATGTTGACGCGCGTGGCGCACTCGCGGACTTCGGCTTCGATGAATTCCTGTCCCTGTTCGCGGGCGACTGAAACGCGGTGGTGACCGTCTACGACGAAATAGACCTGCCCCACTTTATAGAGAACAACAGGCGGAAGATGAACGTCTTCGTAAAATGCGCGGTCGACTTTGGTCCACCGCCCCGCGAGTTGATCCTCTTTGGGCAGAAAGGCGCTGTCGAATTCGTGATACCGGTTCAGACTCCCTGCCACCTGGTCCACGCGGACGGTTTTTACCCCCCGATAAATGGGACCGCCGATCTTTAATTTCTCTTTTATATCGTCATACGACAGCAGGTTGTTGCGCTTCCCTGAAAGGATGGCAAAGACCGAATTGACAAAAGATTTGAATCGCGCGCGGGTGAAATCGGCGCGGACAATGGAATCAAGTTCTTTGGACATGTTTACTTTCCTATGTTATGCGGGTGCTCGATCACTTTGTACGGATATACATTGATAATATTCGTTTGCCCGGTATGCGTCTCGCTGGCGGCAAGATTGCCCCGGTAGAAATGAGTATGTCCGTGTACGTGGATGGCGGGGCGGGCGAATCGGATGAGCCAGTTGAGCGCGCCCAGTCCGTGGTGGGGCTGGTCGGTGTCGTCGTGAATGCCCTGAGGCGGGGAATGGCTGATGAGGATGTCGAGAGCGCGACCATAACGCAGCCGGTTCGAGAGCAGGCGGGGGACCATGCGAAATGCCCTGACGTACGCCTCTTTTTGGGAGTATTGATTTGTCCC
>JACAEP010000335.1 GCA_013388795.1 Chloroflexota bacterium | reverse complement strand
ATGACATTGAGTGGATGATGCTTATGTTGGAGGAACAGAAATGATAATGAAGAACCATATCCTGGCGGCGCTTGGCGAGATCCTCGATCGCTGGGAAGAGCTTCTTGCAAGCATGGACGAAGCGCATATCACTGCCCCGCTCGCGCCATCCGACCTTTCTATCAAAGATACCATCGCCCACCTGATGGCCTGGCAACAGCGTTCGATCGCACGCGTCGAGGCCGCGCTGCATGATCGGGAGCCTGACATGCCGCGCTGGATTCCAGGCGTCGAACCGGATTCCGAAGAGAATACCGATCGTATCAACACCTGGATCTATGACACCTATCGTGACCACCCCTGGTCGCGCGTCCACCAGGAATGGCAAACCGGATTTCGACGCTTCCTCGAAGTGTCTGCCGGCATTGCCGAGCGCGATCTGCTGGACTCGACCAGATATCCATGGCTCCATCGTTACCCGCTTGCGCTGGTTCTGATCGCTTCATACGATCATCATCAAGAACACCGGTTCTCTCGGACTTCCCGGAGTAACCCCTACATTTAGTAGTGTGCTGCCTACCAAGGACTGAACCGGCGATAGCCATTCAGGTCAAGTGTGATCCGCTGGAAGAGATGGCCAAGATTGGAGATCCCAAAGCAGCGTCGCTTGAGCACCTTCAGCTTATTGTTGAGGCCTTCGACAAAGCCACTGTTCTGCCGCTGGCAAAAGTAGTTGGCGATCAGGTTCAGCCAGGTGTCCAGGAGCTTTAGGAAGGCATCGAAGCAGGTCAAACCACTCGCCTCAACCTTGCGGCGCCAAGCCTTGATCCGGCGCACACCGACTGCTTTTGAGCGCGCCGTGTTGAAGATCGTGGTCAACTCTTCACGTAACTCGTAGGCCTGCTTGAGCGCTCGGCTGTGGCCAAACAAGGCATCAAGGCGTTCTTGCTCGTCGGCCTCGAGATCTGCCCGGCGCTTGCGAAACGGCCAGAGGGTCTTCTTGAGTAGCTTGGCCTCGTCCTCGGGTAGCTCCTGCCGCAGACGCTTCAGTTCCTGCTTGCGCAAGCCATCGACACCCTCCCGATAGTGCTGGGCGACGTGAAACCGATCAATCACGATCGCCGCGCGGGGCAGGATCGCTTGTACAGCCATCACATAGGCTTCCCACATATAGCAGCAGACGGTCTTAACCTGCTGCCTTCTCGAACTAGGAATGCGCTCGAGCCAAGTCTGCACGGTCTGCTTGGTGCGATCCGGCAGGACCGCCAGCAGGTGCAGTTCTCCATTCGGGCAGCGGGCGGTCATAATCGCCACAAACGAACGATGACCCTTCCTGAGCGCAATCTCGTCGATGCCGATCGTGGCAAATTCAGGAAGTGTCTCCCAATCGAGTTCGCACGCAACCCAACGATCGATAATCGTCTGAACGGCGTCCGGTGTGATATTCTCCTTCTGGCAGATATCGACAATGGTCGAGTTGATCAACTGGAGCAGCAGGTAGCGTTCGTACGCTTTGGTATGCACGGCTTTGGGCTCGTACCAGCTTAAGCGCTGGGTGGTGGTGGGATGGTCGTCACAAAACGGGCAACGAAAGCGCTTCGGCCGCAGTTGGATGTAGACGACCAAGCCGAAACTGGGTAAGTGTCGCAGCTGGATCGGGCGGTCATAGCCGTAAAAGGTGTCGATCGTTTTGCCACACCGGCGGCACGTGGTGCTGGGAAGGGTACTCTCGACCTCAATAATCAACTCGCGGTCAGGAGTAAGCTCAGTGCGGAGCACACGCACATCGGGCAGATCGAGCGGGATCTGAATAGTCGGCTGTTCCGGCATTCCTGCGCCTCCTTGGTGACGTGTATGGTTTGGCGTGGATCATGCCATGGAAGAGCAGATTCAACAAACCACTACATCTAGGAGCTACTCCGGGAAGTCCAGGAGAGCCGTGCAATCGTCTCACGATCGTTGTTTCTCTGAGCGTCCTCACCACAGTTGAAAAGCTCTTCTTTAGCCTCTGCAATTCGACCATGCGCCAGCGCAATAACGGCCAGTTTGATCCTATAGGTTGTGATACCACGCTGGTAATTGATAGCAGATGCACTTGCCAGGGCATGACCATAATAGTATTGTGCTTCATCTAGGAGGCCTTGCTCCATCAGCAGATTCGCGAGCCAACCACAGCTGATAGAGTATAACCTTTGTGATAGTGGTTCTGCGTATTTCACCAATTCTCTCATTCCATTGATCCCCTCCGCCAGGCTCTGCTTCACCTTACGATAAAGTGCGAGAGCACGCATCACTTCAAATCGAGACTCATCATCAATGTTCAACGCGCTCTGGAATTCGGTGAGCCTGTCTACGTAATGGTGCAGTTGGTCAATATCGCCTTGTCTACATGTGACTTGCACGTAATATGCGAGAGCAGTAGCTTCTGTATGATCCAAAGCCAAGTGTTTTGCAGCATCGGCCTCAAGTTGATAAGTCTTCAGTAGATTATTCCAATACCCTCTCACATATAGATAATACGATGCACCTTTCGCTAGATGAAGAACCGAGTCATATTGCTGCGCCAAATATGATCGTGAAATAACTGAAAAAACCGACTCTATCTCGTTATCAAGTATGCTCAACCTTTCAAGATCATTCCAGCAGTAACCGACACCAGAGACGAGCCTCTCATAATAACTTATCCAGCGGCTTCTAGCAGCGAACTCAAACAGACTATCTTCAGTTACTTTCGTTTCCCCAAAAGCCCTAACCAACGGATGAATCGCATAACGAGGCTCACTGTTCAGATCATCCTGTTGAACATCCAGCAGCGCCAGATCTGTGAGGCGCTCGACGGCGCGATCAAAGGCAAATCCTTGGACATCGGCGCTGGCGCCCAAGGCAGCACTACTGGCGCTTGCAGGGAAGAACGTAGCAACGAGGAGCACTCTGCGAGCGGCTTCATCAAGAAGCGACCACGCACGAGTGAACAGGTCATCGAACAGTTCGCCGCGCGCGGCGTACAGATCCTCGACCACCTGTTGGTGTGGTCGACGTT
>JACAEP010000178.1 GCA_013388795.1 Chloroflexota bacterium | reverse complement strand
GTTTTATGTGTTACAAACTCACCTTACGCGATTTTCCGTAGGGGCAACCCGTCCATGCCTGCCAGAACCTTTATCCTCAAAGGGAGGGTTGTCCCGGCGGCAGGGCGACCCTTTCTGGCGAAAGAAAATTCTCATGGATGTGAGCAGGTCGCCCCTACTGCGTAACATCAGTTACGAATTACGCCTCATCCCCCTATCTTGAAAGAATCTCCCTGAACTCGCCCGCCAGGATTTTTGAGAACTTTTTCCTGCCGTCGGCGTTCATGTGCAGGGAGTCGACGTACTCTGCCTGGCTGAAGCGCGGGTCTGTCGAGTAATCGAGCAGGGTGACGTGTTCATATCCGCCCAGGTATGCTTCCAATGCCGCGTTGTACTCTTCCAATTCAAGGGGTTCATTGTGGATGATCTTCGTCCGCACAAGGATGAGGGTGACGCCGTTTTGTCGCGTCAACTCGATCAGGTGGGGGAGGAATGAACCGGCGACCTGTTTCTCGAAGTTCATTTCCGCCGGGTCATACAAGGTCTGCGCGGCGTCTTCCATGCGTTGGTTGAGCGCGGAAAGATTCACCTCCCTGCCGAACATCGCGCCGACAGATTCGTCCACGCAGGCGCGGTCACAGCCGGTCAACACATTGGGGATTTTGTAGCGCAGGAGATTATCCAGGTCTTCGCGTATCTCCAGCCGCGCGCTGTAGAGCGGAATGTATCTTGCTGCGAATTTTTCCGCCGGGCTCATTTGTTGGATGAATGCCAGTTGAGCGAGCAGGGGTTCATTCCTTGTGGCGTAATCGTCGAGCAGTTCAAAGTAGCGTCCTGTGGTTCGGTATTGAGGGACCGTCAGCATTGTATTGCGGAACAGGATGACCACATACCTGGGGCGGTGCGAAGATTCGAGGATGACGTTCTTCAATACGAGATACCATGCCGCCGTGCCCGAGCCGGGGACGGGGATTGAATACACAGCCGCGCCGGATTCTTGAGAAAGAATGGTCGGGTCCACGCCTTCATAAAGGACCGAGTCGCCGATCAGGACGAAATCCGGTCGGGATTCCTCGATGCCCACGACATGTTCCTGCTTCACTCCCGCCTCGAAACGCGGATCGAGAGGCGCGGGGTAGGGAAGGTTGTAATATCCGGGCAGGGTAACTCCGCTTGTGAGAAGGAGTAATCCGAGAACGAGCAGGGAGCGCTGGAAGAGGGTTTTCGATGCCATCAGAATTGGAAATAGATGAAGTCTGGCGAGGATGAGTTCATAAAGATAACTGTCAGCGCCGCTGCCGCAGCATAATAGAAGGCGCGGAGATTTACCCGGTCTGGGGAGGTTTGGTCAACGATATGTTTTGCCAGCAGGAGCAGGGCATAAAATGCGGTCATGGTCAAGATCACCAGTGCGGCGGTCAATTCGGCGGGAGTGTTGGAAAAAGGCGCGACTATCAGCACATTCCACAGCCAGGGCAGGGATCCGGCGCGGAAGATCGCCCAGCCGAAGACGATGAAATTGAACATAACCAGCCAGGCAAGGAAGCGTCCGATGCGGTTCTCCGGCTTCCATTCCCCGCGGATGCCCGCCCATTGATACGCCGCGATCAAGACTCCGTAATACAAACCCCAAACAATGAAGGTGAAACCTGTGCCGTGCCAAAGCCCGCTGATGAACATGGTTACAAGAGGCGGGATGGCTTGCGAAACAAACTCCGGAATTCTTTTTGTTTTCAACATCGCGCGGCGCAGTGGAAAGAAGACATAATCTCTCAACCAGAACGAGAAGGACATGTGCCAGCGGTTCCAAAATTCGCCGGGGGTAAGCGCAAGATATGGCTTGTTGAAATTTTCCGCGGTTTGCAAACCTAGCAGAAAGGCAAACCCGCGCGAAAGGTCGGTATAGGAGGAAAAGTCCACGAGGATTTGCAGGGTGAAACCGAGCGCGCCGACAATCAGGAAAACCTTCGAAGGCTCCTGCATCAGAAAGACCTGGTCCACAAAGACGTTCACCGTATCTGCGATGACGATCTTCTTGAAGAAGCCCATCACGAGCAGGGTCCATGCATGGTGGAAGTTGGAACCAGACCAATAACGCGCAGACTGTAACTGGGCAAGCAATTTCTGCGGGCGGTCAATTGGACCGGAAAATACCTGCGGGAAGAAGGAAATATACGCCGCAAAAGCGATCAGGTCTCGCTCCGGTTTAAGCGAGCCGCGGTTTATGTCAATCAGATATCCGATCTTCTTCAACGCATAAAACGAGACCCCCAAAGGCAGGATGATGTGTGTGGCGAATATCCCGCTCTGAACCCCGAAATTTTCTGTAAAAAAGACATTGAGTGGCGGTCTGAGCCACACAAAATATTTTATGAAGGCAAGCAGCCCGAGGTTAAGTGTCACACCGATCCACAGCAGGGCGGTTGATCTTGACTTCCAACGCGCCATTCCAAGCGCGAGAAGATAATCCATGACCGTGGAGCCGAACAGGACGAGAACATGCCAGGGGGCGATCCAACCGTAGAAAACCGCGCTCGAAACCAGCAAGAGCAGGTTTTGCCAGTTTCGCTTGGGGAATATCCAGTACAGGGCAAGAACGAACGTAAAAAAAACAAGAAACTCGTAACTTGCAAAAACCATACCCTACTGCTCCGCTTCTTCCTCCGAGAACTTCATCACGCGGTACGACTCGGCATATTCAAACTCTTTATCCTTTGCGTCTTCCTTCGCCCAGTCCTTCATCCATTTTTCAACCTCATCCACGGGCACCTGGCTGGCGTGCTGTTGTAATGCTTTTACTTTGATATCGATGGTTTCGGAGATGTCCACCCAGGTGTTGGGCTTGTCGGTGCCGTGAATGTATAACTTCTTGACGTTATGCGGTTCATACCCCGCCTTGAGCAGGTCGGTGAAAATGAGCCTTGTCCCCGCCGAGGGGAAGACCGCCTCGCAAGCCGCCTGCGCCGCGGCGCGATGGTCGGGATGGTTGACATATTCGTTTCCATAAAACCACGCTTCGGGGTTGCCGATCAATACGACATCCGGTTTGTATTTGCGGATGATGCGAGTCAGTTCTTTTCGCAATTGGATTGTCGCTTCGAGTTCGCCGTCAGGATAACGCAAAAAGACGGCTTCTTTCACCCCCAGCACAGCGTTGGCGGCTTGCTGTTCGCCCTCGCGCAGGGTTGCCAGTTCCTGTTTATATTCGCCGCCCTTCGTCGGGTCGTTCGAGCCGGAATCTCCGCTGGTAATGGTGACGGAAACGATCTCGCACCCGGCTTTCGCCCATTTGGCAAGCGTGCCGCCGACGGAAAATTCCTGGTCGTCGGGGTGGGCATGGATTCTCATCGCGCGTTTTGGGATGTATTCTTCACTCATAAAGTTTCTCCTGATAAGAGGTGACAGTCAATCTAAAAGTGACTGTCACCTGAGTTCAAAGCAGATTTTACATCACAACCACAATGGGAGTAAAATAGAACTGATATTCTACCTTGCTTCCCTTAAATTGCGAGAGCCAGGGTCGCTTATGCCCTGGCTCTCTTACAAAGGAGGAGAAGAGATTTGTTACATCCGCAACTTTATCACCCCGCCCCAAAATGCGCTTGACGTAAACCCTACGCCCAGCCCACGCAAACTAAACGAACCAGATTACAAATCATTAAGGAGAGTCATGTCTTCATCGCTCGCAATCGAAACAAAAGACCTCGGTCGCATTTACAAACTGCGCGGCAGCAAGAAAGAAACACGCAGGGAACTGGTCGCGCTGGAAGGCGTGAATTTAACGGTGGAACGCGGTGAACTGTTCGGACTCCTGGGACCGAACGGCGCCGGGAAAACGACCCTGATCAAAGTCCTCACCACGCTTCTCTCCCCGACCTCGGGCTGGGCGCGCGTTGCAGGAGCCGACGTGACCGCTGAACCCGAGTCGGTGCGCCAGAAGATCAACATGGTCTCAGGCGGCGAGTCTTCGGGCTATGGTCTGCTGACCGTGCGCGAGAATCTGTGGATGTTCTCACAGTTCTACGGTGTGCCGTCCAAGGAAGCCAACGAGCGTATTGAAGCCCTGCTCGAAATGGTCGGCATGAAGGACCGAATGCATACCAAGTCATCGGACCTCTCCACGGGTTTGCGCCAGAAGATGAACATCGTGCGCGGATTCCTCACCGAGCCGGAGGTGCTCTTCCTCGACGAGCCGACACTCGGTTTGGATGTGGGCGCGATGCGCGATGTGCGTCGCTTCATCCTTGAGTGGTTGAAAGCGTATAAAGAGCGCACACTTCTCTTAACAACACACTACATGATGGAAGCCGATGAACTGTGCGACCGCGTCGCCATCATCAACAAGGGCAAAGTGCTGGCTTGCGATAAACCGTCCGTGTTGAAGCAGAGGTTGCAGAAGGATGCCTTGTTCGAGATCGAAGTGAGTCCGCTCAACGGGTTGACCCAGCAAATGTTGGTGGACCAGCCCGAGGTCGCGAAAGCAGCGGTCTCAGAGACAGAAACAGGCGCGAAGTTGAGTCTAAGCCTGGTCGAAGAATCCGCTCTGGCACGAGTCATCAATCTCTTTACTCAAAGCGATGTGAAGGTGATGAACCTGAGCAAACGCGAGCCGACCCTCGAAGATGTGTTCGTGGACCTGGTGGGGCGCAACATGGCAGAGGAGGAAAGCAATGGAGCAGGGTAATCCGAAATTCATTTCGCAAAAAGGCGGAATAAATTCCGCCGTACAGAAAAAATATTCGCGCAAAGATACCGGCTGGCGATTATTTTTGAAGACCATCCTTGCCAGGGCATATCCGCGCATTATTGGGCAGCAGCGTGAAATTTCGTGGATGGTCTTTGAAGTAGTCATGCCAATGTTGATGGTCATTTCGTATGTGTTCGTGTACCGCGCCTTGAACGCGCCCGAAGAATATATCGGCTTCGTGGTGATGGGCGGCGCGATGACGGCGTTTTGGATGAACATTCTGTGGAGCATGTCCAGCCAGTTGTATTGGGAAAAAGAGCAGGGTAATCTGGCGTTGTACATCATGGCGCCGAATTCGATGATGGCGATTCTGCTTGGCATGGCGTTGGGCGGCATGTTGGCAACTGCCATGCGCGCCGTGGCGGTGACCCTGCTTGGCATCTGGATGTTCGATGTGACCTTTACGGTTTCGAGTTATGCGCAGTTGTTTCTGGTATTCATGCTGGCAATGGTGGCGCTGTACGGCATGGGTATGATGATGGCTTCGGCATTTTTGATGTTCGGGCGCGAAGCCTGGCACATGGCGAACCTGGCGCAGGAGCCGGTCTTTCTCGCTTCGGGCTTTTACTTCCCGATCAAGTCCCTGCCGTTTTGGGTGGCGGCGGGCGCATCGATCATTCCGCTCACATTGGGCATGGATGCGATGCGTCAGTTGATCTTCCCAACCGGTTTTCAATTCGGTTTCATGACCGTGCAGAGAGAAATCTATATTCTTGCCGTGCTTTCGGTGGTGTTTCTGACAACGGCAAAATTCCTGCTCGCCCGCGTGGAGAAATTGGCGGTGCGCGAAGGACGAATTACGGAAAGTAGACGATAGTTTTAACCACGAAGGGGCACAAAGGTACACAAAGGTTTTTTTAAAGAACTTCCTTTGTGCCCCTTCGTCTCCTTTGTGGTTGAGAAAGAGACCTTATGCAAACTTCAACTTCATGGCGTTCGTTTCGGATGGCGGCGTGGCTGGGCTGGGTGATCGAGTCCAATTGGACGGATCCCTTCCTGTTCGCGGTGTATTCCATCGTCAAGCCGGTTTCGGGCGCGGCGATTTTGGTCATCATGTATGGCATCATTTCGCAGGGCAATTTCGACAGCGCAATGTTTCCGTATATGTACCTGGGCAATGCCTTTTATATCTATGTCGGCGCGGTGATGACGGGCGTCTCGTGGGCGGTGGTGGATGACCGCGAGCATTACAAGACGCTCAAATATATGTACATTGCGCCCATCCATATTCCGCTGTATCTGCTGGGACGCGGTGTGGCAAGGTTCATCACCGGTTCGATTGCGGTCTTCATCACCCTGCTGGCGGGGGTTTTGTTCCTGAATGTGCGCATCAACTTTGCCGAGGTGAACTGGCTGTTGTTCTTTGGCACTCTCATCATCGGTGTGGTGATGCTGGCAATGCTGGGGTTGTTGCTGGCTGGTTTCACCTTGATGACGGTACGCCACGAGGGTTTCATCGGTGAAGCGACAGCGGGGGCGTTGTATATCTTCAGCGGCGCGATCTTCCCTTTGAATGTCCTGCCCGAATGGCTGCAACCGATTGGCTACTTTATGCCCACAACCTACTGGCTCGAG
>JACAEP010000208.1 GCA_013388795.1 Chloroflexota bacterium | reverse complement strand
GGCTTTGGCTGGCGTATGCCCAAAAGCATGGCAGCCATGCGCGGCATGAAAGCGGAAGGCGGCTGGGGCGTGGTCTGCACCGAAGAGACGGAAATTCACTACACCAGCGACCTCTCGCCATTCATTGAAGGGCACATCTGGGACGACGCCGATATTTCCCCGCTTCAGCTAATGACCGAAGCGGTTCACAAACACGGCGCACTGGCTGGCATCGAATTGACTTATAACAGCCACGACGCGGCCAATCTATATTCGCGCGCCGCGGCGTTCGCTCCGCGCTCGATGGGCATCACGGGTGGAGGCGGCTATGAACCCGGTCAGGCACGGGCGGCGACCAAAGATGACCTCAAGCAAGTCCGTAAGTGGCATCGCAATGCGGCGATCCGCGCCAAGAAAGCGGGCTTCGACATCATCTACTGCTACGCCGCGCACAACATGACGCTGGCGTTTCATCTTTTATCCAAAAACAACGACCGTTCCGACGAATACGGTGGCTCGCTTGAAAACCGTGTGCGTTTCTTCCGTGAATTGATCGAAGACACCAAGGAAGCCGTCGGCGACACCTGCGCTGTGGCGGTCCGCTTTGCTGTGGATGAATTGCTCGGCTCAGAAGGCATGCAGCATGATGGCGAAGCCAAAGAGATCGTCTCCATGCTCGCCGAATTGCCTGACCTGTGGGATGTGAACATCAGCGCTTGGAAGAACGATTCCATCACCTCGCGCTTTGGCAAAGAAGGGCATCAAGAGAAATACATCTCCTTTGTCAAGCAACTCACCACCAAACCCGTTGTCGGCGTGGGGCGTTACACCTCCCCCGATAGCATGGTCTCCGCCATCGAGCGCGGCATCATGGACCTCATCGGCGCGGCGCGCCCGTCCATTGCAGACCCGTTTTTGCCGAACAAAATAAAAGAAGGCAGGCACGAAGATATCCGTGAATGTATCGGTTGCAATATCTGCGTCACGGGCGATACGCGCTTTGTTCCGATTCGCTGCACGCAGAATCCCACCATGGGCGAAGAGTGGCGGCGCGATTGGCATCCTGAAATCATTGCGCCGAAAAAATCAAACGATGACATCCTCATCGTCGGCGCGGGACCTGCCGGGTTGGAAGCGGCTCGGGCGTTGGGTCAGCGCGGGTACAAGGTCATTCTCACCGACGCGCAGCGTGAGGCGGGTGGTCGCGTTTTGCTTGAGTCTCAACTTCCAAATCTCATCGAATGGCGGCGCGTTATAGATTGGCGTCTCACGCAAATCAACAAGCTCGAAACTATTTATTTCTATCCCTCCAGCCCAATGACCGCCAAAGATGTGCTCGATGCCGATGCGCCGCATGTCATCCTCGCCACCGGCGCAACTTGGCGGCGCGATGGTGTTGGTCGTTATCACTCACGTCCTATTCCTGGCAATGGCAACGTCTTCACGCCTGATGATCTGATGGCGGGAAAACTCCCCACTGGCAAAGTCATCATCTACGACGACGATCATTACTACATGGGCGGCGTGCTCGCCGAGTTACTCGCCACCAACGGCTGCGATGTGACTCTCGTTACACCGGCTCCCACCATCTCAGCGTGGACAGAATACACCCTTGAACAGGAACGCATCTACAAGCGCCTCCTCAGCCTGAACGTGACTCTGCTCCCGCACCACGCTCTCGCCTCTTTCTCCCCGACATCTGCCACCATTACCCAAACCTTCACCAACGCCGAGGCGACTCTCGCCTGCGACGCCATAGTCATGGTCACAGACCGAATCCCCAATGACGCGCTCTATCACGAACTCAAACCCGCCCTCGCGGACGGACGACTCAAATCCCTGAGAATTATCGGCGACGCCGAAGCGCCCAACATCATAGCGCAAGCCGTCTTTGCTGGGCACCTCGCGGCGCGGGAGTTCGATGAAGAGATCAACCTCGATGTGACGCCATTTAAAATAGAACGATGACCAACACTTTCCACTTTCTACTTTGGAAAGTGGAAAGTAGAAAGTTCCCATGCCTTCTCCTCTCATCCTCGTCACTGGCGCAACGGGTTATATCGCCAGCCTGCTCATTCCCCAATTGCTCGAAAAAGGATACCGCGTCCGCGCGATGGCAAGGCAGCCAGAGCGTTTACGCAAACGCGAATGGTACAAACACGTGGAGATGGTCCGCGCCGATGTGATGGAGCCGGAAACACTTGTGAACGCCATGCAAGGCGTGCAGACGGCATATTATCTCATCCACAACATGTCTCGCGGACATGGCTACACCGAAGCCGAAACCCAAGCCGCAGAGAATTTTGCACGCGCCGCCGAACAAGCGGACGTGGAACACATCATCTATCTCGGCGGGCTGGCAGACCCCCAACAGCACATCGCGCCGCACATGCGCTCGCGCATCGAAACCGGCATGACCTTGCGGCAAGGCAGAATACCTGTGACAGAATTCCGCGCGGGAGTCATTGCAGGTTCTGGCAGTATCTCATTCGAGATGATCCGCTTTATGACGGAGCTATTCCCCGTTATTCCCGGTCCGCGTTGGTTGAAGAACAGGTCTCAACCGATTGCCGCGCAAAACGTCATTGATTATTTATTGGCGGCGCTCACCAACCCCAACGGGCGCGGCGGCGTTTTTGAAATCGGCATGCGACAGGTCTTTCAATATACAGACCTCATGCAAATGTACGCCAACGCCCGCGGACACAAACGCAGTTTTTTCCTGCTGCCCTATGTGCCGGTCTGGTTCATGGCATTCGGCATCGACTTGATGACGCCTGTGCCGTATCCCATCGCGTATGCGCTCGTCAGCGGACTCTCGAGTGACAGCGTCATCTTGCACAACACCGCAGAGAAAACTTTCCCTGAGGTAAAGCTCATGGACTACGAAACAGCTATGGTCGAAGCAATGAAGCGTTTGCATCCGCTGAAAATAGAACGAGTATGGGAAAGCGCCCCGAAGAGGTACGATGGCTTCAGCGAAGTCAAACTCCTCAAATACGAAGGTTTCTTCATCGATCATCGTGCTGTGGAAGTGAATCTCTCTGCTGAAAAAATCATGAATGTCATCAAAGGCTTTGATAAAGATGGAGACTGGTTATTTGCGAATTGGTTATGGCGTTTGCGCGGAGCGATTGAAGGAAAGCAAAATAATTTTTATGAAGTAGATGTTCAAAGAGAGAATCTTATTTTGTTGCACTCCAAGCTCAAAGCCCCCGGCGAAGGCTGGATGGAATGGCGTGTGGAAGATGGGCTGCTGATTCAAACCGCATACTTTGCCCCGCGTGGGCTCGGCGGATTTTTATATTGGTATGCGCTTGCGCCATTTCACGCCTATGTGTTTCGCGGACTTCTTAAGACCGTAATCCAAAAAGCAATGGTACAATGACCTCAACATAACGAATCAGCCAGCGGCGAAGTCCGGTGCAAACCCGGCGCTGTCGCGCAACTGTGAAGTTCGATCATCGAATACTCGCACATCGATTTTCGAACCAAGCCAGGTCGCCCGCTCTGATTTTGTTCAACCACTTCTCGCGGAAAGGAGGTGGAGAACGGATCCAACCGGATTGCCTCTCCCCCTCCCCAGCCTATGCTGGGGATTTTGATTCATCGCCATCGTCATTGCAAGGGCGTGTTCTTCGCCCGAAGCAATCTCTGTATCAGATTGCTTCGTCGCGGAAAACAAGAGCGCTCCTCGCAATGACAAAACCAATACACACTAGGAGAAAAAAATGTTACGCAAGACCCTGATTTTGACTTTACTCACCGCCCTGCTCGCCGCATGCGCTCCGGCTCAAACCACGCCGGAAGTTGACTCTGCTCCGACAGAAGCGCCCACCGCCGAAGCCGCTGCCACCGAAGAAGCCGCCGTTGCCGTCGCCCCCGAGCACAACCTCACCGACGGCTGTGTCGCCGAAGGCGAGTTTGACGCTTCGATTGATTACTTCCCCGAAAAAGCGACGTTAACCCACACCGAAGGCTTCAGCGTCGAATACTTCAACAACTACAAAGTGGTCACAGTCAAGACGCCCTACCCCGGCGCGACAGAGTCCATGCAGTATGCGTTGGTGCAATGCGGCACACCCGCGCCCGAGGGCTTCCTCGATGAACAAATCATCGAAGTCCCCGCGCAGACCGTTGTAACCATGTCCACCACCTACCTGCCCTTCCTCGATGAACTCGGTCTGCTGGATCGTCTCGTCGGGTTGGACGACGCCACCTACGTCAGCAACCCAACGGTGCTGAAAATGGCGGAAGAAGGCAAACTGACCATGCTGGGCTACGGCTCCAGCGTAAACGTGGAACAGGCGCTCGAACTCAGCCCCGACCTGATCATCACCTACGGTTCCGGCTCCCCCGATTATGACGCGCATCCCGTCTTGATCGAAGCGGGCTTGAAGACCGTAGTGGACGCCGAATGGCTGGATACCTCCCCGCTGGGACGCGCCGAATGGGGTAAGTTCATCGCCGTCTTCTTCAACAAAGAAGCCGACGCCGAAGCCCTGTTTGCAAAGAATGTGGAAAAATATAACGAATATGCCGCCCTCGCCGCAGGCGTGACCGAGAAGCCCAGCGTCTTCACCGGCTCCGACTATCAGGGAACCTGGTCCATGCCCGGCGGAAACAGTTTCGCCGCCGCCTTCCTCAAAGACGCGGGCGCAGATTATCTCTGGGCAGATGACACCTCCACCGGCAGTTTGCCGCTTGCGTTTGAAGCCGTGTTCGAGAAAGCGCAAGATGCCGATTATTGGGTAAACGTCGGCTACTTCTTCACCCCCGCCGACCTGCTCGCCGCCGACGCGCGTTACGCCGACTTCGCCGCCTACCAAAACGGAAACATCTGGAACAACGACGCGAAGACCTCCGC
>JACAEP010000033.1 GCA_013388795.1 Chloroflexota bacterium | reverse complement strand
GGCGGCGGAGAAGCAAAGAAACCTGGCGGTATGCCCAGGCATGTTTGGAAAGGTCATCATAAATGATGAGGGCATCGCGACCGGTTTCCATAAACTCTTCACCGATGGCGGTTCCAGCATACGGAGCGATGTATTGAAGCGCCGCAGATTCATCTGCAGAAGCCACCACAATAATGGTGTGTTCCATCGCGCCATATTTTTCGAGAATACCGAGGGTGCGGGCAACGGCGGCTTTCTTTTGACCGATTGCTACATAGATACACGTAACCCCCTTCCCCTTTTGGTTGATGATCGTATCAATGGCAACCGCGGTTTTGCCGGTCTGACGGTCGCCGATGATCAACTCACGCTGACCGCGACCGATTGGGATCATCGAGTCGATGGACTTGATACCGGTCTGCACCGGGGTATCCACATCCTGACGTTCCACCACGCCCGGAGCAATGCGCTCGATTGGGCGGAAGCCTGTGGTTGCGATAGGACCCTTGCCGTCAATCGGCTCGCCCAACGCGTTGACCACACGTCCGATCATGGCGTCACCTACCGGCACCGAGGCGATGCGTCCCAATCCCTTCACAGACATGCCTTCGGTAATGCCTTCATAGTTACCCATGACGATCACACCGACGTTATCCACTTCAAGGTTGAACGCAACGCCAATCACCCCATTCGCAAACTGCACGAGTTCCTGCGCCCTGATGTTCGCAAGTCCCTGCACACGGGCAATGCCGTCGCCCGCTTCAAGCACAACACCGGCGTCGCTGACGTTGAACTCGGGCTTAAAACTTTCGATTTGTTTCTGCAGATCGCCAGTGATCTGCTTGATCAAGTCTGACATTCGGTAGCCTCCACCAAAAAATTCGTTTTACGTACAATAACCCGGATAAGTGGCTTATCCGGGCAAGATATTCACATTTTGGCGCTTCGTGAGTACGCGCACAAGTGAGCCAATGATACCTGAAAGGCGGACGATTGTCTAGCACTCCCCCGCCCTTGTCATCCATACGGCTTATACTATACTACGAGGGTGAAAAATACAGGAGCAACACACCCATAGATGAACACTCACCGACCGTTGAAACGCTCATGGAAAATAGCCGTCCTGGCCAACATCAAGGATGATAATCAGCCCAAACCGGAAAATGTCCCGCCGGATGCCTTCGCTGATTTTGACTATATCGAAACGGTGGATGCGCTTCGTGCCGCGCTCGAAACGGATGGTCACACTACAGCCTTTATCCACGCGGATAGAGAATTGCCCTTCAATCTTCGCAAGTTCAAACCAGATATTTGCTTCAACCTGGCAGAAGGACTTGGCGGCGATGCGCGTGAAGCGCAAGTACCCGCCCTGTTGGAAATGCTTGCCATTCCCTACACTGGCTCACGCGTCCTTGCCAACGGCATTTCCCTCGATAAGACCTTGACCAAACGCATCTGGCGCGACCGCCGTCTGCCCGTGGCACCGTTTCAAGAATTTCAATTCGGAGACGAACCCCTCCGCCCCGAATTGAAATTTCCGCTCTTCGTCAAACCTGCCCGCGAAGGGACAGGCATGGGCGTGGACATGAAAGCCATCGTCAACAATGAAGCGGAATTGCGCGAGCGCGCATAATACATCATCAACACTTATCAACAACCTGCCTTGGTCGAAAATTTTCTCCCCGGTCGCGAGTTTACCGTCGGTATTTTGGGACGTGCTGACGCGAAATTGTACGGGCGTCACCCCGAATGGTACGAAAAAGACGGCTTCCACCGCTTCCCCGTTTTGGAACTGGACACTGGCAATAGCGAAGGT
Source organism: Chloroflexota bacterium (assembly GCA_013388795.1). GTDB lineage: Bacteria > Chloroflexota > Anaerolineae > Anaerolineales > Villigracilaceae > Villigracilis. The sequence goes on along the minus strand of JACAEP010000033.1, from coordinate 20,431 downwards.
CCGTGGGTATATACCAACGAAGCTAAATCAAAAGACGTTGGTCCCGATGGTAACGAGGGTTTCTTCTGCCCTGCCAATATCGACCCCGAACTGGAAAAGAAGCTAAAACATCTCGCCTACCGCGCGCACAACATCCTCAACGTGCTCGATGTCTCCCGCACCGACATTCGCCTCGACGAAGACGGCAACCCGCGCTTGATCGAGATCAACACCCTGCCGGGTCTCACTCCCAACTACAGTGACCTCTGTCTGCAAGCCGCGGCGGAAGGCATCAGTCACACAGATTTGGTACTGGAAATCCTTTATCTCGCCGCCGGACGCTGGGGGATGCTCGAGCCAAGAGAAATCGAAGAGACAAAAAAGAATGGCAAATAAAAAGAGACCGCGAGTTGATGCTCGCGGTCTCTTTTTCAGTTAATCATCGCCGCCCTCACCGCCTTCATGTTCGCGCCCATCGATGTGACATTCAATGCAGTTTTGAAAATTGGAGATGCCCTCTTCACGATGTTCACTGGCAATATTGGCTTCGGTATGCTCATGGCAGCCATAACAAGTGTAGGTCGTGAGTCCGTTGGGATGGCAGGTTTGACAGCTACCATCGCCATCTCCGTGCCGGATCGGGAATGAATGTGGACCGTTGTAAGATGCGGGTTCCCAAGCCTTTGTGGAATGGCAAGCCGCACAATCTGTGCCGAATTGACCAAGATGCTCTTGCGGTTCGGCGTGACAGTTGACACATGCTGTGGAGGAAGTAAAACGATCATGGTCAAAGGTGGCGTTTTCCCAGCCCGATGGAGTATGGCAGGTTTCGCATTGCGTTCCAAATTCTCCGTTATGTTCATCATCTTGATAGTGGCAGGAGTAGCAATCTTGCGGCGCGGACTGTAGGTCAACTAGTGAACGCGCGTCCAAATGACATTTTGTGCAGGAAATATCACCGCCATGTCCGCCTTCGAGCTTGAATGGATAGTCATTGTGGTTGAAATCGTCGAAACGGTCCACGCCATCATGACATGCCAGGCAATCGGAGCCAAACGAGAGCAGATGGGCTTGGGCGAAGGCAATATCCATGTTGCTGTGGCAGGTTTGGCACGAGTCAGAAGCGAAGGTTGTGATGTCGTCACCGTGACAATTTTCGCAGGTGATCGGTTCGCCAGAGTCCATCCGTTGATGTTCATTCAAAGAGAAGCCAAAGAATTCGTGCGGGAAAGTGTTCTCACCGAGGTCGGTCAAGGAAGCGGTTTTTCCGCGGTGCTCGTGGTGACAATCACGGCATGCAATGGTCGGCGATTTTTGAACGATGCTGCCATGCAACTGGGCAACGTCCTGCATTTGCGCGGCAATGTTCGTATGACATTCCAAACAACGGTCTGCCATGGTGGCTGGTTCCCACGGCGCGGTGTGACAGGTGCGGCATTCGGTGATGTGTGCATGCGAGTCAACGCCGCCAAGAGGCTCGCCGGGTTGGTCGTTCAAAGCGCCGGAGCTGAACATTTGCCCGCCGCTTGCAAACGCTACACCAACAAGGACAAAGAATGTGATAAGCGCAGCGACAAACCCTGTGCCAGTAAGACAGCCGAGTCGATTTGTATTATTCATCGCAGGCTCCTAATGTAAGAACGTAGCGTAATACAACGCCCCACCCAAATGCACAAACGCGGAAATGAACAAAGCAATGCCAATGGGAATGTGGACTGTATGCCAGAGAGACATCATCTGACGGGCACGTTTGAGCGCTTCTTGCGACAGAGTGCCTTCGATCTCAAGACCATCGAGAGTGCGAGGGATGCGTGTAAAAATATATCGCCCGATGAATCCGCTGAAGACGATGATGGCTGTGAGCAAGGTAGTGGCACCCGCCAACCCGTTGAACTTCCATGAAGAGTGGAGCAGCACCATGAACGGACCCACCAAGCCCATATAAATATGGAATTTCAGCCAGGTAGACATACGTCCCAGCGCTGCACTGCGACTGCGCTTACGGATGCTGTAAAGAGTCTCGGTCATCAGCATCAGAATGAAGCCGATGATGCCGAGGGTGTGACCGAAGAATTCACCCGCGGCAGGGATTTCACGAGTCCAAAGCACAACCAGACCATACCCTGCCCCTATCAATATACAAGTGACAAACGCGAGCCAAAGTTCTATGTTTCCACGAAGCATCGTTGTTGCCCTCCCGAGGCATTTAGTTTTGAGAAACCAAAAAATTCTTTACCACTGAGAACACAGAGAACACGGAGATTTAAAAAGATATTCTCTGTGACCTCTGTGGTTTATCTTTTATGAAGTTACCAAATGATGCAACCAGAAATCTACGATCACATCCGCGATCTTTGCATCTTTTCTCAGCAAGCCGTCACGAATGGATGAAATATTTATCTTCTCTGCAATGATCTTCTGAAGCGGCGCGGAGAGTTTCTGATCCCCCATCACTACGGCTCCGATAAGATGATTCTCCCCCACCAGCAAGCGGACGCGGTTAATGTCGAAGCCGCTTTGCGCCACAATCGCATCTGGCAGTTGACGCCATGTTTCGCTATCGCCGCGCGCAATGCCTACCAGGTCTTCATCGCGTCCGTTTCCCACCGCGCCGATGATGGTTGTCGTCAGCCCGGCAAGACGTGTGACATTGAGCGGCACCGTTTTGATGTACGGCTTATGTTTCCCGACCATGTTCAAGCCTGCCGCATAGCCCTGTTCCCGGGCGGGACTCCATAAACTATCCAACACGGAGCGACCTGTAAGCGGGTCATAGACTTGTGCCACGTCACCCGCCGCATAAACATCCGGGTCGTTGGTCTGCAAATATTCGTTCACTAAAATTCCGCGGTCAATGGCGAGGTCGGCAGATTGTGCCAAGTCGATGCGCGGTTTGATGCCCACCGCATAGGCAAGCATGTCGCATTTCATCGTGCGCCCATCCAGCAAGCGGACTCCTATTACTTTGCCAGACCTGCCGAGGATCTCTTGCACTTCAGAACGGAAATGCAAAGTCACACCTTCGGCTTGCAAACGTCCTTCCACAATGCGCGATTCATGTTCATCGAGAACATTGCTCCAGTAGCGCGTGCCGCGCAAAAGATAATGGACATGCACGCCGCGTGCCAGCAAGCCTTCGGTCAGTTCGAGAGCCGTGATGCCGCCGCCCACTACGATGGCGGTCCGCCCGCGCTTGGCATGTTTCAAAATTCCACGCGCATCTTCGAGATGATCAAGCTTCATCACACCTTGTAAGTTCGCACCGGGAACGGTCAAGGGGATGGCAAAGGCTCCGGTTGCAATGAGCAGCTTATCGTACGAAAGAAGCGACCTATCATCCAATTGCAGAGTTTTGGCAGTGCGGTCAATTTCTAAAACGCGATTCTTTTTGTAAACAAAATTCAACTTTGCATATTCTTCGCGCGTTTTCGGGAAGAGCGATTTATCTTGAACTTCTCCAGTGAGGAGATATGCCAAACCAGGGCGGGAATAATAACCATGCGGGTCGTCGCCGAGCATGACGATCTCCCCGCTTCGATCCACGCCGCGAATTGCTTCGACCGCCGAAATGCCTGCCACGCCGGTACCGATGATGGCGTATCTCATGATGCACTCTCAATGAATAAGTCTGTGAGTTCGAAGCGCAACACCCCGCGCGGACATCTCGCCACACATTCACCACAGGTGAGACATTCACTATGCTTGACGGGTTCTCCCCTCCACGCATGACCGCGGACATCAATGTTGATGGGACAGTTATAGTTGCAGATGCCGCACTGCACACAGCGATAGGAGTCTGGAACGACATAACCAACTGAGGCAGTTGTGCGGCGGCTTGCATTGGTTTTAAATACATTCAGAATGGACAAGAGTTACCTCCTATGTATCGTCGCCGAAACGTTGAAAAAGTTACGGGGATATACTCATTAAATTCTAAATCTGCTAATCCCCGTCTAAATGGTGTCGAAAGTCATAAAAATGTCTGCAACCCGCCGATGTTGGGTAAACAAAAAAACAGGACCGTCTCACGACGATCCTGTCTGTTAGGCAATGCTATTCAGTTGTCTTACGCGAGGGGGACCACATTGGCAGCTTGCAAGCCCTTGGGTCCTTCTTCGATGGAGAACTCCACTTTCTGTTCGGCTTCCAACTTGCGGTAGCCATCGGTCTGAATGGCGGAGAAATGGACGAACACATCCTCGCCGCCCTCGCGCCCAATAAAGCCGTAGCCCTTGGTCGCATTGAACCACTTGACGGTTCCAACAATTCGTTCTGACATCTTTCTTTACTCCTGCTATAAAAATTTATGCCCGTCCACCATTACGCTTTCAAAGGCGGGTCGGGCACGTGAAGGCAAGATTATCACGGCTGAAATGCGGTGTCAAGATTTTACGAAAAATAATTTCACACAAAAGACATGACAGGTCTTCTCAACAGGTTGGCATTTCAGGATGCACATCGACACAAGACCTTGCAGGTAAAAAGATTGACAATGAGACCTGTCAGGTCTATGTATTAAAACTTCATCCCCGGAATCAGAAATGGGGTCTTGTGTTTGTACTCCGCATAGGCTTGACCAAAATCGCGCAGGAGTTTGCGTTCTTCGAAATACGCGCCGATGACAAAATAGGCAGTGACGCCAAGATTGAACACCAGCGAGTTGACGCTCATGGACGGGCTCAGCCACAGGAATAACAAACTAAACAGATACAGCGGATGCCGTACCACTTTATACAGTCCGCGCGTTACGAGTTGACCGGGTTTCTCTTCTTCAAATAGCTGACGGATGCCGACAAAAGCTAATGTATCAGTTTGTAACACGGCAACCAGCAACAGCAACGCCGAAAGCGCCTGCCCGCCATACATGACGTAACTCCACGGGGCGGGGACTTGATATAACGGCTGATTTTCAAGGATAAGCAGAAGATACAGGATTGGCGCAAAACTAATTATAGAAAAAAGATTGTACCCAAAGCGATACAGCCGCATACCGTTTTTTCCCAGAAAGTCTCGCATTCTATCTTTGAAAAAATGCGAAGCCAGAATGGAGTGGCTGAGGCCCCATAGTGTCAGAGAGAGCAGCAGGAGAAGAATATTCATAACCATTTATGATGATATGAAAGCGGAATTCGTTACAAGAAATCCAACAACCAAAGGCAGAAGGCGTTTTTTCTGCCTGCTGCCTTTGGCATTGCGGGCTCGTATTCGCTACTCTTTCCCAAACGCTGCCAGTTCGTTGGTTTCGCCGCCTGCCTGCACGAGGTAATACGGTTTCCACGCCACACCAAAGATGTTTACATAAATGTCGGTCTTCTTTGGGTTGATGCTCACTTCACTGACTTCGCTGACAATACTGCCCCACTTATCGGTGATCTCGCGCGCCATTTGCTCGCGCTCGCGTTGCAAGTCGGCAAGCTGCTGCTGCATCTGCTTGATCGCCTGCATGGATTCTTCCACGTCGGCTTTGGCGTTCTCGGTCATGCGACGCTTCGAAAGCGACGAGGAAAGTTTGCGCGTGCTGCGAGAACCGGCAAAGAGGCTGATGACGTTCTCGGCATGGGTGCCGTATTCTTCCATTTTGCGGTTTTGCAGTTCGGTTTCGTCTTCGCGCAATTCGCGTTCTTCACGGAAGAGTTTGTCTTCAAGGGTTTTGATCTTTTTATCGAGCGCGGAGGTTTTCTTGGCGATCTCGGCATCGCGGGCATCGCGGGCAGTATCGGCGCAGGCTTTCATGAAATCTGCCTGGCTCACGTCCGGTCCGGCAAAGACTTTGAGAGCGGTGTTGGCACGGGCGGTGACGGATGAATTACGGAAGACCCAGTCGGTGAAATCTTTTTGAAGGGCGGTCATCAACTTCGAGTCGTTCAAGGGCGGTTCGATGGAACTGAACTTGGAAGAAGGCGCTGGCATGCTTTCCAGTTTATTGAGCGCGGGACCGGCATAGGGGAATTCCTCCCAACGCACGATGCCGCGGCGGTCGAGGCTTTCGACCAGGGCGGTCTTGGTCATTTCACTATCCACGCCGTATTTGCGATCGAGGATGCGGACTTGAGCAGATGCCAGCAGCACGGGTTTATAGACCACGCCTTGAATGTTCGCGCCGTAGGCTTGGGGTTTGCCTGCTGCGTTAAAGGCTTCGGGCAGGCTGTAATTTTGCGGCAAATAATATTCGCGGATGCCTGCGGGGAGGGAGGGTTTGGTCATGCTTCCATTGGTGGGTGAAGCCGATGACATGCTGCGTGGCGGGGTTTGGCGTGACGGTGTCGGTGCGGCCGCGGGCACCGAAACCGGCTGAACATGGTCCACAGGCGGCGGGGGAGTCTGCGCTTTGGGTGTAGAAACAACTCGCGGCGCGGTCTGAGGCGCAGCCGCTTCTTCCCCAGCGCCGACCAAGGCATTCAATTCCTTGATCTGGGAGCGCGTCATCGGACCGGCGAGGAAGTTCATCACCCAACGGGTTTGGAAAAGGATCGGCGCTTTCTCATGGACGTTGTTCATGACGAAGACGCGTTTGCCAAGCGAGGAAATGAGTTTGTCCATTTGGGCGCGGTAGAATCCGCCCGCGAGACTTTCGAGACCGTCGAGCAATCGGTTCTTGTCGCGCTCGGTTTGCAGTTTGCCGATGAACCATGTGCCGGTGTTCGAGAGAGCTTTGTAATCGAGGTCGACCGGGTTTTGGGTGGCAAGCAAGAGACCCAAACCAAATGCGCGGGCTTGCTTCAACATGCGTAGGAGCGGTTGCTTGGACGGCGGATTGGCAGTGGGAGGCAAATAGCCGTAGATCTCATCCATATATAGAAGCGCGCGCAAGGAGGTGGATCCTTTTTGAGTGCGCATCCAGGTTTCGACGGCGGAGAGCAGTAAGGTGGAGAAGAACATGCGCTCGCCATCGGAAAGGTGGGCAAGGTAAAAAATGCTGTGGCGCGGACGACCATCTTCGGTGAAAAGTAAAGCTTGCACATCGAGGGATTGTCCCTCGCGCCATGCCTCAAAGGCGGGAGAGGCGAGAATGTTATTCAAGATCATCGCCAATTCCATGCGATCTTTGGGCGGGAAAAAAGTATCGACGGGAAATGCGCCAAGTTTATCGAAAGGCGGGTTCTGAGTTTGCAGAATAAGTTCGGTCAGATCGATGCCGTTTCCCTGACTCCAGTGTTCTTCAAAAATATTCGAAAGCAGGATGTGCTCGCGCGAGCGGATGGGGTCGAGATCGTTCATACCCACCAAGCCGAGCAAAGCCGTGACCGTGCTGGAAATACGCTCACGCAAAACTTCGCGATTCGATTCCCAATCCAAGCCGGGGGCGTCGAGAGATGAAAGCACGCTGACGGGAATGCCCGAGTCGGAACCGGGGGTATATACGGCAAAGTCCACAGCATTCTTGAGGTCGAGGATGCGAGCCGCATCCATGCCCCACTCGGTCAGTCCGTTACGCCAGGCGGTGGCGGCTTCGGTTGCAGCTTGTTCTGGAGTTTTATTTGCGCGACGCACCACTTCGGGGTCGATCCACGGTTGGAAGTCTTGCGGTAGAAGGTTAGGAAAATGCAGGAGTAGGTTGGTCAGGTCGCCTTTGGGGTCGATGATGATGGCAGGCACTCCGTTAAGTGCAGCTTCTTCGAGCAAGGCAATACACAAACCGGTCTTGCCGGAGCCGGTCATACCGGTGACAACTGCATGAGTGGTCAGGTCGGCAGAGTTGTAATTGATGTCGGTCTTGGTGAGTTTTGCTGTCTTGGGGTCGAATAAACGTCCAAGGTAAAAATTCGATTCGGTCATGTGCGATACTCCTGTGCTTCTTGCATAGACCCTAAAGGTTTTAAGTTATGATTTAGAACGCACGTGCTAGGCAGTAAATTTAACCGATTTCATGCCAAAAGGCAAATGAAATTATAAAGAAAACTGCGAGGGGTTGCCTCGCAGTTTCAAATTAGTCGTCATCATCCTCGCCGGAGTCATCATTGGATTCATCGTCATTGGAAGTATCGTCATTAGAGGCGTTATCGTTTGAATTATCGTCAGAATTTGTGTTACTGCCAGTGCCTGAGTTTTCATTGGAACCGCTGCTAGAATTTGAGTTTGTGTCTGAAGGTACGCCGCCATTGGAACATTCGCCCTTCCCTTTAACTTCTTCAACTATAAAACGCCCATCAGCGGCATAATAGCCTTTGACTTCGACTTCCATACCTATGCACAATGCCTGGTCGAGAACATAATTATCGAGATATATGGTCATATCATTAACAACAAGAGTTGTTGTAGATATTCCTTGAAGGATGCCGCTAAGTTCATACTCAGTGGGAGAGGGCTCGGTCGCTTCACTTTCAGACCCTGAGCTGGTTTCTGGTAAAGAAGGCTGTTCCTCGTCTGATTCAATTTCCATTTCAATCGGGTTGCCAGCAGGCACTACCGACCCTGCAGGAAGCAATTCCAGACTGATCACTGCAACAAATCCCTGGGCATTTGTCTGTCCACTAACGATCACTGCCTGCCCATTTTCTGGCACAGGCATGCCTTCTGGAAGAATAACTTGCAAACCGGAGACATACATATTGTCATTGATCTGCATGAACACTCCGGCAAATTCGATGACTTCATCACGCCCATCGGCAAGGAGTTCGTTCACTTCATGCAGACGTTCATTTTCGAATTCATCTTCCAAGAGCGCTCGCGCTTCCGAGTCGAAGATGAAAAACAGGCGAATATTTTCCCAACCGCGTTTGACCGGGTATAACTGCTCTCCCGGCAAAGCCGAAGCTGAAGCGCTCAACAAACCACTTCCGCTCAAAAGGAAGATAGCAGCCAAACCAAAAGAGATCACCAAACGCTGAACAATCGAAATCCGATTGCTTTGGGATTGCGGAGCCACACGCGACTCGCGTAATTCAGCGGCGTGTTGCATCACGCGAGCGCGGGAGCGTCTGACCACGTCTGCATCTGGTGCAGGCGCTGCCATCTTCTGTGCCTTCGCAGCCGTCTTTAAGATCGGGCGCAGTTCATCGGCATGCTCAGGGAAGCGAGCCAAAACAGACTCGATCTCCGCGCCGCGTTCCATTTCTTGTAAACAAAAATCAAGAGCATCAAATAAGTTAGTCATAATCCACCTCACCAATCTCACGCTGGAGTGCCGCCAGCGCACGGAATTGGAGAGCTTTCACAGCATTTACATTTTTGTCCATACGAAATGCCGTCTCTTCAAGCGAGTAGCCAGCACCAAAACGCAAGGCAATTACATCTTGTTGTTCGGCGGTCAACTTTGAATATGCACCACGCACCATGCGATTCTGTTCGCGTTGATCCACTTCCGAAGCAGGACTCAGCCCCAGGTCTGGTAGCGATTCGGGCAATTCCTCCTCAGGACGGCGATATTTCTTGCGCAAATGATCCGAAATGATATGAGAGGCAGTTCCAATTAACCAACCTTTGAGATTGGATTCTGGTCCGCGTCCGCTTTTTACGGCTTCCAACAAGCGGATAAAGACATCAATTGCCATATCTTCTGCAAGAGACTCATCACCCACCCGATACAAGATGTAGCGATATACTTCTGAAAAATATTGGTCATACACCGCGCCAATGGATTTTGAGTCCAGACCATCGAGGCGGCTGACGTGTTGCTGCTCAGTAATTGATGTCATCTTTGATATTCTTCCATGCAGCATAATGGTATCACGGCTGAAGAACTTCAAAAAGGACAGAGTCATCGTCACGATAGACTTCACGCATGCCTGGGTCATTTTCTGCTTGCTTAATAAACTTGCCATGGTTTAGGTCGGTATGGATATAGCGTGCATTGAAATCTGAACGAATGAATTGTGAAGGGTTATCCACTTCACCGCGGGTGATTCTGACCCATTCGTCATATAAAGCCCGATCGTATATCTGAAGGTAAGTGGGGTCTAACCCGGCAAGATAGGTGTTGTGCGTGTTGTAAAAGAACAAGCGTGGGAAATCATCCCAATCGGTTTGGAAGATCAGTTCTCCTTTTTCTGTATTCTCAGCCAACCAGGCAGAAGAACCGGCGTACAGATCATATGGCTTTGATTTTGCGAGTTGGTTTTGCACCGCTGGGAAGGCTTTGACAATTCCGGCAATGATGGCAAACGAAAGAATAATTACAAATGGGGATGCTCGTTTTTTCGTTGTTAGCCGTATTAGCAGACTGTTATCAAAATCGAACATGGCTGCCCATGAGAATGCCGTGAAGATCAATGCAAATGGCGGAAAATATTCAATAAAGCGCCGGGCATTGAACAGCATTGCCCCGAACATAAGTGTCGCAAGCAAGGTGGTGGCAGTTCGAGTATTCATTTTTCGTCCTGTCAGCCCAAGCGCCAAAACCCCAATACCAAGACCAATAAACGCAGGGAGGGAGTTTTCAATCAGTTGACCAGTATCATATGGATACCATTCATTCCCAACTTTGATCGACTCGGCAAGCCCGAGTTTGGCAATAAAGTGGTGGTAGGTAAAGATCAAGTTGTTCGGAAAGTATGGGTTTATGATCAACCCGGCAAGTATGCCAATACCTGAATAAAATAGCGGACGGGGTTCAATCCGCTTTTCGAGCAGGTAAATGGCTGCACTGTAACATCCCGCCAAGAGGATCATCAACGGAAAAGCATTGTACATCCAGACATACAGGAAGGATAAAACAGCAAGGTGTTTATATTTACCTTCGAACATCCAAAGCAGCCCTAACGCCATCACACCTAATGAAAGTGACTGAGCCCGTGAGATCGACATGCGAAATAAAAATGCCTCAGATATTCCCAACAGAGCTAACGCCCACAACCATGCATAAGGAATTTTTTGCCGATACAGCAAATACCAAACTGCAAGAAACGCCAGCGACGCAAAGGTTACTGCCGCCCATTTTGCATCGAGCCGCAAGTCGCCAAAGGTGAAGGGGATCAGAGCAACGTGATACAAAAAGTGATGGTCATAGAAGTCTTCACTGTTCAAAATACTCATTGGTAGGTAAGAGAATTCGGGTTTCAACCCTTCGGTGCGCATCAGCCAGGCAAACTTGATGTGATAGAAGCCATCGTTATCAGGCATGTGCGGGGTAGAGAACTGAATGACCGCCATAGCAGTAAAAAATAATATAAAAAGAACTAGAGGGGTAAGAGCTCGCCTGATCATATCTGTTTGAGTCCATTCGAGAAGCAGGGCGTCTGGAAGGAAATTTCCAGACGCCCGTTTTTTTGACCTATTGGCAGGGATTAGTCGTCATCTCCATCACCGGAACCGGAATTATCGTCATTGTCATCATCGCCGCCGGAACCCGAGTTGTCATCGTCGTCACCGGAGCCTGAGTTGTCATCGTTTCCGTTGTCATCATTGGAATTATCGTCGTTTCCGTTGTCATCAGTGGAATTGTCGTCGTTGCCATTGCCATCATTGGAATTGTCATCGTTGCCATTGTCGTCATTGGAATTGTCGTCGTTCCCGTTGTCGGCATTGGAATTGTCGTCGTTGCCATTGTCGTCATTGGAGTTGTCATCGGCAGAACCAGGCTGGGAGACGTTTGTCACCACCACGCTTCCATCTGCCTGCACCTCGGCTTTGACCTCGATGGTGTCACCAACTACAAAACTGTCATCATCAAGAAGGTCATCAGTGATGGTGAAAACCTGCCCATTGATGGTCCATTGATTGCCGTCCATGGCTTCGATCACACCAGTAAACTCGACGAGAGAAGCACGCGGCTTATTCCCACCGGCTGATGTTTCAGTTGCCGTCCCACCACAAGCGCTCACCAGCATGGCAAACACAGCCGCCACAATCAAAAGAAAACGATATTTTTTATTCATGTTTACACCTCTTTTCATAAGTTTTATAACTACAAACTACTAGTCGTCGAGGTGCAAAAAAAGTTACGGCTCCTCCTGGGCAATTTCCAGAAAGAGCCGTGGCAAAAAAGGCGCAAGATCAGGTCATTTCGCTTGTCCGTACACCCGTTTAAATTCCTCAATAAATTGGGCGGCAATTTGATCGTTGTAGATCACCAGCAGATTTTCGTCGTTACGGGTCTCGGCACTATTGGTGAAATTGTATGATCCAACGATCACAATGCTTTCATCTACGATCATGATCTTATGATGCATCTGACCGGGATTTCCATCGATATAAACATCCAAACCTGCCTGACGGAAGGCATCATACTCGGTTCCCTGATTCGATTTGACCTGATCCTCGTCCATGACCCCCGCTATGGTGACGCCTGATTCAGCCCGCGCTCGAATGATATTGCCCAATTCATCGGCAGTGAACGAGAATGCCATGAAGTAAATGCTTCCCTGCGCTTCATTGAGAATGTCTGTGAGGATGGGTTGAATCCCGTCATCGGGCGAGAAGTAAGTATCTACAGGAGTACCTTCAATGATGACACGCGGGTTGGGCGTATCGGCGCGGACGTTGTCGCCAAACATATCGTCCACGAACATTTCTTCGAATTCTTTTGTAAAGTTTTCGGCGATTTCGACAGAGCGAATACGCATGATCACATTATTGTCTTCATACGCGCCTGAGTCGGTAAAGTTCATGCTGCCCAGCCATACTTCGGAGTTATCGATCACCACGAACTTGTTGTGCATCAAGCCTTCGCGGCGGTCGCCTAAAATGGGAATGCCCGCCTCTTTAAGTTTCTGCGGGGCGCTCCGGTCTAGGTTGTCGCTTTCCATCACCATGCGGACCTGCACTCCGCGGTTATGGGCGCGCAGCAAGGCATCGCGAATGCTGTTGAGACTCAAACTATAAATGGCAACATCCACGCTAAGTTTGGCGGAGTTAATGGCATCCGCCAGGGGCGCATCCGCGCCGCCGGTTTTTTGCGAGGATAAAGAATTCGATGGGTCGGTAAAATACAATTCAAACCAGCCGCTTTGGTAACCAAAGCCCGTTGGAAGGTCGAGCGCTGTCAGCGTGGACGAAGGCGCGGTGACAGAAACCGGTTCGGTCGGAGTCGGAGGCGAAACACCCGGTGTGGGAGAAGCGAAACGACAAGCAAGAGTCAGGCTGAGGAGCAGAAAAATAATCGCGGGTGTTTTTTTCATGAAAAACATTATAATCTCGCCGCTATGACAGGACACGACTCGAATGCCAGTAAACAGATTGCGCGGGCTGCAGGGACGGTGATGCTTGCCATTTTGTTCGGTCAGATCGCCGGACTGGCGCGCGGTGTGTTGGTGGCGCGTGCGTTTGGGGCTTCCCCCGAGCTGGATGCCTTCTTTGCCGCCAACCGTGTTTCAGAGACGTTGTTTTTACTGGTCGCAGGCGGCGCATTGGGATCGGCGTTCATTCCCACCTTTACCGGTTTGCTTGCCAAAGGGGAAAAGGATGCGGCGTGGCGTTTGACCTTTTCGCTTGCCAACACGGTCACGCTGACGTTGAGCCTGCTTGCGGCAGTAGTTGCCGTCTTTGCCCCGCAAGTGGTTCGCTTCGCCCTTGCTCCGGGTTTCTCTGCAGACCCGAAACTTTTCGCGTTGACGGTTTCACTTTTACGGATTCAATTGTTCTCTGCGATCCTGTTCGGTTTTGGGGGGCTGATTGTTGGCGTTTTGAATGGGCATCACATATTTTTAGCGCTAGCCTTGACGGCGGCGCTGTATCAGATCGGTATTATTTTTGGGGCAGTGGCGCTTGTGCCGTTCGTGGGAATTTTTGGGTTGGCATGGGGTGTGGTAATTGGCGCGGCTTTGTATGTAGTTGTGCAGATTCCATCGCTGCTTCGCCTTATTTCGCAGTCTGCATTGCTTTCCACGTTTCGTTTTTCACTCGGCTTTCAAGATGCAAACGTGCGTCAGGTTCTATTTCTGATGGGACCCCGTCTGCTTGGCGTGGCAGTGGTGCAGTTGAATTTTTGGGTCAATACGTGGCTGGCTTCACAAATGGCGCCCGGCAGCGTCAGCGGACTTTCGTATGGGTTTTCGTTGATGTTGATGGCGCAGGCGGCAATTGCGCAATCGGTGGCAATTGCCGCCATGCCAACGTTTTCGGTGCAGCACGCGCTCGGCAAACAAGATGAAATGCGGTCCTCATTGGCTTCATCGCTGCGCGGGGTGATCTTGCTGGCCCTGCCCGCCAGCGTGGGTTTGATGATCTTACGCCAGCCGATCATTTCCCTTTTGTATCAACGCGGCAAGTTTGATGAGCGTTCGGTACAGATCGTGGCATGGGCGCTGCTTTGGTATGCGGCTGGCATGCTGGGTCATTCGATTATGGAAGTGTTGACCCGCGCATTTTACGCCCAACACGATACAAAAACACCGGTCATGATCGGCACGCTTGCCATGCTGCTCAATATCGTTTTTAGCGTGATTTTTGCAAACCTGTTTGAATCCGCTAGCTGGATGCCGCACGGCGGACTGGCACTGGCAAATTCACTGGCGACCGCCCTTGAGGCAATTGCGCTATTCATGATGATGCGCAAACGCTTGAACGGCATGGAGGGCGGCTTCATTTTACGCGGAGCGATACCCGCGTTTGTGGCGGCGGCCGGCATGGCATTGACATTATTGGGTCTGCTGAATGCGCTACCTGCTTCCCACGCATGGATGCTGGCGCCGGTCTGTATTGCTGCAGGCGGCGGGGTCTATTTTTTGGCGTTATGGGCGCTGCGCGTGCCAGAGTTGAGCATTATCATAAATGGGGTTTTGAGAAGGCTCAAACGATAAATACAGACCTCCAAGTTTGAACCTTGAAGGTCTGCAAAAGTCACAACTTTACCTTGTACAAGGCTGGCAGGAGCGCTTATGTAAAAGGTCTGGTTCTCATTTCCATATCATCCACTGGACAATCCCCACCAGCAAGCCAAGAATGATTCCTCCGATCACTTCCAATGGGGTATGGCCGATCACTTCTTTTAATTCTTCTTCACTCAGGACATGACCTTTTAGCAATTCATCAAAAAGAACATTGAGACGTTCGGCATGTTTGCCTGCCTGCCGGCGCACTCCGGCAGCGTCGTGAGCAATGATCATGGTTACAGCCACGGACATTGCAAAAATGGGGTTATCGAATCCGTGATACAGCCCCACCGCCAATGTGCCGGCGACCATCAAAGCCGTGTGCGAAGACGGCATCCCTCCCGCGGCGAAGAACATCGTCCACAGCCAGCGGCGCGAGCGCAAATATTCCGTAGGGATCTTCAGGGTTTGCGCCAACAACCATCCAACCATTACGGCGATCAGTACTTTGTTCTGGAAAATATCCATCAGGTTCATTCGGATTCTTCCTCGAAAGCGACCAGCGACTCTCCAGCCAGTTTCTGCACCTTGAGTTGAGCGGCTTCGAGCAAAGCGCCGCAGTGTGAGGCGAGGGTCTGCCCCCGTTCATAAAGCTTCATGGCTTCCTCAAGCGAATTCTCCTCTCCTTCCAGCGTTTCGACGATATTCTCCAATTCCGCGAGAGCCTCTTCGTAGTTGAGTTCTTCCACAGGGTTTTGAGCAGGTTTGGTTTTTGGCATATTTTCTCCGATATTCGATATTCGTTGATCGAACATCAATTTATGTTTTATGGTTTACTTCAAAGACGCCGTCGCTGACGCGGACGGTCATCTCGCCTTGCGCTTGTGAAACTTTGCCAACAAGGCTGCCGTCTGAGTTGCGGGTGACGATGGCGTATCCGCGGGTGAGAACGCCTGCGGGATTTAAAGCGCCCAGCCGTTTGGATATTCCATCGACACGGGCAGACTGCAATTGAAAGTGATGCGTCAAGGCAGATGCGGCGCGGCGGGAGAGTTCGTCAATGCGCTGATATTCAGATTGGATGCGCCGCGCTGGGGAAACGTGCTTGAGTCGTGAAGCCAGAGCGGAGATTGAAGCCTGATGATCTGCAAGCAAGCCTGAGATTGAATCTGTGAGGCGGGCTTGGGAATGGGTAATTTGTAATCGAAGGTCATCCAACGTGATCTGAGTCGCCAACTCCGCTGCGGCGGTGGGGGTCGGCGCGCGCAGGTCGGCGGCGAAATCGCAAAGGGTGAAGTCCGTTTCGTGACCGACGCCCGAAATGACAGGCGCTTGCGAAACGGCAACAGCACGGACAACGCGTTCATCGTTGAATGCCCACAGGTCTTCGATAGAGCCACCACCACGGGCAATGAGGATGACCCCCGGAGATTGGAGATTAAGCGCTTGAATGGCGTTCACCAATGCGGGCGGAGCCTCGATGCCCTGCACAGGGGAGGGCGCGAGGATAACGCGTGTCAACGGCTGGCGCCGGCGGATGGTGTTGAGCATGTCGCGCAGCGCCGCGCCAGTGGCGGAGGTGACAATGCCAATGGCGCGCGGGAAAGCGGGAATTTCACGTTTGCGTTCGGACCTGAATAACCCTTCTGCTTCGAGCATGGACTTGAGGCGCAGAAATTCCTGAAAGAGCGCGCCTTCGCCTTTGGCTTGAATCAGATGGGCAATCAGTTGATACTGCCCTTGCGGTTCATAAACGACGATCTTGCCATGCGCTTCGACAGCGGCGCCCTCTTGAAGATCCGGACGGGTACGCTGCGCATCCGTCTTCCACATTACACATCTCAATGAAGCCTTCTTATCTTTGAGCGTGAAATAGATATGTCCCGAAGCCGGGCGGGACAGATTGGAAATTTCACCCGTCACCCAAACATCCTGCAATTCAGGAGTCTCCTCCAGTCGTTTTCGAATACGGTAGGTAAGTTGAGAAACGGTCAGCGTTTCGGAAAAAAGGCTGGGCTGCATCTGACGTAGGATAATCGAAAATCAGGGAATGGGGAATGGCGCAAGGCGAAATCCGTGATACAAAATTGAGGAATTTCTTAGAGTTACTGCTCAGGCATTCTGAATCGAATTTTTCGCCTATAATATTCATCAACCACATGAAACATCTCTGGTCACCCTGGCGTATGAACTACATCGAAAATCACAAAAAAGAAGAAGGCTGTGTTTTCTGCAACGCACAAGCCAACCCCGATGGCGTCGAGAATCTGATCGCTTTTCGCGGCAAGTTTTCCTATGTGATTCTTAACCGCTTCCCCTATACCAGCGGGCACTTAATGGTCATCCCCTTCGCGCATGTTGCCGCCATTGAAGAACTTGACAGCGACACCCGCGCCGAAATGATGGAATTGACCTCACGCTGCACCACCGAACTGCGCCGGATCTACAAACCGCATGGTTTCAATGTTGGTATCAACATAGGTGAAGCCGCAGGCGCGGGTGTGCTGGGGCATGTCCACATTCACATCGTGCCGCGCTGGGCAGGCGACACCAACTTCATGTCATCGGTGGGTCAGACCCGGGTCTTACCCGAAACGCTGGAAGATACGTATCAACGAGTGCGGCAGGCTTTCCACGCATAAAGTAAAACGTTCATCGCCGGGGGCGAAATTCATCCGGAGATTCCATGCAAACCCGTAAAGAAAAAATCATTTCCCTTTTTTTGGTTTTGATATTTCTCGCCTCCTGCGGCACGCAAGAACTGCTTCCAGGCGCGTCAGAAACCCCGAAAGCAGCGCCAACAGCTGGCGCGCCATTGCCCACCTTCACTCCCACTCCGCAAGGATTTTCCACGCCAATCCTCTACGGGCCCAATCCGGATGCATTTCCAGCCAATGTCAACCCGCTGACAGGGTTACAAGTCAAAGACCCCGACCTTCTACGCACGCCGGCAATGATGTTATCCATTTCGCATTTTCCGGTGGCGGCACGTCCGCAGGCAGGGCTTTCGTTCGCGCCGTGGATTTTTGAATTCTCCATTACAGAAGGCGCCACGCGATTCCTCGGTGTATTTTATGGAGAGTTCCCCGAACCGGAGATTCCCATCGCCGGAGATTGCGCCGTGCGACGCGACCCGTTTGCGCAAACCTCGACACTGCTTGGGAATCGCATTTGGTGGGATGAAAATGCCAACGGCATTCAAGAGGACTATGAAAAAGGGATTGGCGGTATATGCGTGAATTTATACGACGCCGCCGGGCAACTCCTGCAAGAGACCACCAGCGACTCCAACGGCTATTACGGCTTCAACGTCGAGCCGGGGATGTACACTGTTGAGTATAAAATTCCGGCATGGTTGAAATTTACCGAGAAAAATATTGGAAATGAAGATAAGGATAGCGACGCTGACCCACTCGCCCGTCGCGCTGAGGCGGATGTTCAATCCACGCTTCTTTATCTGGACGCAGGCTTGGTCCTGTCTGAAGAAACGAATCCATCTGTCAACGGAGTCGCCCCACCCCCCGCCGAAGTGGGTCCCATCCGTTCAGGACGCTTGCTTTACATTGATATTCACAACTTTTTTCCCAATTCTTGTTTTGTATTTGCATCCGCTTCACCACAAATTCTGCCAACACTGCCGCAGTGTTATCTCGTCCCGCACGACGAAGCCAGCGGCGGAGCCATGATCGCCATCCAAAAGCTGAAAGACCTTGCCGAGGAGAACCGCGAGTCGCGTTCGGGCAACTTCACCTATGCCAGCAATGTTTTTTCCGAAACCCCGCCCGCCGGCGGATGGGTCGCCAACCGCATTGATGTGTATGTAGCCTATCGAAATCAGTCTGCTTTTGTTTACGATCCGCTCTCCGGTTCGTACTGGCGCTATGTGGACGACACCACGCAGGAAAACGCCGGGGTATTGCACGCAGAAATTGACCGCCTGAATGGGCGGCAATTACAGTTTGAAAACATCATTGTGTTGGAAGTGGAGCAGGAAGTATTTGAATATCAGGGTCAGCCCATTCCCGCCCTGTTGGATGCGTATCTTGAATTGGGCGGCGGCGGTTTCGCAACTCTCTTCCGCGATGGGATGAAGTATGATATCCGTTGGAGTTTGGAAGCGCGAGAATATGAGCAAGAAACTGGTCAGGCACGCCCAATCTATTTTACAGATGCAGATGGAAATCCTGTGCCGCTCAAGCCCGGGCAGACATGGCTCTTCGTTTCCACCCCTTACTCTTTCGTCACCAATCAAATGGACGGCAGTTGGAATGTGAGATTCATTCCGCCGGAAGGGTCAAAGTGATATGAGAACAGGGCTGTGCAAACTCGCGTGTTGAATGAGTTTTCAACCGTAATTGGCGGTCAGAACGCCAGGGTTTGAAGTTTTGTTGCTCTGCTGCAAACACGCTCAGAATCCGTCACTGCGAGCAAAGCGAAGCAGTCTGCCTGCCAGCGCGGGGATGGCTTCGCCGCCTGCGGCGGCTCGCAATGACAGCCTTGCAACAGAGCAAAGTTTTGTGTATATCTATGGAAAGAAAAACTCAGGCGAGCAGATGATGACTACACGCAAAACGCGCATGAAATTGCAATTTTGAAAATTGACAAGTCGTCCTTGGAACGAGTAAAATCTAGCCTGACTAGCCAGAATTAACTGGCGTAACCAAGGAGTTCTTCCCAATGAATGCCGTCTGGCAAATACAAGAAGCCAAAAATAACTTAAGCGAAGTTATTACGTTAGCGCTAAAGCAAGGTCCCCAATTGATCACAAAGCATGGAGAAAAGACAGCCGTTATCATCTCCTACATGGAATATGAAAAATTGCGCAAATCGCAGGGGAAACTTTCCGAGTTCTTTAGCGCCTCTCCCCTTGCAGGCGCCAACCTGAACCTGAGCCGGGATAAATCCCTGCCGCGTCAAAGCCTCAAACTATGAATTATCTGCTCGACACCTGCGTCATCAATGAACTGATCTCCACTCACCCCAACCCAGACGTTATCGGTTTTGTCGACTCTCTCGAACAGGAAGAAATTTACCTAAGCGTCATCACCGTGGGGGAAATTACAAAAGGCATCCATTTATTACCGAATTCGGAGCGGAAACGCCAGCTCGAAACATGGCTGCGAGATGCGTTCCTCGCGCGTTTTGACGGGCATATCCTGCCGCTTGATACGAAAGTTTTCATGCGCTGGGGAGAGTTGTCTGCAAATTTGGAGCGACTCGGTCTGCCGCCTGCTTCCGCCATGGACTCGCTGATCGCGGCAACTGCATTAACCCATCAAATGGTTCTGGTGACCATGCATGAAGATGATTTCCGAAATACCCAGTTGGAAATCGTCAATCCTTGGTAATGAAAGAAGACTGACTGCATCCAGTCGCTTTATTGATTCCTCATAAAATCAGCAATTTCAGAAAAACGCGCCTTCAAGTGCGCCACTACCGCTGGTGAAAAATCAGCCTCTTCCAGGGCTTTGTTCATACACCACAGCCATTGGTCGCGTTCGCGCTCGCCGATGGTGAATAGCATGTGACGCATCCGCAGGCGGGGATGACCAAATTTTTCAATATACAAAGGCGGTCCACCAGACCAACCAGAGAGGAACATGAAAAGTTTTTCGCGCGATTGTTTCAAACTGGCGGCATGCAAGGCGCGGATGTCTCTTGCTTCGGGAGAGGAATCCATCAGGTCGTAGAAGCGGTCCACGAGAGCGCGGACGCCGGTCTCGCCGCCGAGAAGTTCGTAGAGGGATTGGGTTTCAGGCATGGGT
>JACAEP010000196.1 GCA_013388795.1 Chloroflexota bacterium | reverse complement strand
TGTCTGGAGTGAGGCGTCCTTCGATCAGAACCTTTGAGCCTTTTTTGATGTATTGGTTGCACACTTCGGCCGTTTTGCCCCAGGTTGAAACGCGAAACCAGATGGTTTCCTTGACCTGCTCGCCGTTGCCGGCGGTGTATTGGCGGTTGGTGGCGACAGAAAACGAGGTGACTGCCTGACCAGATGGTGTGTAACGCATTTCCGGGTCTTTGCCGACGTTACCAACGATGATGATAGTGTGATACATGGGGGATTCTCCTCTTGGGGTAAAGGTGCCCGCCGAATTTCGGCGGGAGACAGTCTAACTCGTTCATTTTACACCCGCGCTGGGTTGTAAGAAAATAATTTAAGGGATAGTCTTATACAAGCGCTCTCTTGCAAGGATGTCATCGCGAGCCGCCGCAAGCGGCGGAGCCATCCCCGCGCTGGCAGGCAGACTGCTTCGCTTTCCTCGCAGTGACAGATTTTGAGAGTGTTTTCAACAGAGCATTATATAAGCAAAAAAAGAGGAGAAAACCATGTCTGAAACTGCCCCAAAACGATACCACCCCGCTCATGTTGTCATCCATTGGCTGATGGCGCTGCTTATTCTCATGATGCTTGGCGTTGGCAAGACCGTCATGCCAGGTGTGGACCCGGCCGATCCACAGAAGCCGATGATGCTGCAAAGCCACGCCTATATTGGTATTTCGCTTGCGGCGCTGTTGGTGATCCGCGTGATCATGCTTTTTGTTCTTAAGCGCCCTGCGCCTGCAGATGCCGGAAACCCTGTGCTGAATTTTGCCGGGCGGGCGACGCATATTTTGTTGTATGTGTTCATGCTTGGCATGGTCTTGAGCGGAATGGGTTTGTTCCAAATGGCGAACCTGCCCGCGGTATTCAGCGGGGCGGCTCCCTACCCGGCTAATTTCTTCGACTACCCTGCTCGTAACGGTCACGGGTTGGTTTCCTGGCTGTTGCTGGCTTTCATCGCTTTGCATTTTGGTGCGGCCATGTTCCATCAGTTCATTCGAAAAGACGGTTTGCTTGAACGAATGTGGTTTGGGAAATAAGATAAAATAAACCTCCGAAGTTAAATCTTTGGAGGTTTGTTTTTTGGAGGCAGCCATGACTGTAAAGCGCTCAACCGATGTGGAGGCGGCGAATGTTGCCGCTGGAAAAGACACAACCATTCAAGTATTGATTTCCTCCCAAGAGGCACCGCACTTTGCCCTGCGTAAATTTTCCATGCTGCCCGGCGGGGGAATGCCGCGTCATACCAACCAGGTGGAGCATGAGCAGTACGTCCTGCGCGGCGAAGCGACCATCACCGTTGGCGATGAGACGCATCACGTCAAAAGCGGAGATGTGGTCTTTATCCCGGCGGGTGTGATCCATTCATATGAAAATACGGGGGCAGAAACCTTCGAATTCTTGTGCATTGTTCCTAATAAGGAGGATGTCATCAAGATTGTGGAAGAAGGCTGTTAGGAACTATTCTACAAAGGCATTTTCATTGGAATGCCCGCCTTGCGCGGATATTTCGGCGGCGTGGCAGCCACTTTTTCCACCAATACGAGATAACGGTCATCGGCGACGCCGGGCAAATTGATGGGGATCAACTGCTTTAATTTGCCGCCCAAAATTTTCATCGCCTTCTCCGCAGACTGCGCTTCGGCGGGGCCTGTCTCGCCTTTTTGGGCGAGCATTGTCCCGCCAAGTTTGACGAGCGGGAGCAGGTATTCGCTCAGGATGTTGAGATGGGCTACGGCCCGCGCCACGGCCCAATCGTAGCTTTCGCGCTTTGCAGCGGTTTGCCCCACATCTTCGGCGCGTGAATGCAGTACTTCGATGTCTTCCAGCCCCAAGGCGTGAATGACATGCTGGCAGAACATAGCTTTTTTACCCACCGACTCAACCAGGGTCACATGCATGGCGGGGTAGATGATCTTGAGTGGAATGCCGGGGAAGCCCGCCCCCGTGCCCACGTCAATGAGGCGGCGCGGCGGATTGGCTTTCCACGCCACTACACAGGAATACGAATCCAGAAAATGCTTGGTACGAATGGACTCGACATCTCGAATGGCGGTGAGGTTGAATTTCTGATTCCATTCCATCAACTCTTTCTCGTAGTGGATAAGCGCCATCACCTGCCGCGCCGTAAGGTGGACGTTGAAAAGCGATCTCGCCTCTTGGATGAGAGAGTCCATATTCAGGGATTATAAAACAAATAGAGAGGATGACACTTTTCGCGTCATCCTCTCTATTTGTTGTCGTTACTTCTTTTCTTCTTCCTTCGCCTGCGGCTCGCTCTTCTTCTTTCCGCGCAGTTTGCGGAAGACCCAGCGGATGCCGAGGAATGCCAGATACAAAGGTATGCCGATGGTGATTAAAACAGACAGGTTGTAGATCACGAAGCGGATGAGAAAATCCACAAAGTCCTGCCAGAAGTAGATCAGGTCCTGAATGGCGTCGCGCGCCACGCCTTGGGGCTCCCAGCCTGCGATCTCAATAGGCTGAATAGTCTCTTCGGCAATCAGACGGATGCTGATGGCAGACAAGGCGGCGGCTTCTTCGTAATACTTGATCTGCCCCTCGATGATCTCGATTTGTTCGCGGTAGTACATCAGTTGGTTGAAAATGTTGACGACCTCATCGGTGTTTTGCGCATTTTCCATCAGTTCGGTCAATTCTTTTTCTGCGGCTTGGTAGGTCTTAAGGCGGGATTTTAGATCTACGTATTCTGCGGTCACATCCTGCCCGGAGCGGGTTTCATTCTGGACCTCGACCGCATTTTCTTTGATCTTTGCCAGGGCGTCATCCAACTGTTCGGCGGGGACGCGAATGACCAGCGACGCTTCGGGAACCGGCGTGTAATCGCTGGTGTATCCCTGATACAAACTGGACGATACGACAAAGCCGCCCATCTCCACTGCCATGCTTTGAATTTCGTCCAAACGCGCTTCCACATCCGCGACCACAATAGCCAGATCCGCATTTTGGATGACGATGCGCTCCACCTGAGTTGCGTTTAGATCTCCGCCGCCACCCGAGCCAGGGGCTTCTTTTGCAGCGGCTTCTTCCGCGTATATCATGGTTGGGGCGGCGGGGGCCACATCATAAGCGGGCTCGGCAATGCCGCGCTCTGACGATGGCGGGGCGGCGTTTCCGCTGGCGCAGGCTCCCACGATCAGTACGGCGATCAGTAAAAAACTAGAGGGCAACAGGCGTTTCATTTTTATTCTCCTTTTTTATTTGGTGATTTCTCTACCTACAAGACGATGGCCGCAAATGAATTGTTCCTGCTTGATTGTACAGCGTTCAGAAAAGAAAAAGTCCTCCCAATCTTCACGGAGGACTTTTGTGGGAGGTTACCAACCCTCTGCAATTCGGGTGGCATGTTTTTCTGGCAGCCCGGCAGCGCGGATTCGTTGCTGCACCTCGCTAATGTTATACATGACCCGTTTGGGCGTCCAGGTGCGGGCTTGGGCATCGTAGATGGCATACGCGGCGCGCGGGTCCCGGTCTCGGGGTTGACCGACGCTTCCGGGGTTTAGGATCAACTTTGGGTGAAGCTGAAGCGTCACATCCGGCTTGTTTTGCTCAACGATGACGCGCCCCGTATCAACCTTTAAGGTGAAACTGCTTTGAATGTGGGAATGTCCGATAAAACACCAGGGAGTATTGAAATGATCGAAATTCATGCTGGCGGTATTGGCATTTAAGATGTATTCCCAAAGCGGGTCGCGCGGACTGCCGTGAACCATTGTCGCCTCGCCGCGCACCTTTGGCTTGGAAGGCAGTGATTTGATGAACTCCATATTGCTTGCGGAAAGCACCTGCTCATGGTACATCAACGAACGCCTGGCGTCGCCGTTGAATGTTTCGAGCGGCATGCGCCCGGCAATGGCAATATCATGATTGCCCATCAGGCAGGTCAGGTTTTTGATTTCTTGCACTTCTTCCACCACGGCGTTGGGGTCTGGTCCATACCCAACCAGGTCGCCGAGGCACCAGGTCTCATCCACTTGACCGGCATCTTTCAGCACCGCTTCGAGCGCGGTGTAGTTCGCGTGAATATCCGACATTACCAGAATACGCATATTATTCCAACAGCCTCGCAATATGTTCTACGATTTTTTCAGCCGCTTCGGCTTTGCTCATGAGCGGTAAAATGTCCTGCATTCCATTTGCAAATAATAAGGTGATGCGGTTGGTCTCCACATTAAAGCCTGCGTCATTGGCAGAGATGTCATTTGCGGCGATAAGGTCCAAGCCTTTGGATTTCAGTTTTTCGGATGCGTTCGCCAGCAGATCGCGACTCTCCGCCGCAAACCCTGCTGTGACCTTGAAACGCTTCTTTTCTCCGTTCAGGCTTGACAGCGTTTTCAGGATGTCGGGCGCCGCCTCAAGCTGAATCTGCGGAATGCCGTCGCGTTTTTTGAGCTTCTCCTTCGCCACATTCACCGGGCGGAAGTCTGCGCCTGCGGCAGCCATGATGAGCGCATCGGCGTTTTCTTTTAGTAGAGCATCCAACATATCTTGAACGCTTTTTACATTTATTAGTTTTGCGCCCACAGGCGGAGTTAATGTCGTCGGTGTGGTGATCAGGGTAACTTCTGCACCGGCATCTAACGCGGCTTGGGCGAGAGCATAGCCTTGCTTGCCAGACGAATGATTAGTGATGATGCGCACCGGGTCGATGGCTTCTTGTGTCCCAC
The DNA here is from genome assembly GCA_013388795.1 of Chloroflexota bacterium. GTDB lineage: Bacteria > Chloroflexota > Anaerolineae > Anaerolineales > Villigracilaceae > Villigracilis. The sequence goes on along the minus strand of JACAEP010000196.1, from coordinate 2,393 downwards.
CGGCAGTGACGATGACTTTCTTGCCCGCGAGTTTTCCATTTTTGCCAAGCGCTATTCGAATATGCCCAAGAATGTCCATTGGCTCAAGCATGCGTCCCACGCCGCTCATGCCTGAGGCGAGGCGCCCGGCGGCGGGTCCAGCGACCAGTACCAAGCGAGTCTGAAGCGTTTGTAAGTTCGCTTGCGTGGCAGGGTGGTCGAACATCCCGCCATCCATGGCAGGGGCAATTAATATCGGGCAAGTTGCAGCGAGGGCGGTGACGGTGAGGAGATTATCTGCGATGCCATGCGCGAGTTTTGCCATCGTATCCGCAGTGCAGGGAGCGATGACGAGAAGATCGGCGGTCTTACCGAGACTGATGTGCATTACATGGGCTTCGTCGCCCCACAGGTCTTTGTCGGTGTAAGCTTTGCGCCCGGTGACGGATTGATAGGTGAGCGGGGTAACAAATTTCTCAGCCGCGCTGGTTAAGATCACATCCACTTGCGCGCCTGCCTGCGTGAGTTTGGATGCCAAATCTGCCGCCTTATAGGCAGCGATGGAACCCGTCACGCCGAGCAGGATGTGTTTACCAGAAAGAATGGACATACGCGGTGATTATACTTCCAAGACATGTCAAAAATGGAGACATCCGTTTCTATCCGTTTGTCCGTTTCAGAGTCCGCTTATTAAATTCGCCCTTGACTCAATTGCCTGAGGCGCATAGAATAGCGCCCAATGCTTAAGTCTGCCCGTTGGTTTAGCTACTTTTATTTTTACGGTTTCCGGAGCCCGGTTGCCGGTGGCGGCGCTTAAGTAGACAGCAAACACTGTATGCAGAAGCGCGAGACCACACGGTCTCGCTCTTTTTTATTTTTTGTGCGGGCTGGGCTTGCCCCTGCCCAAAAGGATGACCATACAGGTCATCCCTACGACATGAACAGGAGAAGAATATATGCCCACTCGTGGAATTCGAGGCGCGATTACCGTGACAGAGGATGATGCTGATTTGATATTGCAGGCGACTCGTGAACTGCTTGAAGCAATTGTCAAGGAAAACGCGGATATGAAGCCGGACGATGTCGGCAGCGCTATCTTTACTGTAACGGATGACCTTGCTGCGACCTTCCCCGCGCAAGCCGCGCGCCAAATGGGCTGGAGCATGGTGCCGATGATGTGCGCCCGCGAGATTCCCGTGCCCGGCAGTTTGCCGAGAGTCATCCGCGTGCTGGTGCATTGGAACACGGAAACGCCGCAGAAAGATATCAAGCATGTCTATTTGCGAGACGCGGTGAAGTTAAGACCCGATTTGGTGGCTGCGCAGTAAATTCAGTTGAAGGTTCAAGGTTGAAAGTTTTTCAGCCTGTAACCTTCAACTTTCAACCTGAAACTTTTTAGGAGAAGAACTTATGATGATCATTATGAAATCCAATGCGACGCCCCAGCAGACCGAGGCGGTGATCGCCAAAGTCAAAGCGGAGGGGCTGAACGTCCACCTCTCTCAGGGGGTGGAGGCAACCATTATCGGCGCCATCGGCGAGACTCACAGTATTCCCATCGAGCGTTTTGAAGGCATGGATGGGGTTGATGTGGTTCAGCGCATCACCAAGCCTTATAAATTGGCATCGCGCCAGTTTCACCCTGAGAACACTGTCCTGCCGCTGGATGGGTTCACGGTTGGCGGCGAGGAGATCGCCGTCATTGCAGGACCGTGTTCGGTGGAGAGTCGCTCGCAGATCATTGAAACCGCTCTGGCTGTGAAAGAGGCGGGGGCGTGCGCATTGCGTGGAGGCGTCTTCAAGCCGCGCACTTCCCCGTATTCCTTCCAGGGACTTGGCGAAGAAGGACTCGAACTGTTGGCAGAAGCGCGTGAGAAAACCGGCTTGCCGATTGTGGTGGAGATCATGTCGCAGGTGCAAGTGGATGTGATGGTGAAGTATGTGGACGTGCTGCAAGTGGGCGCGCGCAATATGCAGAACTTCAACCTGTTGCGCGCCATCGGTGAGACGCGCACAGCGGCGTTGTTGAAGCGCGGGCTTTCTGCCTCGGTGGAAGAATTGCTCATGTCGGCAGAGTATATTTTGGCGGGCGGAAATAATCGCGTGATGTTGTGCGAGCGCGGCATTCGCACGTTTGAAACATCCACGCGCAATACAACCGACATCAATGCCATTCCCGTTTTGAAGAGCCTCACACATTTACCTGTGATTCTCGACCCAAGTCATTCCACGGGTTATTCGGAATTTGTCGCCGCCATTGCCCGCGCAGGCGTTGCCGCTGGCGCCGATGGACTCATCGTAGAAGTCCACCCCGACCCGGCGAAAGCAGTATCCGATGGCAGACAGTCGCTCAAACCTGAAGCCTTTGCGGCGATGGTCAGGCAGGTTGGGCAGATTGCGCAAGTGATGGGACG
>JACAEP010000243.1 GCA_013388795.1 Chloroflexota bacterium | reverse complement strand
GCGGCGATGATTTGCAGAGTCTCTTCAGGCGTGGCGCCAGCCGAATGGACGGTATCAATCATCCCGTCGCGGGTGAGGCGATCTAACGGCGTGCCTAAAAGCAATGAGGTGAGGGAATCAATATCAGCGTGTAAACTGCCGGTAGAGATGACATCCAATAAAGCATTGAGGTCGTGTTTCGTCTTTGGTATCTCGTTGCGAATTAATTCAAATGCAAATTGCCAGCGCGGTATGAGACTGCCTTGCCATGCGCCGCTCGTGTCGGGGTAGCCGTCGGGCGTGGGCAGGTTAAAGGCGAGCTGCCCCATTTGCAAAAGGCGCTCTTGCAATGCAACGCCATCGGTTTCGGCATTGAGCATACGCAGCGCAGAAAGCACGAAGTTGAGCGGGCGTTTGTATTTGGGCTGCGCGAAGGCGAGACCATCAAGCAGGATGACGCGCAGCACCGATTTGATATCGCCTTTGGTAGCGAGAAATGTTTGCATGGCTTTCTCGATAATTTCTTGCGGCGGTTCGTCGGCGATGAAGCGGCGCGCGAGTTTGGTTGAAATAAATTTTGCCGTGGATGGATGCAGCGCGAGATGCTCGATGACTTGCTCCGCCTCACTCTGACCCGATTCCTGAATCACGAGACCCAGAACATTTTTCCCGCCGGGTTCGTGCTGGTCTTGCTTGAAGACGAAATCGCCCAGCCAGAAATGTTCCTTGACCGACCAACCCGTGAGACAACGCGCAAGCTGCATGACGTCGTTTTGGGTGTAGCCGCCGTCCACGCCAAGGGTGTGAAGTTCCATCAGTTCGCGGGCGTAGTTCTCGTTGGGCGTGCCTTTGACGTTGGCTTGGTTATCGAGATAGGTGAGCATGGCAGGCGAATGTGCGGACGCCCACACCAGATCACGGAAGTTGCCGAGGGCGTGCTTGCGAATCACGTCGCGGTCGTCAACGGTCTTGAGATAGAAGCATGGTTCTTTCTCAATGAAGATGTTGAAGTGGTCGCTCCAGAAATCCACCATCACTTCGTAAAGTTGACGCTTGCTGTAAAGTTGACGCAGGAAGGTGGCTTGACGCAATTCGTTGATGGGACGCTCGCGATCATAGCCGTCGAAGAGTTGATTGGTGACGGCTTCGATCTCGTTGGAGGACATGGTTAGAGTTTTGAAGGTGGAAAGTTGAAGGTCGCAGGTCAGGTCGTTGATGGCTTCGTAATCGAGTTGTTCTTCGATGTAGTTTGCCAAGCCGATCTCTGCCAAGCGGGCGCGTTCTTCCACTCTCGCGCCGAAGGTGATTCGGTTGAGCGCGGTGAAGTCTGCCACGCTGAGCGGACTCCACGGGACGGATGGCAGGTCGTCCGTCAGTCGTCGCAAGGCGGGGGCGCAGGCGTTGAGCGCTGCGGATGCAGAGAGGAGGGTGGCGAGTTTGAGGAAATCTCTTCGAGATAGGGTCATGGGGAATGGGGAATAGTGGATAGGGTAATGCGTAATACGTGATGCGTAATGAGCTACGAATTACGAGTTACGTATTGCGCATTTACTTGTGTACTTGTTTCCATGTTTAAGGTTTTCTCACGGGGAAGCCAATTCAGTAAAGCAAAACTAGTTGCACCAAACGAAATTAAGATGATGGGAATCCACACGAAGAGCCAGCCGATGAGGGGGAAGAAGGCGGCGAGTTCGAGGATGACGGCGCCGCGGATGAATCCGTTGAGCGGAGTCATGCTGCTGTGTTTGGAGAGTCTCGCGCCGAGGTGAGCGGCGATGCCAGCCGAGCCGATGGTGGAAATGGCGAGCGCTGCGCCGAGGGTAATCCAGCCGATGAATTTGGCGGGTCCGAATGGAATCGCAAGCATCATGGTGATAGGAATAGTTACGGCAATGACGAGGATGAGTCCCAGCCAGAAGGTTTGCCATGGGGTCTTTTCCACGCGGGTTTGGGCGCGAGCAATGAGAGATGGGAACAACAGCCACCATGCGGTGAGCATGGCAGGGAAGGCGATTCCGATAATGAGCAGGATGAAGAAGATGGCAGAGATGTCAGCCATGGGGTATGTCCTTTCGTTTTTGGTTGATGTAAGGGATACAGGGATGGGGCGGGAAAAGTTGCAGGGAGTTATTTCGTCATTGCCTGTACCGTGCGCAGGCACGCGTGCGAGGAGGGCGATAGCCCGACGAAGCAATCCTATGACTAATTCATGAGATTGCTTCGGGCAAAGAACAAGAACGCCCTCGCAATGACGGGAAAAAAAGAAAAAGACGCGGGTTGAGCGCGTCTTGGATTAAAGTGGAAAGAGATGGGTTTAACTTTTTTGGAAGAATCCTAAGATCGTTGCGCCGATGCCAGTGAAGGTGACATAGGGCAAGAGCAGGAACCAGCCGACGAAAGGCAAGGCGCAGGCGACGCAGAGGATGACGGAGCTCCACAGGTTGCGCTTCCATGCAGACATGTCGGGGAAGAGGCGTTCGGCAAGGTGGTGGACGGTGGCGGTGAGGCCAACGCTCAAGAGAATGGAGAGGAAGGCGAGGATGAGCAAGGCGGGGATGGTGAGTATCCCTTTGATGAAAGAGCCTGCGTTCTCGGCAAGCGAAAGCAAGACGAAGGCGATCAAGCCGAAGAAGAAAAAGTTGACCATGCCCAAGCCGAAGGATCGCCCCGGGGTGAGGTTGAGGCTGGTTTGAGTCTTGGCGACGCGGGCGGCGAACAATGCGCCGATGACGAGGAAGTAAGCGGCGGGGGTGATGGTCAGTAAGAGGATGAAGAAGGTGGTGCGGAGGATGTCGGTCATGAAAGGCTCCTTGTAAGGGTGGGGACACAGCGACGCTGTGTCCCTACGAGTGGCGATTCCTTAATAACAACCCATTCCCAAAGATCCAAAAGATGGAGACGATGGCGAGGGCGATGAAGAGCGTTGACATTTCCATAATGGGAAGAGGCAAGGCTTGAAAAGTTGGCAAGTTGAAGGTTGAAAGTTGGTCGAGCCATGATGCCCAGAGGGATTGGATTTCGAAGAGCCAGGTAGTAAAGGATGGCGTTTCGATCTGTGGAATCATGATGGAGAAGAATGGGATGGCGACGATGAGAGCAACCAGCGCGCCAGCGGCTTGCAGAGCCGCTGTCAGCGTGAGCCAGCGCGGGAGTTGGGGAGTCAGGCTTGGGCGGGGAGAGAAGCGGGCGGCGATATCGCAAGATAATGCCAGTTCGGGCAGAGAGTCCAAATCCGCAAACAAGGCTTGGAGTGTGGAGAGTCTCGCCGCGCATTCGCCACATGAGTCGAGGTGCGTTTCGATCTCTGCGCGGTTGGCAGATTCGTTGTCGAGGTATTCGTTGAGTTGCTCGTCAGTCAGGTGCATGGAGTTTCTCCGCGAGAAGTTTGCGCGCGCGGAAGAGATGGCTCTTCACGTCGCTGAGGGGGATGTTCAGTTCGCGCGCGATTTCGTCGTAGGATAGTTCTTGATAATGCCGCAGTTCGACGATGATACGATAATGCGGCGGGAGGGATGCAAGCGCGCTGCGAATCTGCTCGCTTCTTTCTTTGACTTCAACCTGTTCGCCCGGACTTTGAGTTTTATCTTTGTCCCGTTCTTCGTCCAATTCAACTGGACGGGTGAGATACCCGGCGTTACTGATATGGTTCAGGCACAAGTTGGCTGCCACGCGGCGAATCCACGGGCTGAATTCGCGTTCGAGGTCGAAGGTGTGCAGACGGTCGAGGGCGCGGATGAAGGTCTCCTGGGCGAGGTCTTCGGCATCGGCGCAGTTGTGCAGAATGCGGTAGCAGACGTTGAACACGCTCGTTTGGTGACGGGAGACG
>JACAEP010000327.1 GCA_013388795.1 Chloroflexota bacterium | reverse complement strand
GTCAACTGACCGCTGAGAAAGGCGTCGTACGAGGCCAGATCAAGCATGCCGTGACCGCAGAGATTAAACAGGATGACCTTGCGCCGCCCCTCCTCGCGCGCTTTCACCGCCTCGTCGATCGCACAACGGATGGCGTGGGATGGCTCGGGCGCGGGAATGATCCCTTCCGTCCGCGCAAACAGCACCGCCGCTTCAAACACCTTCGATTGCGGATAGGCCACCGCCTCGCACAGCCCGAGCTGGTGCGCGTGGCTGACAGTCGGCGCCATCCCGTGATAGCGCAGCCCACCGGCATGGATCCGCGGCGGAATGTAATCGTGGCCCAGCGTGTACATCCACAACAACGGCGTCGTCTGCGCCGTGTCGCCAAAGTCGTACCGCAACTCGCCGCGGGTCAGCGACGCGCAGACGCTCGGCTCGACGGCAATGATCCGGTAGTTCTTTTTCTCGACCAGTTTCCGCCGCATGAAAGGAAAGGTCAGCCCGGCAAAGTTGCTCCCGCCACCGACGCAACCAATGATGATGTCCGGCTCCTCGCCGGCCAGTTCCATTTGGCGGATGGCTTCCTGGCCGATCACCGTTTGATGCAGGCAGACATGATTCAGGACACTGCCGAGCGCGTACTTCGTCTGCGGATGTTGCCGCGTGTCCTCGATCGCTTCGCTGATCGCAATGCCGAGACTGCCGGGACAGTCGGGATCGGCGCGCAACAGTTTCCGACCGTACTCCGTGGCCTCGCTCGGGCTGGGGAACACCGTCGCGCCCCACGTCTGCATCATCAGTTTGCGATACGGTTTCTGGTGAAAACTGACGCGCACCATGTACACGCAACACTCGATCCCGAACAGCCGGCAGGCCAGTGCCAGCGACGAACCCCATTGACCCGCCCCGGTCTCGGTGGCCAACCGTTTTGTACCGGCCTGCTGATTGTAATAGGCCTGCGCAACGGCGGTGTTCGGTTTGTGACTACCGGCGGGACTGCCACCCTCGTACTTGTAATAGATGTGCGCGGGCGTCTGCAGCGCCCGCTCCAGTCGCACCGCCCGCAACAGCGGCGTCGGACGCCACAACGCGTAGATTTCACGGACCGGCTCGGGAATGGCCACCCAGCGCTCGCTGGTCATCTCCTGCGCCACCAGATTCTCGGGAAACAACGCCGTCATCTCCGCCGCCTGAATCGGCTGTCGCGTGCCCGGATGCAACGGCGGCGGCAACGGCTGCGGCAGATCGGCCAACAAATTGTACCAGTGCGTCGGCAACTCCGAGGCGGGCAGGACGAAACGGGTCAGGGTGCTCACGATGATGGTTCTCCTTCACGGGGCGCGCCGAGGCTACCGCAGCCACCCGCCGCCGACAAGCCCCGGCGCGCCCATTCCCGGGGACGCTGCAGTGGTGAACCCGTGGAAACTTCACCCGCCACCACCCCGCGTTGCCCTCGGGGAGGCGTTGCACGACTTTGTAACAATTGTTACAAAGTCGTGCAAATGGCGGACGGTCATGGAATGGGGCGCCGGTCTCAGCCGAAACGATGCCGTTGAAGCGCGGTGGCCCCCACCCGGCCCCCCCTCACGCGGGGAGAGAGAAACCGGTGTCGCCACGGCTCTACGAGCCGTGCCGGGGGCAATGCTACGTCGGGCACCGGGCGCGCCTTATAGAGACGCGGCTAAACCCGAAACGATGCGGCGGAAACACAGCGGTGCTCACTTGGCGCGCTCCGCCTGCGGGAAGAGGTTCATGGGTCAGGGTGAGCGGTTTTCGGGCGGCGTCGTTGCGGCTCAGGGCCGCTCCGAGTTGTTTTGCAGCCGGTCGCAGGCCCACGCGGCGTGTTCGCGCACCAGCGGCTCCGCATCTTGCCGGGCGCGTTCCAGTGCCGGTAGGGCGGCGCGGTCGCCGCGGTTGGCGAGGGCGACGCAGACGTTGCGCAGAAAGCCGCGGCGTTTCAGCCGGTAGATCGGTGTGACGCGGAAGAAATCACGGAAGCGGGTGTCGTCCCACGCGAGGAATTCGGTCAGCGGGGGGAGGGGACGGCGCTGGAATTCGCGGATGGGTGATTGTTTGGCGAAGCGGTTCCAAGGACAGACTTCGAGGCAATCGTCGCAGCCGAAAATCCGCTCGCCGATCAGCGGGCGCAACTCGACCGGGATGCTGCCTTTCAGTTCGATGGTCAGGTAGCTGATGCAGCGGCGCGCATCGAGCCGGTAGGGCGCGGGGATGGCGCGAGTCGGACAAGCCGTGAGGCAGCGGGTGCAGGTGCCGCAGTATTCTTTCTCGGGCCGATCCGGTGGCAGGTCGAGGGTGGTGAGGATTTCGCCGAGGAAGAACCAGTTGCCGAGGGCGCGGCTGATGAGGTTGGTGTGTTTGCCGATGAAGCCGATGCCGGCGCGTTGGGCTAGATCGCGTTCGAGAATCGGGCCGGTATCCACGTACCATTTCGCGGCGCCGCCGAGGCCGGTCAGGAAGGCGGCCAGTTGCCGGAGTTTGTCGCCGAGCAGGTCGTGGTAGTCGCGCGAGCCGTGGGCGTAGCAGGCGATTCCGTGGGCCGGGCCGGTATGGTAGTTCAGGCCGACGACGATGACCGATTTGACGCCGGGCAGCAGCCGCTGCAAATCGGCGCGGTCGGCGGCGCGCCGTTCGAGGTAGGTCATCTCGCCGTGGTCGCCGCGGGCCAGCCAGTTTTGGAACGCCGGCAGGTGCGGCGGCGGGTCGGCGGTGGTGATGCCGACGAGGTCAAAGCCGAGTTCACGCGCCCGTTGTTTGATGGCGGTAGATGGTGAGGACATCTTCGACATTTTCCTCCACGGTGGTGTGCGAGGTGTCCACGCGATGGGCAATGGCTCCGTAGAACGGGGCGCGTTCGGCCAGCAATTCGGCGATGCGGCGGGCGGGGTCGGGACCGTGCAGCAACGGCCGGTGCGTGTGCTGCCGCGTGCGTTGGAGGATGACGGCGGGCTCGGCCCAGAGACAGATGACGACGCCGCTGGCCTCGAGGTCGCGGAGGTTGTCGGGGTTGAGCACCACGCCGCCGCCGGTGGCGATGACGAGGTTTTGTTGGGCGGCCAGTTCCTGAATGACGGCGCGCTCGCGCTGGCGAAAGCGCGCCTCGCCCTCGGTGGCGAACAGTTCGGTGATGGTGCGGCCGGCACGTTGCTCGATCCGTTGATCGGTGTCCACGAAGCGGTGGCCGAGCCGGGCGGCGGCGCGTTGACCGACGACCGTTTTGCCGGTGCCCATGAAGCCGACAAGCACAAGATTCTTCACGGGCGCACTCTACCACGAGCGTGCCGGCAGCGTAAGGCGGAACCAGGCGGAAGCGGGGCGTCAGGCGACGCGGACGTTTTGGGCTTTGGCGCCCTTGGCGTC
>JACAEP010000195.1 GCA_013388795.1 Chloroflexota bacterium | reverse complement strand
GGGCAGCCGTTGGCGCAGGCGTTGGTGGGAGCGGCGTCTGTGTGGCGGCAGCCGTGGCGGTGGGCGGCAGGGTTGCCGTCACAAACGCTGGGCTCGGAACGACAGGAGAGTCCGGAGTCGCCGCGCAGGCGCAAAGCAGAAAGGTCAATGCCAGAATGCGGCTGGCTTTCGTTTGCATGATGACACAATTTTACTAAATGGTGGCAAAGAATCAGCAAAACGGGTCGCCGTTAAAAAAAAGAAAACCCCAAAGGCTGAAAACCTTCAAGGTCACTTGCGCCCCCATGCAGACTCGAACTGCACTCTACGGCTCCGGAGGCCGTCGCTCTGTCCACTGAGCTATGGGGGCATGCGCATGGAATTTTACCATAGGCACATAAAAGGGCTGACGAAGCGCCGTCAGCCCTGTCTTTGTCTTGAACCGCTTTACGTCTTGGCTTGCGGCGCAAGGGCGGCAATGTTCGAGCGTAATTTCTGGATGATGGCAGCGTTGCCGCGTTCGTCACCGAACTTTGCAAATTGTTCTTTTTTGTGAGCCAACTCACCCAGATATTGATAGAAATGATTGGTGGCGCGGAAGACTCCGCCGCTCAGCGCCGCTATGCGGGCTCCAAATTGGAAGAATGAAACCGCCGTCTTGTATTGCGCTTCACTGATCAGCCCATTGGCAACCTCTTCCCGCAGATGTTTCTTCAACAAGCCCTGTTCGTGGCGGATTAGCCAGATGATGAAACCGAGGAAGATCAGCCAGCCCGCCCATTCGAGCAGGACGACGAGCGCGAGACTCCCCAACCCTGTGACGAACACAAGCGAGGTGTTGTGGAAGGCGTGCGCCAACACTGCCAGGAAATATCCGACCACTGGCGCAGTCAGTTTAACCAGCAGGTTGCGGTTCATGCGCGCCACCGCAAAACCAAGCCCGGTGAACGCCGTATAGAAGGGATGCCCCCAGGCAAAAACACCCACGCGTAAGGCAAAGTTCGTAAACATACCCGCCCAGCCTTCTGCATCGAATTGACTGAGGAAATAGAAAACATTCTCTGTGGCGGCGAACCCCAACCCGGCAATCCCGCCGTAAATGATACCATCCAGAATCGAGTCGAACTCCTTGCGGAAGATCAGGAAGACCGCCAACACAGCCAACCCTTTCATGAATTCCTCCACCAGCGGAGCCGTGATCGAACCTCCGGCAATATCCTCAAGCACAGGGTCGTTCAGCACAATGCTGAAGCCGATCTCGAAGATGCTGGCGATGATCAACGTGCCGATGATGGCGACAAAACCGCCCCAGAAAAAGGTCATCAAAAGCAGCCAGCGCGGCTCTTTTTCATAGCGGTCGAGCCAGTACAGAAACCACGAAAAGAAAAATGCCGGAATGAACGCCATTGGAATTGCCGCCAGTAGTGCCATAAAAACTCCTCCAAAAAGATGGGATTTGAAATCTCGCTAATTGTACCGGTATTGTAATAAAAAACCATCGCAAATTGGCGGGAAAGTTATTCTTTAAAGATCAGCCGGGTGCGTTCCACTTGCGCGGGTTCAGGCGCAATGCCCAACACCATAAGCGCTTCCTCGGGGCGGCCAGTGGCGCCTTCGCGTGCCGAAAGCGTGATCTTCAGCCATGTCTTTCCATCTGACTGCGTGATCACACTCATCATCTCGATCAACGGACGCAGGTCATACGTCTTGCCGCGCCGTTCGCGGATGAGGGATGCTGCTTTCATCACTTCCTCTACCCTGCGCTTCAACTCCAACCCGTCAACGGGTTCTGTTAAGTGGACATCATACGCCGCCGAGAGCACCTGTGTCTGCAAAGCAGGCAGGCGCTCATCCACTTCCTGCACATCGGTCACTTTGATGTCGGGCGGCAGATTATCCTTCAAACGTTTGGAAATATCCTCCGGCGCAACAGATTCGTTCAAACGCACGTCCAGCACTTCTGCGCGAGAGGAAAATCCCAGCGGCAGGGCGGCGGCCAGGCTGATCTTGGGTTGCGGGTGGAAGCCTTGTGAATACGACAAGGGCAAATCTGCGCGGCGCATGGCTCGCTCCCAAACCCGATGCAGATCAAGGTGCCCAATGTAACGCAGCGCGCCCTGCTTGGTGAATGTGATTCGAACTCGCATGACTATCGTTTTGTTTCGGAGGCGTTTTTTTTCAACCAACGGTTGATGTGCATGATGGTTTGGCGGTAAGGGCGGTAGGTATGTTCGGCAATACGGTGGTACAGGTCATGGTCGAGGAATTCATGCGGAGTTAATTTGGCGATTGCTTCGAGAATGTTTGAATACACTGCCAGCTCCTGCGAAACGATCTCATCAAGTTCGATCTGCCTGTAGGCTTCAACAATGGACAGGTCGTGCCCGTTTTTTTCGATTAGGGATGATTCGTAATCCGGGTATCCATACTGTTGTTGAAAACGCTCCAGCGCGGTAAAGGAAGCCGAGGGCGCGTACGTCTCACCATGCAGAATCTCGCTCAACCGGTCTGCAATGAATTGCTCGCGCAAGAGCACCTGCGCCACCAGGTCTTTGATGGTTAACCCCGCCGCCACGCCGCGCATGGCCAACTGGCGCGCAAACCCGACGCGATTTAGTAACATTTCAAAATGATCGCGTTCATTTTGCAATCGTTCAAGGAGGATGGCTTTGTTCATTAATGATTAAAGTTGACAGCGGTTGGGCAATGTCTCTCAATTTCCGATCAATGAGAGTTCCATTTCCGCTTTGCGGGCGGGTGTTTTCACTTCGGGGCATTTCCAGCCTTCGCCGGGGTTTTCGCGGCGTAAATTCGCAAAAGTCGGCAGGATGCCGCAGGCAAAACAATTCAAACGGCAGTCCACGCGGATCTGCCCTTCGAGCGACATGCGGAAATCTTGAAAGAGGAAGTTCTTGCGCACGGCGGCGGTGATATGCTCCCACGGGAAAACCTCATCGGTGCGGCGCTGACGGTGGGTATAAAACGCCGGCTCGATGCCGTGTTCGTTGAAGGCTTCCATCCACGTATCGAACTTGCGCCCCTCTTCCCACGCATCAAATGTTGCGCCGCGCTTCCACGCCGAGTAGATGACTTCTGCCATGCGGCGGTCGCCGCGCGAGAGCCAGGCTTCTACAAGGGTGTCGTCGGGCTTTGTCCAACTCAGTTTGATGTTTTTGTCCTTGAACAACTGACGCTTAAGCAACGCTTGTTTTTCAAGGATGTTTTCGCGTGTATCACACGATACCCACTGGAAAGGCGTTTGGGGTTTCGGGACAAATGTGCTGACGCCCACATTCAACTTAACTTTCCATCCGGCAACCTTGCGCCCTTCCGCAATGACGCGCTTGCTCAGGTCGGCAATGGCTTGCACATCTTCGAGCGTTTCGCTGGGGTGACCGATCATGAAATATAGTTTAATCGTCGTCCAGCCGCGGCTGTAGATCTCGTTCGTCGTTTTGATGATGTCTTCATCAGGGATGAACTTGTTGATGATGCGGCGCATCCGTTCGCTGGCGGCTTCGGGCGCGAGCGTAAACCCGCCGGAGCGATGCTGTTTCAGTTTTTCCATCAAGTCCACAGAAACTGACTCGATGCGCAGTGAAGGCAGCGAGACGGTCAGTTTGCGCCCTTCAAAGCGTTTGCTGATGGCATCCACCAGATCTTTGATGTAGGTGTAGTCGGATGACGAGAGCGACATCAACGCCAGTTCTTCGAACCCCGTCGAGCGGACAGCCGCATCGGCGGCTTCGACCACCTCTGCCACGCTTCGTTCGCGGACGGGACGGGTGATCATCCCCGCCTGGCAGAAGCGACAGCCGCGTGTGCATCCACGCATGATCTCGACGGAGACGCGGTTGTGGACTACGTCAATGTTTGGGACAATGAATTTTGTGGGCGGCGGTGGAAGTTTTGCCACAATGCGCTTGTTGATCACACCCGGCGCTTCTTCAATGGTCGGCTTAATGGCGGCAACGGTTCCATCTTCCATGTAAGTGATTTGGTAGAAGCGGGGCACATACACGCCGGGGATCTTTACCAATTCAAGCAGGATTCTGTCACGGTCAAAGGTCGAAGGTTGAGGGTCTCCTTCGATTTTTGACCTTTGATTTTTGATTTTTTGTATTACATCAATGATGTCATGAATCACTTCCTCCCCTTCGCCGATCACAAATGCGTCAATGAAAGCGTGCATGGGTTCAGGGTTGGTAGTGGAATGTCCGCCTGCGATGATGATGGGATGCCAATCATCCCGTTCTGCCGAGCGGACAGGGATGCCCGCGAGGTCGAGGATGTTGAGGGCGTTGGTGTAGAGCGTTTCGTAGGGTAGAGAAAAGCCAATGAGGTCGAAGCAGGCTAAAGGTCGTTTTGATTCGAGCGCGTAAAGAGGAATCCCGTTTTCGCGCATGAGCGCTTCCATATCGACCCACGGCGAATAGGCGCGTTCGGCGAGCGCATCCTCCCGCTGGTTGACTTGGTCATAGAGAATTTTCAAGCCGACGTTGGAAACGCCGATATCATACACATCGGGGAAGACGAATGCCACGCGGGTTTTAGCGGAGTTCCAGTCTTTATATGTGGAATTTAACTCGCCGCCGACGTAGCGTCCGGGTCGTTCTACTTTCAAGAGGATGCGATCAAGTTTGGCTTCAATTTGTTCCGGAGTTAACATGCCGCCGATTATACCTGATAAGAAATGTTTGCTTCTAATCTTGCCGGTTGCCTTTAAAGAAACCTGCCTCTTTGCAGAATTGATAAGGGGATGTTCGGCAAAATAGCCCCAAGGGGTCAACTTGTTAAGAGGGACTTGAGTATAGAATGGCTGCCATACAAAGGAGCTGACATGAAAAAAACGCTGTTCATTTCTCTTGCCTTCCTGCTTGCGGCGTGTGGAACGCTGCAGCCTGCCCAGCCGGCACAGCCGACGCCGATTATTCAAACGGTAGTGGTTGTTGCCACTACTGAATCGGCGCCGCCGACCGCCATTCCTTTGCCAACTCAGGCGCCGACCCTTGAACCAACGGCTACCGCCATGCCGACCCTTGCGCCAACGAATACGGCTGAACCGACTGCCACAGCCGCCCAGGCAGAATCCGCTGCTGCCGCGCCGACGGACGCTTCTGGGCTAGTGCCTGTCAATGTGGATAATGTGCTTGGGAAGGGCGTCTTTACCAACATCACATTCAATAGCGACAAGCTGACCTTGAATTGTTTCCCGCGTGAAATGGAAATTTCCATGAAGGCGGCTCTGCCGGAGATCACCCGTGTGGAGATGTACTATCGCATTGTGGATGCGCCCAGCGGCTTGTATCCTTCTGAATGGATGTTGGTTGGCAACCTCGGCACAGATAATAAAGGCACATTCTATACCACATTCAAAGCAGAGGATATTAACCCCAACTTTCGCGGGTTGGATCAGGCTTGGATTGACTTCCAATTCATTGGCATCAACAAAGGTGGCGCCGCGGTGGACCGCACCCAGAAGATCGAACGTCTGGTAACTTACTTCAAGAACTGCCCGTAATCTTTATGGGAATTTGACGTTCGCAGGATTTTGTCCATCCGCTTGCGCGGGTTTTAACATGGTCTTGCGCTCGTCTTCCAATCAAAACGCCGACAGGCGCGCCTGTCGGCGTTTTGATTATGGGCAAGAATTACTGAGTCGCGCCTTCCATCGGTTTGCGCATGCGGTCGCGTCCCCACAGCCAGAGCGCGCCCAAACCGAAGAACATGATCAGGAACCCGATCAGCCAGCCTGCCAGCGGCAACTTTACCAGCAGACCGACGATCACAACCCCAAGCAGGAGGGGCCATACTTTATGTTCAGCCAGCGCCGGGTTGAAACGTCCTAAAATCCACTTGCCGCCAAGCCAAGCCACGAGGATCTGGGCTCCGAAGCTGGTGAACAGCACAAAGCCGACGATCAGCGCGAAGATGGCAAGCAAGCCGACCCAGATGATCGTCCCGGTTACACTGCCAAGCGAAATGATACCGAACAAAATGCCGCTGATGATCATCACCACCACGATCAAAAGCAGTGAGAAAAAGAAGGCGGCATAGGCTACAACGCCCCATCCAAAACTCGGAGCAGGCTGCGATTGAAGTTTTTCTGAAAGTTCCTTCAAGAAATTCGGAGCAAGCCAGACCAGCAACAACCCAAAGATGGCAAGTGTTGCAATCGTGCGGAGCATGTCAAAGGTCCAGGCTGCGGCGCGTTCTGCCGGTGTGGGCGCAGTTTCAACTTCATCTTCATCCACAACGGGTTCGTTGCGAATGATTGTACCGATCACTGCGCCTGTAGGGATGTTCACATCATACGACTGCGTATAGGTCAGGCTGCCTTTGATGGCGGCTTCATCGCCAACCGTTAACCCCGGGCTGACGTTTGGAATGATGACCTTTACATCACTGATATACATGGACGGGGATGGCGAGCCTTCTTCTGAATCGCCGACTTCAGCGGTGACATCTCCGCCGACTTCGCCTTGAATGTCCACACCGCCCGCTGCAATCGAAACATCATCGCCAATAGAGCCAGCCAACAATGCCTGCGCCCCGGCATAGATCAGGTCGCCTTCCACGGCGCTGCCATTCTTGTTCTCCAGGCTGGCGCTCGCCGCGATCACATCCCCGCCAACCGTGCCGTCGTCACCGATCTGAATCGCCGCCGCCGCCGTGCGCACATCATCTGTCACCGTGCCATTGATCACGATCGTATTGCCCGCCGCAATCAAATCGCCTTCCACTGTCCCATTTACATAAACAGTCGCGGCAAATACGATCAGGTCGCCTTTGACGGTTCCCTCCAACGTGAATGTTTCAGCGCTGGCATACAAATCGTCGTTCACCACTTCATCGGCTTCGATCGTGACCGTATCGCCCGCCCGTCCGTCAAATGCCAGCGCCGGGCTGGCAAACGTCAGTGTAAGCAGGGCAGTCAGGGCAAAACCTGCCAGAATTCGTTGAATGGTATTCATAGTTTCTCCTTTGAAAAGATGTTCCTGAAGAATACATACGCAATTTTCCCCTGCAGGTTGCGATAATTTCCGCCTTTTTCCCCGCCCCAGCCTGACTCGCGCCATTTGGCAGGCGCTTTTACCGCATATTTTAAGCCCGATACCACCTCATGATCTTGACAAACCAGCTACAAAACTGCTCTTCGTGCTGGGCGATTTCTGCTTTCAGGTCTTTCACATTCACAAAGCGGATTTCAGCGATTTCTTCAGGGTCAAATTTCACCAGCCCTGGGTCCACTTTGCCTTCGTAGATCTCGCTGATTTCAAAGTCATTGGGTCCATATTCCATTTGGAACTTAACTTGATAAGTGATATGTCCAGCTTCCAACCCCAGTTCTTCCCGCATTCCGCGGATGGCCGCTTCATGGTAACTTTCCCCAGCCTTCACATGCTCCGATACCGAGCAATCCCACAACGAGGGCGAATTGGCGCGATCTGCACTGCGCTTATGGATCAGTAGATCACCCTGTTCATTGAACAAAAATACATGCGCTCCGCGATGCAATAGCCCCCGCTGGTGGACGACCGAGCGCATTGCCTGCCCGGTTACTTCGTCATTGTCGTTCACAATATCCAGTAATTCGTCTGCCATATCTTCCTTTGTCATTGCGAGACGGGTGTTCCTCCCGTCGAAGCAATCTCATGTTTTTATTTGGCTTGGAGCCATTTTGCCATCGCCCGCGCCGCCCATTGACCTTCCAACGCACAGCGATCGGCTGTCTCTACCCCGCGCAGCAGATTTCCTGCTACGAAAATACCTTGAACCGAAGATTGGAAGTTTGCATCAATCACCGGTCCCTTCGTGCGCGGATTCAACTCCAGCCCGCCCATGCGTGCCAATTCATGTTCGGGAATCCAATTACCCGTAAAAACGACCGTGTCACATTCCACAAGCTGTTTGCTTCCATCTTTGTGGGTAAGTTCTATTCCTTCAACACGCTTTTGACCGAAGATATTCGATATTCGAGTATTCGTCACAATTGGCGTTCGTGAGATTATATCTGCCAGCGCCCACTTCATCACTACATATGGAAATTCGATCTGGTGACTGGCTTCTTCTGTGACCATCATTTCGCATTTTATTCCTGCGCCCATCAATGACATCAACGCCGAAAGACTCACCAACTCCGCGCCGACGATGACGGCCCGTTTCCCAACTGGCAAATGCTCTTGATACAAGAACCTCTGTAATGAACCCGTCGTAAACACCCCCTGCGGACGTTTCCCCGGCACCAACCGCGCCGCCCGCGGACGTTCTCTCACGCCTGTTGCCAGCAAAACAGTTTGCGCAGTGATTTCACCCAGTCCGCTTGGCGACGTAAATCTTAATTTTTTCTCCGTGGATAAATCTCCCCAACCTAAAATCGTCGTGGATGTTCGCACTTCCACATCCATCTTTTCTGCCAGATCGCGATAATACTTTGCATATTTCGGTCCCTGCCACAGGCGCCATAGATCTTCACGACCAAACCCCGTATGATGACACATACGCGGCATGCCGCCTGCTTCGGCTTCACGATCTACCACCAGAATATTCTTCACGCCCTGCTTCTTCAATTCAATGGCGGCCGAAAGTCCCGCCGGTCCACCACCGACGATCAGCACATCTGTCGTCATTGCGAGGAGCGCTCTTGCACTTTGCGACGAAGCAATCTCTCTTACGGATGGGAGATTGCTTCGGGCGGAAGAGCCCCGCCCTCGCAATGACGAGATTAACGCCGCATGACAATTGAATCCCTGACATCGCCCCTGCGAAGCGCGGGTTCTTCTTCTCAAAGCATCCAGCGTCGTGGCGGGGATGGGCGCATTCATCGCATCCATCAACTCGCCGCGTGAGACGCGCTCACAATGGCAGACCATCTCTGCATAGGCGGGTTTTGCGGCGATCATCTCCGCATCCTGGTGCGGGCGCACAAATGACTGCCCAATGGTCGGCAGTCTTACCGTCTTGAACTCAGATTTAAGTTTCAATTCCAAGCCCGCGTCGCGCAGTAACTCCACGCCGTATTCCGCAATGCCCATCGCGCCCGAAATGCCCGTCGAGCGGATTCCGCCCAAACACAAGTAGCGAAGCGCCGCATCCATCTCAATTTGGTAGTCACTGTGCTCGGTCGCCGCGCGCAAGCCGGAGTAGGTGGCAGTCACTTCTTCATCCAGCAATTGCGGCAAAATTTGTCTGCCTTTTTCAAACAAGAACTTCAAGCCATCTTCTGTCGTTTCAGTGGCGGTTTTGTCGGGCAGGTCCTCAGCGGTGGGACCCAGCAAAATATTCCCATACACCGTCGGGCTGATGAGCACGCCTTTTGTGATGGACGTAGGCACGGGCAGTAACACATGATTAACTAGCGGACGCGCCATCTTATCGTAGACGATCAACTGCCCGCGCCTCGGTGTGACCTTGAAACTGGTCTTTCCAAATATCGCGTTGATCTCGTCTGAATACAATCCTGCCGCGTTGATGACGTAGCGAGACTCGACGGCAGACGACGGACCGCCGACAATAGACCATCGCCCGCCGTCCGCGGTCTGCCGTCGAACTTCTTTCACTTCAAAATTTAAAAATAACTCCACACCATTTTCCACGGCTTGATACGCCAATGCCAATGGAAGCGAAAATGTGCAAAGAATTCCTTCCCCCGGCACAAACAGCCCGCCCAGTGCGCCTTTTTTGATGTGTGGTTCGCGCTGGTAAATCTCTTCGCTAGAAATGATTCGCACGTCCATCTCACCATTATCTTGCGCCTGTTTGAGTAATGTGGGCAGAGTTTCAAATTGTTCTTGATTCCATGCGATCAACAACCCGCCCAATACTTCGTGAGCAATGTTTGCTTCGGGCATGTAATCCTTCATCAAAGCATAACTGCGCCGCAGAAGTTTTGCTTCCAACGAGCCGGGCTTGGCGTCGTAGCCGGTGTGCCAAATGGCAGTGCTGGCTTTGGATGTGCCCATGCCCACATCAGAATTGGCTTCGAGCAGCGCAACTTTCAGGTTGTAACGTGAAAGTTCCCGCGCCATGGCGCATCCTACCGCCCCCGCGCCGATGATGGTGATGTCGTAGATGGTTGTCATCTTGGGTTATCCGGTCTGGGTCGAACAAGTTACGTTTTACGCATCACGTAACACGAAATTCGTGATGCGTAAAACGTGATGTAAGTTCATTCATGAAACTTCTTCACTGCATCCAACGCTTTATTCCAGCGTTCGAGTTTCTTTCTTCTTTCCTCTTCCTTCATGCCTGGAGTATATACTTTCTCCGCCTTCCAGCTGTTTGCCAATTGCTCGAAACTCGTACCCAACGCTGAAACACCCGCAAGGTTTGCAATGCCAATGGCGGTCGCCTCCACAGATGCGGAGACACGCACCTCGATGTTGAGCAAGTCGGCGATCATTTGCATCAAATAGGCGTTGCCCGCCGGTCCGCCATCCACTTTGAGGTAGGGGGGAGGCGTGCCAGCATCTTGTGACATGGCGGTGACCACTTCATAGACGCGGCAGGCAATGCCATCCAACGTGGCGCGGACAATGTCATCAGAGGTGGTGCTGCGGTTCAAGCCGAACATGGCGCCTTGCACATCGGTGCGCCAGTGTGGGGCGGCGAGCCCTTGCAGGGCAGGGATGAGGACCACGCCCGCATCTTTTGAATTCATTGCCGCGGTGTGGCTTGCAGATGAATCGGGGATGAATTTCAGGTTATCGCGCAGCCATTGCACTGCCGAGCCGGTGACGAAAATGCCGCCATCAAAGGCGTAAGCGGTTTGCCCATTGAAATTCCAACCGACGGTGGTGAGAAGTCCATTGTTCGAGAGCTTGGGCTTGTCACCGATATTCATCAAAAGAAAACTGCCTGTGCCGAACGAGCATTTCATTTCTCCCGCTTTGAAACACGCCTGCCCAAATAACGCGGCTTGTTGGTCTACCAACAACGCGTGTAGGGGCAAGGGCTTTCCATTCCCGAAATCTACATCGCCAATATAACCAGCAGATGGTTTCAGTTCGGGTAACATGCTTTTGGGTACATCAAATAATTGCAGTAATTTTTCATCCCACTGAAATTTATTCATATCGAACAATAACGTTCGTGATGCGGTGGAGGGATCAGTCACATGCAGTTTGCCGCCGCTTAATTTCCAGATTACCCAGGTCTCCGTAGTGCCAAACTTTAGTTTGCCTTCGTGTGCGCGTTGACGGATCTCTGGATGATTTTCAAACACCCACTTGAGTTTTGGGGCGGAGAAATAACTGTCGAGCAGCAGCCCGGTCGTTTGGCGCAACCAGGTTAAATCCACGCGTGAGGCGAGTGTGTCACACACAGATTGTCCGCGCGTATCCTGCCAGACGATGGCAGGTGTAACGGCATTCCCGGTCTCTGCATCCCAAACGACAAAAGTCTCGCCTTGATTATCAAACCCGACGGCGGAGATTTCGTATTTGGAGAGGAGCGGAGCGCAAGCCTCTTTGACGGTGCGGAGGATGTCTTCCGGCTCTTGCTCGACCCAGCCTGCTTGCGGGAACCGAGCCGGTAACTGCGCCGAATTCTTTTCCAACATTTCGCCCAATTCATTTACGATGACCGCCGTGGTTTGTGTGGTGCCCTGGTCGATGCCGAGAAGATATTTCATGGTTGCTCCAATAAAAAGAGATTGGAGATTAGAGATTGATTTCTGCCAATCTACTAATCTCCAATCTCCAATTACGAATTACTAATCACTAATCACTGAATTACGCTTCGCCGTATTGCTTTTCGATCTCGGCAATCATCTTCTGGCGTTCCTTGATCTTGTCGCCTTCAGGCACACCTTCAAAGCGCGAGTCTTCGCCGCCGGTAATAAAGGTGATCACAGCGCCAATCACTGAAACTACGATGGCTACAATGGCGGTGGTGCGATCAGGGACGAGGAAGTGCATAATATCGGCTTCGTTGACAGGCAGGAAAGTCAGCCCGAAGCCAATGACTGCAATCACAATGCCGATGGGGGCATATTTCTTTGACCAGAAAGAGAAAAGCGCCACAACAAATATAAGGGTGAAGTATAACACCTTCTCGTTGGGCGGGAAGAAGCCGCTGATCGCCAAGGTGATGCCGAAGATGATGGCGAGGACAGCGTTTGGCTTGGAAAGACCGCCAAGATTGAACGGACCCTTTTCCTTCCATTTCGCTCCGCCTTCTGCCATGAGACCCGCAGCAATCGGCATGACCATGGAAAGATAAAGGAAGACCGCGCAAGCCACTGCCAGAATGAGGTAGGCGGGCGCGTACAGGGTGCTGGCAAAGGCAAGGATGGCAGAAACCCAAACAGCGGTACCAGGCGTGCGGTACTTGGTGCTGACTGCAGCCAATGCTTTGGAGGCGGGCAACCCGCCATCGCGGGCAAAGGCGTACATCATGCGCGAGGTGGAAGTGAGACCCGCCAACGCACAGACGTAGTTGACCAACACCATGCCAACAGCAAGGAAGACGCTCAACCATTGCGGCATGTTCGATGAACCCCACATGTAGAAGAATGAACCCCAGCCAGCCGCATGGGCTTCTTCGAGGCTTGGCATGGTTAGTACATACGCAGCCACGGCAACAAGACCAAATACCCAAGACCAGAACACGGCAGTCCACATGCCTTTCGGCACATTGACCTGCGCATCCTGTGTTTCTTCAGAGGTGTGAGCGGAAGCGTCGAAACCTGTGATGGTATAGCACACATACGAAAGACCAAGCAGGAAGGCGAATGCCACGCTCTCAGTGCGGAAGGGAACCACGCTGCCACCGGCTTCACCGGTCACGTTTTGGAAGGTCCACAGACGGGTGAAGTCAAGGGGAACAGAACTAAAGGCAAACAGGGTGATGATCAAAATCACGGTCAGACCGAGGATAACGTAGCCGCTCCAGTCGGTGAGTTTGGTAGTGATGTCAATGTAGTAGTGATTCAAAAGGGCTTGTGTACCCAGCGCGAAAACAAGGAAGATGGTTTGCTGAGTTGCGCCCCAGGCAGAGACATCCACACCGAGCACGGTGGCGAGCAGCAGGTCTTTGAAGAACACGGTGTAGAGTAACACGTCCACTGAGGAGACCACGCAGATCAGACCGATAAGGTTGAACCAGGCAGTTGCCCAGCCCCAGAACTTCCCGCCGAGGTGGCTGCTCCAGTGGTAGAGACCGCCCGCAGTGGGGAAGGAGGAGGCGATCTGTCCCATGCCGAAGGCAACGCTCAGGGCGAGGATACCGCCTACAAACCAGATCAGGAACGCGCCGCCTGATCCCAATGCGTTAAATGCAGCGGGGAATGCGGAGATACCGCCTGCCAAAATACAAATGATGGAAAACGAGATTGCGAAGTTCGAGAACCCGCTCATACGGCGGGAGAGTTCCTGCGCGTACCCCAGTTTATGCAGGACTTGCTTATCGTGCGCTTGACTTTTATTAGACATTTTCGTAATTCTCCTTGACTTCCTCTGTGTTTTTAGATCAAGAAACTGAACTTACGAATAGCGCCTTTTATGTGTCACGGATATGGCACCTCCTCATCCCGCGAACGGGATAAATTCTCTGAGTAGCATGTAGTGAAAACACGCGCAGTCTAAAATGGGTTCGGTGGATTATTTTCTGATTCTACTTTATTAAAGATAAAACCAGAATATCTGCATCCTTGTTTTGTGATTATCCGAACAATTCCATTAACTGCCTGACGTGGACAACACCATCGAAGTCCTTAATATTTCCTTTGCGCATTTCTGCCTTCTCGCCGTCCGGGTCGCCGAGGCAGGAGACAATCACATCCCCCGCGCTGACATCTTCCTTTTCGGTGTAGTGATTGGTGGTCACGACGACTTTTGCGCCCGCAGCTTTTGCGGCGGCGAGTCCATTCTTTGAGTCTTCTACCACGATTACTTCATCAGGCTTCAATTCAAGTTTTTCGAGCGCCAGGGTGTAAATGGCTGGGTCTGGTTTCTTCTTTTCGACTACATCGCCTGCCAAGACAATATCGAACTTGATATCTTTCAGCGGACCTTCGGTGATCGCCTTTGCCGCCTGTTCATTAGACGTGGTGCAGACCGCAAGCTTGAGCCCCGCCTCCATCGCTTCTTTCATGAACCGATGAATGCCCGGGCGCAGGGGCAGTTTGCCCGTCTCGATCAGTTCCACGAACAGAGCTGTCTTGCGCTTGTGCATTTCTTTTATAAGCGCATCGATCTCTTCTTCGGTCATTGGCTTCGAGAAACCCTTGGTCTGCCAATGCTTCTTCATGCGTTCTTTGCCGCCGCCGACTTGCAGGAGTTCATGGTAATACTCCACATCCCATTCGTCGGTGAAGCCGAATTCCTTGAAGGTCATATTGAAAGACACGCGATGACCGTCGCGCTCGGTGTCGATGATCACACCGTCCTGGTCGAAGAAGACTGCTTTGATTTTGGACATATAAGCCTCCCCGTCATTGCGAGGGCGCTCTTGTTTTTCGCCCGAAGCAATCTCATGATTGAGTCTGAGATTGCTTCGTCGGGAAGAGCGCCCTCTTCGCACGCGTGCCAGTTGCACGGTGCAGGCAATGACGAATTATTATTTCTTCATCCCAAAGAATTCCAACACGGTGTTGACGAACAGTTCGTTCTCTTCCTTGGAACCAATGGTCACGCGGAACCAGCCATCGGAGCCGTACTTCTTGCTTTCGCCGCGCAGGATGATGCCCTTGGTTTCAGCATATTCAAGCACTTGCTTGCCGGTCTTGCCGGTTTCGCCGCAGTCGAACAGGATGTAATTCGCTTTGGACGGCATGACGTAAAAGCCGGGGATGACGCTTAAGGCTTCGCTGATGTAGTCCACCGCATCATTGTTGAACTTGACTCGTCCCGCCAGACCTTCGGTGTCTTCAAATGCCGCAAGCGCCGCCCACATGGGAATGGTCCCCACGTTCCAGGGCAGGAGGGAGCCGGAAATCTGCTTGATCACATCTTCATGACCAATGGCGTAGCCAAAGCGCATACCCGCCAGCCCATACGCCTTTGAAAGCGTGCGGGTGATGAGAACATTCTTGTATTTCTTGGTCAACTCCACCTGCGACATGCCCAAACCGGCATATTCGATATAGGCTTCGTCCACAACCAGCGGAATGCCCAACTTGGCAAACGGTTCAAAGTGCTGCGGGTCCATGAAGTTGCCGCTGGGGTTATTGGGGTTCGGGATGACGATGATCTTGGTCTTATCGGTCACGGCTTTCATGATACCATTGGGGTCGAATTTCAGTTTGTGGTCTTCGTAGAGCATTGGCACATCCACCATCTTTGCGCCGAGCAGTTTTCCGCGCAAGCCGTAAATGCCGAAACAAGGCGTATGCTGAATGACTTCGTCGCCGGGGACGATGAACATGCGGAAGATGTTGTCATACACTTCACTGGAGCCGTTGCCAATCATCACATTCTGCGGACCGGCTACGCCGTTAATCTCGGCAATCTTCTGGCGGACGATGAGACCCTGATCGGGGTAGCGATTGGCCATCTTGGCGTATTTGAACATCGCCTCCAACACCTTTTCAGAAGGCGGCAGCGGATTTTCATTGGACATCATGCGATGAAGTTCGGGGCGGCG
>JACAEP010000194.1 GCA_013388795.1 Chloroflexota bacterium | reverse complement strand
CATGGGGCTTGCAAGCCCCATGCACTTGCAGTAGACTCAACCTTAACAAATCGCTCCACCTTAAACTAACTCGTTTTCAACTCTAAAGAGTCTTATCCACCTCAGGGTATAGTTTTGGCTTAGAAATTATAAAAACTCCTGCCAACATGTCAATCGAAACGGCTAATCAAATTATAGAAGAAAACTTTACGCAAGTGATTTCTGGATCTTGGTTATTTTCTATAAGCCTACCATAAATTAATTACATAGATTTTCACTCTTCCTCTTGACTTTCATCCTTACTCTGTTTCTTCACCTTCGGCGGTTCCAGCACTGGATTTTTCCCAAGTGCAATATCCAACACATCATCCATGTGTTTGACCGGCACAATTTTCAATTCTGATTTTGCAATCCAAAACTAAATCCCGCCAAGAAGCAGCGATTTGGGCGGTTAAGAATTTGTCTGACAACCTAGAATAATTACTAGGTTAAAGACTAGAAGTTTTCCCAGTAGTAATTTTGGGGAGAAGTATATAGAATTCTTTTTGTAAGAAAATCATCTTTTACAAGGAGAAAATGCTCTGTTGCAAGGATGTCATTGCGAGCCGCCACAGGCGGCGCAGCAATCCTCTCGCTGGCAGGAAGACTGCTTCGCTTTGCTCGCAGTGACAGATTTTGAGAGTGTTTGCAACAGAGCAATACAAAATCAAAAAGAGTAGTGTGGAAATGTCCACACTACTCTTTTAAAATTATTCTTCACCCTGCTCGTCTGGACGTTTTCTCGGCTTGGGCGGATCAATGACCTTTTGCTTACCAAGAGCAATATCCAAAACATCATCCATATGTTTAACCGGGACGATCTTCATTTCGGACTTGGCTGTCTTAGGTAAATCCACCAAATCCTTGAGATTCTTTTCGGGGAGGATGACCGTCCTCAACCCGGCGCGATGGGCGGCGAGGACTTTTTCGCGCACACCGCCAATCGGCAGAACACGTCCGCGCAGGGTGATCTCGCCGGTCATGCCAACGTGTTTGAGCACGGGGCGACCCGTCAGCGCGGAAATGATGGCGCTTGCCATCGTAATGCCAGCGGAAGGACCATCTTTGGGAATGCCGCCTTCGGGCATGTGGATGTGAATGTCCATACGCTCGAACATGTCCATGTCAATTTTCAATACAGACGAGCGCGACTTGATGTAGGTCATCGCGGCTTGCGCGGATTCCTGCATCACCTCCCCCATCTGACCGGTCATCTGCAAGCCGCCTTTGCCTTCGGTGATGGCGACTTCCACCGCCATGATCTCGCCGCCAGTTTCCGTCCATGCCAGGCTGGTAGCGACGCCCACTTCGTCTGTCCGTTCGGCTTCGGATGGGAAGACTTGCTGCGGACCTAAAAGCTTTTCCACCAACTCGGCGGTGATGGCGCTTGGGTACTTCTTCCCTTCCGCTTTCAGGCGCGCCACCTTGCGGCACACGCGGCTGATCTCGCGTTCCAGTCCACGTACACCGGCTTCGTAGGTGTACTCGCGGATGATACGCTGGAGGGCGGGCAGCTCAAAGGTCAAGCCGAGTCCGTCAATGCCCGTCTCTTCGATCTGGCGCGGAATGAGATAGCGGTTGGCGATCTCGATCTTTTCTTCTTCAATATAGCCGGGGAATTCGATCACTTCCATGCGGTCAAGCAAGGGCGCAGGGATGCTGCCCAGGGAATTGGCAGTCGTCACGAACATGACCTTTGAGAGATCAAAGGGCAATTCGAGGTAGTGATCGCTAAAGGCGTAATTCTGTTCAGGGTCGAGCGCTTCCAGCATGGCAGACGCTGGGTCGCCGCGGAAGTCGGAATACAGTTTATCAATTTCATCCAACATAAACAGCGGATTGGAAGTCCCCGCCCGCTTCATGGTTTGGATGATACGCCCCGGCAACGCGCCAATATAGGTGCGCCTGTGTCCACGGATTTCGGCTTCATCACGCACGCCGCCTAAAGAGACACGCACGAACTTGCGCCCAAGCGCATCCGCGATGGAGCGCCCCAGCGAGGTCTTGCCCACGCCGGGAGGTCCGACAAAACAAAGGATGGGCTGGCGTTCTTTCTTCGGCTTGAGCGAGCGCACCGCAATATATTCAAGGATGCGTTCTTTGGCTTTCTTCAACCCGAAATGATCGCGGTCGAGAATCTTCGCCGCATTTTTTACATCGAGATTATCTGCTGTGGAATTCGCCCAAGGCAGGTCAAGGATCCAGTCAATGTAGGTGCGGATGATGCCCACTTCAGGAGCCATCGGCGGCATCTGATTGAGGCGTTCCACTTCCTTCAACGCCACCTTGCGGACTTCATCCGGCAGGGCGGCGGTTTCAACTCGCTTCTTCAAATCCACCGCGTCACGGGTGAAGATGTCGCCTTCGCCCAATTCGGTCTGGATCTGCTTCATTTGTTCGCGCAGATAATACTCGCGTTGACTCTTGTCCACTTCATTTTGCACGCGGGTGTGAATTTCATCTTCGAGTTCGAGCACGTCCACTTCGGCGGCAAGCAGGGTATTCAGTTGCATGAGGCGCGCCCTGGGGTCGAGGATCATCAACAGGCGCAATTTGGCTTCGTAGGTCAGCCCTAGCGAGGTGGTCACCATATCTGCCAGCCAGCCCGGCTCAGAAATATTCAACGCAAAGACATGCGCTTCTTCAGGGATGGAACGATCCAACTGAATACAACGCTCGAATTGGCTCAACACCGAACGCATTAAGGCTTGGGTTTGCCGGTCTGCCGAAGTCGGCTCGTGAATAATTCGTGCACGCACACGGATGTATGGTTTTAGCCTTAGGAACTCGACAATCTCCACCCGGCGGCGACCCTGCACGAGCGCGGAATGTGAGCCGTCGGGCATATCCAGCAAGCGCCCCACTGCCATCTCCACACCGATGGGCAGAAAATCTTCAGTCCCGGGTTCTTCCACATCCGGGTCGCGTTGGGTGATGCCGATCACCGTCTGTTCTTTGGTTTGCGCTTCTTCCAACGCCAACAGCGAAGCCTCGCGCCCGATAAAAATCGGCGAGACCATGCGCGGAAAAATAACCATATCCCGCAAGGGCAGCACTGCCGCTTCGATCAAGCCGTCGGCTTTGGGCTCCATGTTCGGGATGCGGTACAACTCCTCCGTCCGCTGCGAGAGCGTCAGATCAAATTCATCTTCATTCCAATTCGGTTGATTCATTCAAAATCCTCTGTCAGCGCGAGCCGTGTTCTTTGGCGAAGCAATCTCCTAATTTGTGTCCGGGATTGCTTCGTCGGGGAAGATCACCCTCCTCGCAATGACGTAAATTCTCTCATCACTTCCGCGGTCACAAACATTGAACCAGCGGATAATACGATACTACCATCTTTCGCGGATAGTTCCAACGCGCGCCGCAAAGCCTCGCGGACGGGCACCAGCACCTCCCACTCTGCCCCGGCTTGGTCGGCGAGACCCGCAATATGCTCCACGCTGAGAGCCCGCGGATGATCAGCGTGTGTGATCATAATTTTTTGAATCTTCGGTTTCATCTCCGCGAACATGCTCAGAATGTTCTTATCCTCCGACGCGCCGAAAATGAGATAGACTTTTTTGCCGGGGAAATATTCATCCAACGTCTCGCGCAGCTTCTCAAACGAATCCTGATTATGGGCAGAATCAAATATAACGGGAGGGTCGAGCCGCGCAATCTCAAAGCGGGCGCGCCATTGTACCCGAGAAAAGCCGGTTTGAATCTGCTCATTCGTGATTGGAATTCCGCTGGCTTTCAGAGCCGCATACGCCGTGGCGGCGTTCTCGATCTGGTGCTTTCCAAGTAAAGGAATCTCCAACTCAAGCGCTGACCGCTGACCGCTGACCGCTTGACCTTCGACCTTTAACCTTTGAGCTGATAAAGATGACCCAACCCGCTCAAACCCTACATCCCGCCCCACAAGAGTTATATCAGAATTCCGCTCACTGGCTACGCGCAACAAAACTTGCAAGGCTTCATCGTTCTGCGGGGATAAAACTACTGGCACACCCGGCTTGATGATACCTGCCTTCTCCCCTGCGATGAGCGCAAGGGTATTTCCAAGGACAGCCGTATGGTCATACGACAGTGATGTGATGACCGAAACCTTCGGTATGACGACATTGGTCGCATCCAACCGCCCGCCCAAGCCGACTTCGATCACTGCCGCCGCCGCGCCATATTTGGCAAACGCCATGAACGCCAGTGCGGTGGTAATTTCAAAGGTGGTGAGCATTTCAACGTTCGCCACATGCGGCTTGATCTCTTCCACCAAGGCTGCCAACTGCTCGTGCGAGATCGGCTCGCCGTTGATGCGAATCCGCTCGACGAAATCTTCCAAATGCGGAGACGTGTACAACCCGGTCGTATACCCCGCCGCCTGCAACCCCGCCGCACACAACGCAGATGTGGAACCCTTGCCCTTCGTCCCCGCCACGTGGATGATGGGATATTTCGTCTGCGGGTTGCCCAGAGACTCCATCAAGACGAACATGCGATTCAGGTTGAAATCTGCTTTGGCTAATTCGGAGGAATATTTGAGGCTATAATCCACGAAGGAATACAGGTAATCAAGCGCTTGGTTGTATCGGGTTTCAATATCCATGCGTGGGATTGTAAATCGCAAATCGCAAATCGTAAATCAAAAAATCGTATGATCGCTACTCTCACCCTTCACCTACGCCTGCCGCTTTGCACCTCGCTCAAAGATAAACGCGGACGGATCAAGCCGTTCATGGCGCGTTTGCATCGTGAGTTCAACGTCTCTGTCGCAGAGATGGATTTGCATGATAAATGGGAGGAATCTATCATCGTCTGCGCGATGGTGGGAAATGACCATGCCTTTCTGCAATCCGCTTTGCAAACTGTGGCAAAATGGGCGGAAGCGAATTGGAGAGACGGGGATGCTTGGGATATCAAAATCGAAGTAGACAGGTAGATAAGTATACAAGTCTTTACGACAAGGAGAACAGCAATGGACCTATATCTCAAAGACAAGATCGCCCTCATCACCGGCTCCTCACGCGGACTGGGCTATGCCACGGCGCTGCAACTAGCCAAGGAAGGCTGCAAGGTTGCCATCAATGGGCGGGATGAAGCGCGGGTAAAGAATGCAGTGGAAAAAGCAAATAAGGAAACAGGCACACAAGCAGTGGGGCTTGTCGGGGATGCCAGTCTGCCAGATGTGCCTGCGAAATTGGTTCAACAAACAGTGGAGGCTTTCGGCGGCTTGGACATTCTGATCACCAACACGGGCGGTCCCAAACCAGGCAGCATCGACTCACTGGATGAAGTAGCCTGGCAAGCCGGTATTGACCTGTGTCTCATGGCTCATGTGCGTCTGATAAAATCTGCGCTTCCGCATCTGCGGAAATCCTCTGCGCCGAGCATTCTAACGGTCACTTCGCTTTCGGTGAAACAGCCCATTCAAAATCTGCTGATCTCAAACAGCGTTCGCGCGGCGACAGTGGGGTTGACCAAGTCTCTGGCGTTGGAATTGGGCAAAGAGGGGATGCGCGTCAACTCGATCTTGCCGGGTTGGACGGAAACGGAACGAGTCGCAGAGTTGCTGAATGCCCGGGCAACTGCGAATCAAACGTCGGCGGAGGAAGAGGCGCGGCAGCAGGCGGCGGAGATTCCGTTTGGGAGGATGGGCAAACCTGAAGAGTTTGCGAATGCCGCGGTGTTTCTGGTCAGCCCTGCCGCATCCTATATTAATGGAGTGATGCTGCAAGTGGACGGCGGCAACTATAGAGGAATTTTTTAATGAACAAACTTACTCCGCTAGCACGCAACGCGCTGATCGTTGCGTTCTTCTTTTTTATCAATAAAGTGTTGGCATTTGCCGATACGGTCATTGTATCGCGCATTTACTCCGATGAGGTCGGCTTGCTTGATACGTTCAATGCCGCGAATAATTTGCCCGACCTGCTCTTCGCGCTCATCTCTGGCGGTGCATTGGCGATGGCATTCATCCCGCTGTTAACAGAGTATCTCACCACCAAAGACCGCGCCACCGCCTGGGACTTGTTCTCGCGTGTGGCGAATTTTGGGTTTGTCGTAACAGGTCTTTTCGCGCTGGTGGTTGCCATCTTTGCCCAGCAGATCGTGGATGCCGAGATCGGCATTGCGCCGGGTTTTGATCAAGAACAACGCGCGCTGCTGGCGGAGTTGATGCGTTTGAACTTGATCGGCACGATGATCTTTTCGATCAGCGGTTTGGTGATGGCGTCGCTGCAAGCCAATCATCATTTTGTCATGCCCGCCATTGCGCCCAGCATGTACAATCTGGGGCAGATCTTCGGCGCGATCTTTCTTGTGCCGGTGTATGGAATTCATGGCTTGGTCTATGGAACCATCCTCGGGGCGGCGCTGCACTTGCTGGTGCAGGTTCCAATGCTGTTCAAGTTCGGCTTCCGCTGGACGCCCGCGCTGGATGTCCGTCATACCGGCTTGTTGGAAGCCATTTCATTAATGGCGCCGCGCCTGTTCACGATGGCGGGCATTCAACTGATCTTTATCGCGCGCGACAACCTGGCTTCACGTTTGGATCAAGTCGGCGCGGTGACGTCGCTGACGTATGGCTGGATGATCATGCAGGCGCCTGAGACGATCCTTGGGACGGCGCTTGCCACGGCGCTGCTGCCTACCCTTTCTGAACTCGCAGCCAAACAAGACTGGAAAGAATTCGGCGCTACGGTGGAACGCGCCCTCCAAATCTTGATCGCCTTAACCCTGCCAATCGCGGCGGTGATGGCGGCGGGCATTAATCCGCTGGTGCGGGCGGTTTTCGGCTTTGACGAGTCCGTCTCGACACTGTTGACGTGGACAACGCGGGCCTATCTGGCCACGTTGACGGGGTATGTCATTCACGAAGTGGCAGTGCGTGCATTCTATGCCCGCAAAGAGCCGATGGTTCCTTTTTATGCCGTGATGTTGCGGCTTGTCATCTTCTTTGGGTTTGGCGCCTTGGGGCTCACATTCTTTCCGCAAGTGGGCGCGCCAATCATTGCACTGGCAGAGTTTGCTTTGCTCATTGAAGCCCTGCTCCTGCTTGCATGGCTTTCGCGCCGCACGCATCAGCCGTTAAAAACGGATAGCGCCATCTTTAAGGGACTCGTTGCCGCGGTCGTTAGCGGTGTGGTAACGTATTTTATTGCGTTGTACCTGCCGGGCGGGGCGGTGATCACAGCGCTGATTGGGGTTATAGCCGGCGGTTTGATCGCGCTTGCTATGGTCTGGTCTGAAGCGAGGATAATTCTAAGACTGTAAACCGCAAATAAGAGAAAAAAATCTTTCTTTCAAAAGAATGTATAATCACACCCATGTCTGAAGAACTCGAATCTACACAACCCAATTCTCCCGCCAATTTGGACGGGACAAAAATGCAAACCTACAAAGAAGACGACACCCAGCCGCGTAAAGCGCTTGAAGCGCAGAGTCAGTCACAGGTCACGGAAGAGGCGCGGGCGGAAACGCCTGTAAAAAAAACGGGGCGGTGGCGCTCGGCGCTAATTGGCGCGGTTGGGTTTATGCTTCTCATCGGTTTGGGCGCGTTTAGCGGGTACAACTCTGGCATTGCGGCCCGCCAGAACGCCGAAGAAGCCATTCTGGCCAGCCAGCTATCGGAGCAATTCTCGTTTGCGCTCGTGGATATTCAATTTGGTCGTTACGAAAACGCCCGCCAGCGCCTGGAATACATCATCCAAAAAGATCCAAACTTCCCCGGCGCGCAGGAAAAGCTGACGGAAGTGCTGGTGTTAAGCAGCATTCCCACCCCCACGCTGGCTCCCACTGCAACCGCCACGCCCGACTTCAGCGGCGCGGAAAGCGCTTTTGCGCGCGCACAAGAACTCATCCGCGCACAAGATTGGAACGGCGCACTCACTGCGCTGGATACCGTTCGCAAACTGGACCCTTCCTATAAAACCGCCCAGATCGACGGCATGTATTACTTTACCCTGCGCAATCGCGGATATGACCTGATCACCAAGGAAGGCAACCTCGAAGGCGGCATCTACTACATCACACTTGCCGAACGATTTGGCCCGCTGGATAACACAGCCCGGGGTTTGCGCGAAGGCGCGCGCGCGTATATGGTTGGCTCCAGCTTCTGGGAACTGGATTGGGAGCAGGCGGCAAATTATTTTTCACAAGTCGCCGCCGGGTGGCCCTCCATGTGGGACGGCACCATGACCGCCAGTCAACGGTATTTCATCGCTTCGGTTGAATTTGCGAACGACCTGTATGCGGCTCAAGATTATTGCGCCGCCTACGATCAATATCAAAAAGCAGCCGCCATGGGCGCATTAGATGGAACTGCCGCTAATAATTCTGCACAAGCCTTCATCAGTTGCTATCCCGCCACGCCCACGGTTGAATATGTCGAACCGACTGCTACGACAACACCATCGTATCCATAATCAATTATGCCTGCGCCTTCCACTACAGTCCTCGCCATTATTTATTGGGTTCACATGCTGGCAACGGTCGTCTGGATCGGCAGCCTGGCTGCCATCAACCTGCTCTTCCTGCCCGCCGCAACCCAGACCTTGAAACTGGCAGACCAACTCAGCCTTGTCACCGCCCTGCAAAAGCGACTCGAACCGCTGGCTTGGTTCTGCATGGGCGTTCTTGTGGTGACAGGGTTGTTTCAGATGAGCGCCAGCGAACACTATGACGGTTTTGTGTCTGTCAGCAGTCAGTGGTCATTATCCATCCTGATCAAACACGGATTTGCCCTCCTCATGGTCGTGGTCAGCGCAATCCAAACCTGGGAAACGCTGCCCGCCATTCAACGCATTCTGCTGAAAAAAGACAAGGTTGAC
This sequence comes from Chloroflexota bacterium, assembly GCA_013388795.1. Lineage (GTDB taxonomy): Bacteria > Chloroflexota > Anaerolineae > Anaerolineales > Villigracilaceae > Villigracilis. Next base: position 10,029 of record JACAEP010000194.1, on the reverse strand, counting down.
GAAGCCGAACTTTCAAAACTTCAAAAAAGCGAAACCCTTTTATTGCGAGTCAATCTGCTGCTTTCCGCGTTGATCCTGGGGGCTACCGCGTTTGCAAGAGTATCGTAGAAACAAAAATCGGAAGCCATGCGGCTTCCGATTTTTTATACCTTGCTCCTGTTGGGCTGCGTCTCAACAGGAACGGAAATCGATCTATAACGTTATCAAATTCGGCTGTTCTGCCAACACACCGGTCAGGTCGTAGGCGAAGGCGCCGGTAATTCTCACCGGGACGATATCCCCCACCTGCGCCTTCCCTTCCACCACCACATACCCATCCACCTCAGGCGCATCACGATAGGAGCGCCCGACCGAAATGCCGTTATCGAACCCTTCCACCAGCACATCCAGCGTTTTGCCCACATACGATTGGTTGACCTGTAATGAAATATTCTGCTGCAACTGCATCAGACGTTCATAGCGTTCCTGCTTCACTTCCGCTGGAACCGGGTCGCCCAGCGGCGCGGAGGTTGTCCCCGGTTCGAAAGAAAATTGAAAGGCTCCGGCGCGGTCGAAGCGGGTTTCCTTCACAAAATTATACAAGGCTTGAAATTCCTCATCCGTCTCGCCGGGGTAGCCGACAATAAACGTGGTGCGGATGGCAAGGTCTTGAATGGTCGCGCGCATTTTGGCAAGCGTTTTGTGAACCCACTCCATGTTGGATGGGCGCTTCATGCGATACAAGGTCTTCGGGTGCGCATGCTGCAGGGGAATATCGAGATACGGCAGGATCTGCCTGCGGGTTGCCATTACTTCGATCATCTTGTCTGTCACATAACCCGGATATGAATACATGATGCGAATCCAATCCATATCCGGCACAGAGTCGGTTAAGGTCTCCAACAACGTCGCGAGACCATCTTTCATACCAAGGTCGTGACCATAATCCGTTGAATCTTGCGCGATGAGGATCAGCTCGCGCACGCCATTATCGCGCAATGCGCGCGCCTCATGGACAATCGACTCAATCGGGCGCGACACCGCCGTCCCCTTAATCAAAGGGATGGCACAGAACGCGCAGGGGCGGCGGCAGCCATCCGCAATCTTCAAATAGGCGCTAGGGCCCGTCACGCTCACGCGCAGCGCGCCATGCTCATCCGAACCGACCGTCGGCGCTTCAGGCAGATGATAGACCGGCTCAGGATGTTTCCCTTTACGGGCATCCTTCACGACCTGCACAACATCCATCCAGCGGCGCGTACCGAGAATGCCGTCTATGCCGGGAACGCGTTTGGCAACTTCCACGCCATAGCGCTGGGTCAGGCACCCTGCCGCAATCAATACCTGATTTTTTCTTTTACTCTGCGCCAGCTCCCCCAAAACGCGATACGACTCATCTTTGGCAGGGCCGATAAAGCCGCAGGTATTCACGATCAACACCGCAGCCCTGGCAGGGTCTTCCACGGCGTGATACCCCTCCTTCTGCAGCAATTGCGCCATCGAATCCGAATCGACTGTATTTTTGGAGCAACCAAGAGAAATCAAGTGAAATGTATTTTTCGACACAGAATCTTCCTGTAAGAACTGAAATCAACTCACATTAAACGTTATTGACCAACGGTTGCTGTCGGCGAGGGCGTGAAGGTCGGCGTGGTCGGCGGCGTATTCGTTGGCGTCGGCGGGAGGGTCGCTGTCGGCGTTGCCACACCTGTGACAAGATACACGCGGTTCACCACTTCACCCGCTCCGCCCATCAAACCCAAATCTGCGCCATTATATGTGATTCTCAACGCCGATCCATCTCCCGTCAAGATCACCACTTGATCCTGCCCCTCAAACACTCTGGCCTCGCGCGGCAGCATTCTTCCCTCGAATACAACCTCGCCATCGGCAGAGATTCGCACAAACACCCGTTCCAGTGCGAACACACTCACGACCACATTGGCATTCGACGAAGTGACCTGCGCCTCCAGCGTGACAGGCAGCGCCTGATCAGGTTCAGCCGTGCCAATCGAAGCGCTGTCCACAGCTATAAAGGTCATCTCTGGCGAAGCAGTAGGCAGGGCATTTTCGCCCAGCACTTCCACAATGGATGGCGCCGTCGGCTCGGCTTGCTCCCCTTGCGCACGAAGCGTACGCTCCACCCCCCAAACCGCCAGCCCGACAATCACCGCGATCATCAACACCCCAAAGATCAAATCACCCGCAATGAACGTCCACAGGACTGGGATGGATGGTTTCACCTGCGTTTGAATCATCTCTCGCGGGACATCTGCATATTTTTCGCGGCGCCTTGCTTGCAAGGCATCTGCATAGCGCAGCAACACGGCATCTACATCCAGGTCGAGAAAACTGGCGTAATTTGAAAGCATGCCGCGTGTTTGCACCGTTGAAGGTAGTTTCTCGAAAGCGCCTTCCTCCAGCGCTCTGACAAAAACCGCCCGCATATGTGTGTGACGCTCCACCTCATCAATCGTCAAACTGATCAACTCGCGCCGCTCACGCAAGATCGCCCCAATCTCTGCCATGATCGCATTGGCAGGCTTTTCAGTCCGGGCAGGTTGAGCAGGCTGTTCCTCGTTTTCAGAGACAACCGCGGCCGCGCCCTGATTTTCAAACTTGACCTTGAACCATGCGGTCACTCTGCCCCACCTGCTTGGCCGCGCCTCCTGCCAACCTTCAACCTGTTCCAGCGCTTCTGGCAGAGTCGCCGCGGCGGGCTGCGATTTTTCCAAACTAGAGACAGAGACTTCAACAGAGTGAGCAAGGTCTTGAGGCATATCCGGCGTAGATTCAACCCTGGGTTTGCGTTTCAGAAACCGGTCCAGGAAACGAGGCGCAGGTTCTTCATCTGCGGCTTCGGTTAAGGGTGGAATCTCCGTCTCGGAGAGATTGACTTGCGGGAGAGGTCCGCTCATCTCAGCAGGCGGAATGGGGTTGCGTTGAATCTCGGCGATGAGCTCGTCAATATTAAGGCTGAGGTATTCGGCATAATTGCGCAAAAAACCACGCCCCTGCGCCGCAGACGGCATGACCGAGTAATCGTCGGCTTCGAGCGCCTGAAGGAAGACGCGCCGAATGCGGGTTTCCTCGGCCGCTTTTTCAAGCGAGAGGTAACGCGCTTCGCGTTCGCGCTTTAGACGTTGACCAATGGTTTCCTGCATAGGGGTATTTTAATGCCTTCTTGTCTTAAACCAGGTAGAGAATAAAAACGCTCTTTTTCAAGAGCGTTTTCTGTTGCGATAATTTATGTCAATCTCAAACGGGATGAGATGTTTTGAGTCACTGGCGCTTGCGCCGGCGATGTGGGTTTTATTATTCAGCCTTGGCTTCTTGCGCGGCAGGCTCTTCTTTCTTTTCAGCCTTTGCGGGTTTGGCTTCTTCTGCATGTCCGGTGATCGTTTCAGGGCTTTCGCCTTCACGGTGGACAATGATCTTGAGGTCAGGAACCAGGTCCATCGTCAGACGGACATGAGCCGTGAATTCGCCAAGCGCGCGGATCGGCTGGGTATCGATCTGCTGGCGCTTGATCTCATAGCGGATCTTTTCCGTCAGGGCGGCTGCAATGTCGCCGGTGGTGATGGAGCCATAGAGCTTTCCGGTCTCGCCTGCTTTGGCGGGGAAGACAAGGGTCACATCTTTGATCAGGTCAGACACCCCTTTGAGTTCGTTGTTCTGGGTGTTGCGGCGAATTTCCGCCTGCGCTTTGATCTTCTGCACCTGCTTCATGGCGCCTTCGGTGGCAAGCACCGCCAGACCTTGCGGCAGGAGGAAGTTACGCCCGTAACCATCGGCTACTTTCTTAATCTCCCCGGCGCGTCCGAGTTTGTAAACATCTTTGATCAGCAATACTTTCATGGTTTAAGCCCTTTCTGGCACAGGAAATGATGTCGAGCCGAAGGGTACAACGACTCGCGAAGCAGGATTTTACCACAAATGGGGGGGTTGCCAACCCGCGGGAATACGGTAAGATATTGGCATGGATCAGTTTCCCATTCGATTCAGACGAATTATCTTATTTGCAGGTATGTTTGTGCTTGTCCTTTTTGTGATCGAATTCAATTCCCGCCTCGAAGAATTAAATCGTCTGAACCAGCAGCGCGATGAGATGCGTGCAGCCGCCACCCAAGCCATGCAAACACAAACGTCTCTGCAGACACAAGTGGCGTATGCCGCATCCACAGAAGCCGTGGAAGAATGGGCGCGCACCGATGGGCATTATTTGCAGGAAGGCGATCAGCCCGTCATCCCCGTCAGCGTGCCGGGCAGTGAGCCGGTCATGGTCGAGACGCCAGCGCCGATTCCAACTCCCATGCAGAACTGGGAAATCTGGTGGACGCTCTTTTTTGACCAATAAATTCCCCTTCAAATGGAAACCTATCTTTCCATCTACCTAATCAGCCTTTTCCTCCTCGTTAGTATTACAGCCGCCATTAGCATCCACGCCTTCACCCACTGGCAAACTCCCGGGGCAAGAACGCTGGGGTTATTAATGAGTTCCATGACTGTCTGGGCGGGCTTTTACATGTTGGAAATCCTGCATCCCGCGCTGGGTGTAAAGATCGCGGCGCGCAAAATTTTGTATATTGGCATGGCGCTTTCGCCCGCCTTCTGGCTTGGTTTTGCGCTGAGGTACACAGGCTGGAACACCTGGTGGTCGCAGCGCGGACATGTTTTCCTGCTTGCCATCCCCGGCGGAGTGGCCTGTCTTCTGGGGCTGGCCAACGAGTTTCATCACTTGATCTGGTCCTCTTGGGCGCTCGCGCCTGGCGGCCCGGCCCCGCTGATTCTCGAATACGGAGCGGGGTTCTGGTTCTTTACCGCGCTTTCGTACACGTATATTCTTTTCGGTTTTTTGATCTATCTCATTTCCTTCATCCAAAGCGATCCAATCTTACGCGTCAAGACCGGCATCATACTCGCAGGAGCGCTCATCACAGCAAGCGCAAACCTGGCATTTCTGGTCATCCCGAACGATCTGCAACTCGACCCCACGCCGCTTTCCTTTGCCTTTGCCACCCCGCTGATCGCCTTCGGATATTTCCGCTTTGGGGCGGTCAGGCTGTTTCCGCTGGCAGCGCCGCTGGTTGTGGAAAGTTTAAAGGACGCCATCCTCGTGGTCAACATGCGCAACGAGATCACCGACCTAAACCAGGCCGCAAAAAAGCTCTTCGATATTCAGGAAGGCAGGGAAAACATTTCGGTTTTCGACATCCTGCCGCGATTGACCAGCTTGCAACAGGTCTGGGATGATGCGGATGCCAGGCAGAGAATGGAAATCGTTTCAGGCGCGCAATCGCAGATGTTCGATGTGCGCATCATCCCCATTCGGCCCAGCGGCGCGAACCAGATTGGACGCGCGCTCGTCTTCCATGACTTTACAAACGAGCATCTCCTCCTAAAAGGAGAACGGCGCCGCGCTCAGCAACTGCGCCTGCTGGAAGAAACCGGGCGCCGCATTGCCGATAGTTTTGATGAAAATGAAATTCTCCAACGCGCCATAGACGCCATTGTCAAGCAATTTGGATACCCCATGTCGGCCATTTCCAAATTGACAGAAGACAACATGCTTGAGGTGGTTGCCATCGCCGCTACAGACGATTTCGGCTATCAATTGGGTTACAAACAACCATTCGGTCTTGGAATTATCGGATATACCGCCCGCCTGCAGAAAACCTACGTCACCCAGAACGTTTCGAAAGACCCGCATTATTTTTCCACCAGCACAAAATCTGGCTCGGCGCTCTGCGCGCCGATCTTGATGCGTGACAAATTGTTCGGCGTTTTGTATGTCGAAAGTTTCGAACTCAATGCATTCGATGAGTTGGATGTAATCACCCTTGAAACCCTGGCAAGTCAGCTATCCGAATCGCTCCAGCGCGCATCGTTATACGCGCAGACACGGGATCACCTTCGCACGCTTGAGACAATCCAGAATATTTCCAGGCTGGTAGCCAGTTCGCTCGACCTTGAAACCATCAGCCAAACCGTAGTAAACAGCCTGAAAGACGCGTTTGGTTATACCCATGTCAGCATTTATTTTCTTAGAGAAGATTATCTGCACTTGGCAGCACAGGTTGGATACCCCGCAGAAATGATCATTCAAAAAATTCATATCAGCCAGGGGGTCAGCGGGAAAACCATACGCACAAAATCCGTTCAATTCATTGAAGACACTGCCAAAGAAGACATCTTCCTCGAAGCCGACGAACGGGTCGTCAGCGAGATTTGCGTCCCTTTACTGAAAGACGATATTGTCCTGGGAACTTTGAACGTAGAATCAACATTGCAAAAACAGCTAAAGCCGTCGGATGTAGAACTCTTGACGGCCATCGCCGGCCCCATTGCGGTGGCAGTCGATAATGCCCGGCTGCACACCAAACTCAAGAAAATGGCAACCACCGATGCCGTCACCGGACTGTCAAACCGGCATGTCTTTGAACAAGCCTTGAGCGCAGAAATAGAACGCGCCGCGCGAAACAACACGCCGCTTTCTCTGCTGATCTTCGACATTGACAATTTCAAAGAATACAACGACCAATATGGGCACCCCGCCGGAGATGCCCGTTTGAGAGCCATCGCGAATATCATCAATTTCAATCTGCGCAAGTACGATATTGCCGCGCACTACGGCGGAGATGAATTTGCCATCATTCTCTCAAACTGCACGCAAGAAAACGCCGTTGCCTTTGCCGAACGCCTTCAACAAGGCACGCAGGCAGGTTCCCCTGAAGCGTATACGGGCAGCAGCCCCAACGCTCCGGGCCATTCGCTCAGCATTGGAATCGCAACCTACCCAAAAGACTCCATTAATCCAACCGAATTATTGATCGCCGCAGACCATGCCGCCATGCGCGCCAAACAGCAGGGACGCAACCGCATCACACTCGCCAACATCTATGACACGACTTGACCTTTTCCCCATCTCAACCCGTATTGCGCAAAACAAGCTCAACATCGCCGGGCATGACCTCGCCGCCCTTGCGGAAACACACGGAACGCCGCTCTATATTTATGACCGCGCGACGCTTGACCAGTCTGCCTCGGATTACAAAACCGCGCTCGCTTCACACTACCCCGCGCCTGCTTCTGTGACCTATGCCGGCAAGGCATTCCTCAGCCTTGCCCTCGCGCAATGGACGCAATCGCACGGGCTGACGGTTGATTGCACCAGCGAAGGCGAGATCCACATTGCCGTCGCCGCCGGTGTGCCGCGTGAAAACATCCTTGTGCATGGCGTCAACAAATCGATCCATGACCTGAAAGCCGCCGCACAACATGCCGGGACAATCGTTGCCGATAATCTCAGCGAATTACATCGAATTACCAATTTACCAATTGCCAATCTCCCAACGCTCTGGCTTCGCCTGCTCCCCGGAGTCTCCGTCTCCACCCACCATGCCCACACCCAAACCGGACATCACGAAAGCAAATTTGGCATGACCCGCGAAGAGATACTCGAAGCCGCGCAATTCTGCAAAGAAAACGGTCTGCCCTTGAAAGGCATTCACTTCCATCAAGGCTCAAATTTCCGGAACCCGCAGCCGTTAATTCCAGCGATTGAGACAGCGCTAGACCTCGCCAAAGAAATTGGCTTTTCAAGGGATTGGCATTTCTGCCCCGGCGGTGGTTGGGGGGTGGCGTATCATGAAAATGAATTGCCGCATCCTTCCATTGAAAACTACGTGCGTGGAATTTCAGATGCCGTGATCGAAGGCTGCAAACTGCGCGGATTGGGTTTGCCGCATCTGCATCTCGAACCGGGGCGCAGTATTGTGGCGCGGGCGGGGGTTGCCATCTATCGCGTGGGCGCGATTAAAAAGCGCGGGCATAAAACCTGGCTGCTTACCGACGGCGGCATGGCGGATAATCCGCGGTATGCGCTTTACGGAGCGAGATATTCGTGTTTAACGGTAGCAAACCCGGGCGGAGTCCGAACCGAAAACGTATCCATTGCGGGACCGTATTGCGAGTCCGGCGATATCGTCATCGAAGACCTGCCCATGCCCAACGTCAAAGAAGGGGACTTGATCGCAATTCCCGTGGCAGGAGCGTATCACTTGAGCATGTCGTCCAATTACAACGGCGCGCGCAGACCGGCAGTTTTGATGCTGGAAGAGAACCGTGCTCGATTGATCCTGAGGCGTGAAACCATAACGGACTTGTTAGCGAAGGATGTGCGCGATGAATGACATTCTCCTTAATGATACAAGAAATTCATCACATAGACAGAGACGATTGCAGACAGGTATACTTCGCTAAATTTTAGACAGTTTTTGTCTGCAATCCAATTCGAGGAGAGACCATGTCCACCCAGGATTCTGTCCCTGCATCTAAATTTGCCATGTTCTGGTCACTAACCAAACCTTCACAGTCTGGGCTTTTACTCGCCACGGGGCTGGCAGGCTACATGAGCGCGCGCTGCCCGATCTTCCACATTGCCACTATCCTTGGGCTGTCTTTCAGTCTATTCCTTGCAATTGCGGGCAGTACCATCATGAACATGTGGTGGGACCGCGACATCGACGCCCAAATGGGGCGCACCCAAAAACGTGTCACCTGCAAAGGCTTGGTCACGGACAAAGAAGTGTTAATGGTCGGAGTGATCGTTTCCGTCATTGGCATTGGCTGGGCGTTGGCAATGGACTGGCGCTACGGACTGGTGGTTTTTGCAGGCTGGTTCTTCGACGTAGTCGTTTACAGCATGTGGCTCAAACGCCGTACCTGCTGGAGCATCGTGTGGGGCGGCATCTCCGGCGCCATGCCCATCCTCGCGGGGCGCGTGCTTGGGTTGGGTTCCATCGACTGGATTGGGTTGATGCTTGCGCTTGGTGTGCTGCTCTGGATTCCCACCCACACGCTCACCTTCAGCATGAAATTCCAAAAAGACTACGCCGACGCAGGCGTGCCCACCTTCCCCTCCACCTATGGGCTTGGGGTGACGCGCTTCACGATTGCCCTCTCATCTATCCTCGCCGCTGCCGCCATGATTGCCGCCGGGGTTGGCATTGGCATGGATTGGGGCTTCCTGCGTTTGCTGGGCGTGCTCTCGGCTGGCTTGTTCATGCTCGCCGCCGCCACGACCTTCAGCCCTACCGAGCGTGTCAATTTCGGCTTGTTCAAATACGCATCCGTGTATATGCTTGCGGCAATGATCCTGGTTGTGCTCGAAGTCATCTAAATGAAACTCTCTTCGCTCAACCGAACCCTGCTGCTGCTGGCCGTCCTGCTTGCCGCGTATCAAGTTTCGGCGGGCATCGATGGTTTTGCAACCCTGCCCATCATTGCCTACACCATCGCTTTTGGAGGGCTTCTCATCGCCGCTTTGCTCATCTTCATTTTGGGGATCGAGGCGCTGGACTCGCCCATGGTGGTCATTGCCTCCACTATTATTCCGCTCAGCCTGGCGGTCGGTTTGGTCTGGCAGCGCCTCGCCTCGGCGCGGACCTTTTACCTGATCTTCGCCATCATCGGTTTCCTTGCCGTGACTCTGACCCGGTCCATTCAAATGCAAAACAAAGCGCCGGTCATTGTCATCGCCATTACGCATGGCATTGCCGGTCTCACGATTTTCCTGCTGCCCATCCTGCTTGCCCTGCAAGGACAGGTCAAGCCGCTCTTCTCACTCGTTGGCGTTGGCGGCGCATTGATTGGCTTGGGCGGGTTGCTGCTCTCGTTCTTGAAAATAGGCAAACCCATTTTGTCGAGAGGCGCGATCATGAGACTGTTCCCAGCATTGCTGCCGCTGACCACAGCGCTTTTTGTAGCAGGGTTTAAATTTGGATAGCGCAAAAACCCTAAAGGGTTCCAAAACCTTTAGGGTTTATTTTTGAAAAGAGTAAAGTTCCTGTATGCGGGCGCGTTCAAAACCGCGATGATGTTCATAGGCGCGGGGCAAAGATTTAGGGTATGGCAATTCAGTTTCAAGTTCAGGAAAGAGGCGCATGGTCCTTCTTCCAATAAAAAATCCCCGCCTTTGTGACGGGGATTTCTGCTTATTTCTGACTTTCAAGCCCAGCCGGGTTTTTACGCATTTGTTCTTCCTGCAAT
>JACAEP010000193.1 GCA_013388795.1 Chloroflexota bacterium | reverse complement strand
TCATATACGGTGTGCGAACCTTTTCGATATTCTGGCATTTGTCTATTTTACGCTATTGTGGTGTTGAAAACTGCCGCCTAAAGGCGGGGGTTTTAGACCCTGTATACGGACAATAAAATAAGGAGATTGGGCGGCTTTGGAAGCAAGGCGAGTAATTCAAGCAAAAAGATTTGTTTCCTGAAACCGCCTGGGCGGCCGCTTAATTCCGCATCGCAATTGGCTTCAAATACGAATCCAATATCGCCTCCATCTCGTCAAGCGAGCGGCTCACAAACAGCATCGGGTTGAAGGCATAAACCGTCTTCGGGATGCGCGAAATCGTCTCGACATCGAATGGCACAAGGATCACTTCGCCGCCAAAGATGCCTTCCGGTTTGATGCCCAGACTCTTGTACAAGCCCAAAACGACATTCCAGCCTTCATCGGCAGAGGACATCTGTCCCTTTTGATGAAGCGCGTTCACGCCGTCTATGATCCTGAACAGATTGATCTTGTTGGCGAGGAAGTGCTGATTCAACTGTTGATACACATCTTTGCTGTAATCAATCACATTGTCGCGCCCAAGGCGGTAAAACTCCATGATGGCGCGGGTCAATTCCTTGCGCCCCGAAATGATGCCCGCGCCAAAAACCGTAAAGCGGTTATCCTGCACCACCAAACCGAACTCGGTGCTGTACCATGCCAAGCGCTTGATGACCTCGCGCTCTTCCATTGTTGCTTTCATGTAAGCGGGCGCAAACTTGTCTTCGATCGTCGCGTAAAACTCTTGAGTCAAAAACGGTAAATGCCCGAAAATGTCATGGAACATATCCGGCTCAGGCGTGAATTCCATCTGGTCGCGGGTGCGCAGGTAGTCGGTAATTAAAAATACACGCTGCGCGAATTTCTTGTACCAATCATCGGCTAACGTGTATCTCACAACAGTTCGTTCGATTCTCCACCCTGTGCGCGGCGTAATATGATCGATCAAATGCCGCACGGTCGGAATACCTTTGGGGCTGAGCGCGAGCAATTCCATACCCTTCTTCCACTCTGCGCAAATATGCTCCATCAAATACGGCTGGTGGATGCCTGCAAACAGGTCTGCCCAAATGGCATGCTGTTCATCCGAAAATGCGATCTCCTGATTTTCTGTTGAATACTCTTTCGCGGGGTCGATCTGTTGCGCTGCAATGTCTCCGGTATAGCTTGGTACGTTTTGGTTCATGTTCACCTTTACACCTTTCTGAGTTAGACTTGGGGGATACAGAACGTATTAAAAAAAATAGTATCACCTTCAAAAACCCGAGTCAAGAAGCGGAGGAAAGCCTATCAAATTTGGAAGTGTTAGAATCACATCATGCGTGACCTAACCGGCAAGACCATCCTCATCACCGGAGCCGCCCGCCGCCTGGGGCGTTTGTTTGCTCTCGCCTGTGGACGTGCTGGCGCAGACCTCATCCTCCATCATGGACATTCGCCCGCCGAAGCCGAATCCCTGCGAGACGAAATCGCCTCTCTCGGACGCCGCGCCTGGGCGCTCCCTGCAGACTTTTCTCACCCCGAAAGCGCATCCCACTTAATTGAACGCGCCAATGAACTCAGTCCGCTCTATGGATTGGTCAACAGCGCCTCCATCTTTGAGCCATTCTCCATGCAAGAAACGTCGCTCAACGATTGGAACAACCATCTCAACATCAACCTCACCGCGCCATTCCTGCTGAGCCAAGCCTTTGCGAAATTTTCCAAACAAGGGCGCATCGTCAACATCCTCGATTGGCGCGCCCTGCGCCCCGGCGCGGATCACTTCCCCTACACCGTCACCAAATCCGCATTGGCGGCAATGACAAAATCTCTAGCCATCGCACTCGCGCCGACCATCACTGTCAACGGGCTGGCATTGGGCGCCATCCTTCCCCCTGCCGATCAACCAACACCCAGCCCAAAGATCATCGAACCCGTCCCTGCCAAACGCTGGAGCGAAGCAGGTGAAGCGCAAGATGCCTTGCTGTTCCTGCTATCGGGCCCCGCTTACATTACCGGCGAGATTATTCACGTCGATGGCGGCAGGCATTTGGTGTAATTATCATTCCGTCATTGTGAGGAACAAGGAGACCCATGGACAAAGTTTTCATCAAAGACTTGCTCGTGCGCGGCATTATCGGAATCCGCGAGTGGGAGCGGGAGAAGGAGCAGGACATTCTCATCAACGTGACGGCTTATACCAACACGATTCCAGCCGCCGAGTCTGACGATATTAACGATTGTGTGGATTACAGCGCACTGGCAAAGAAAATTAAAAAGCATGCCGAAACCGCCAAGCGCATGACCGTGGAAGCGCTGGCACATGACCTGGCGAAGATCTGCCTTGAAACGCCACTGGTGCGTAAGGTCGTTGTCCGCGTGGAAAAGCCCGGGGCGGTGCGGTTTGCCAAATCGGTAGGAGTGGAGGTCGAACGCAAACGCGATGAGTAACCTGCACCATGCCTATCTTGATCTGGGGTCAAACCTTGAGCCAGAGGAGAATATTCCGCTTGCCATAAAACTGTTGTGTGAGGTTGGGGAGATCGCGGCTGTTTCTTCGGTGTGGGAAACCGAGTCGGTCGGCTATGCCGGGCCGAATTTTTTGAACGTTTGTGTTTTGCTGCTAACCCCGCTCGATGCAGAACGAATCAAGTATGAAATTAATCGTCCCATCGAAGCGCAGATGGGACGGGTTCGCGGCGAGGAAAAGAATGCTCCTCGCCCGATTGATATTGATATTGTCTTGTTCGATGGGACCCCGCACAATGTGCAGACTTGGAATCAAGCCTTTATTATCGTGCCGCTGGCGGAATTGCTGCCGGAATTCAAAACTCCCGGCGGGGAAAAATTATCAGGTTTTGCGAAGCAGTTAAAAAGTCAGGTATGGATGCGAAAGCGGGAGGATATCCTTATATCCTTAGAGGTTCCGCGCCGCGGTTGAGGTGGTCCAAAAATTCCTGGCGGGTATTGATGCTCTTGCGGAACGAGCCCAGCATGGCAGAGGTCGTCATGCGGGCGTCATGTTTTTTTACGCCGCGCATCATCGCGCAAAGATGCAAACCTTCCACCACAACTGCCACACCCTGCGGCTTGAGCAGATCATGAATAAAGTCCGCGATTTGGCGGGTCATGCGCTCCTGCACCTGCAGGCGGCGGGCGAACATATCCACGATGCGGGGAATTTTGGAAAGACCAATCACTTGTTTATTCGGAATATACGCCACATGCGCGCGCCCCGTGAAGGGCAGCATGTGATGCTCGCACAAACTAAAATATTCAATGTCGCGCACGATGACCATGTCATCATACGTCACGTTGAAGATCGCGCCGTTGACGAGTGTCTCCACATCGGTGCGGTATCCGCTTAGCAGTTCGGGATACATGCGCGCCACCCGCTTGGGCGTGTTCTGCAAGCCCTCACGGTTCGGGTTCTCGCCAAAAGCCGTCAGCATCGTGCGGATGGAGGCTTCGATGATTTCTGTGTCGATCTCTTCGTTAAAGACGGGCTGCTCGTCAACATCTTCGGTCACTTCAGGGTCTATCATGGCAACTCCAGGTTGTGGTTGTATTTTCCGATTGTATCTGATTTATGATGTATGCAGGAGCGGAGCGATAACAAATCACGCGTCAATTGGAATCATGTAGGGGCAGGTCTTGCGCCTGCCCCAGTCTTACACCTGCCCCTGCGCACCCTACCATGCCGCGAAACCCGAATGGTATAATTTCGCCGCTTAATTCATTATTCCCCAACCAAAAACTGGTTATTCTCTGAAGGAGAACGACATGTCCGGACATTCCAAGTGGTCCACCATTAAACGAAAAAAGGGCGCAGCCGACGCCAAACGCGGCGCCATCTTCACCCGCCTGGCGCGTGAAATCACCATTGCCTCCCGTGAAGGCGGCGACCCCGATACCAACTTCCGCCTGCGCCTTGCAATCGAAAAAGCCCGCGCCGAGAACATGCCCAAAGACAATATCGAACGCGCCATCAAGAAAGGCACCGGCGAAGACAAAGAAGCCGCCGTATTCGAAGAGCTCACCCTCGAAGGGTACGGGCCGCATGGTTCTGCCATCATGGTCTCCTGCGTCACCGACAACCGCGTCCGCACCGTTTCCGATGTCCGCCATGCCTTCAGCAAATCGGGCGGCAACATGGCAGAAGCGGGAGCCGTCGGCTGGCAGTTCGACCGCAAGTCCTACTTCTCCTTCCCTGCCAGCGCCATGGCGTTCGATAAAGCATTCGAACTTGGCGTGGAAGCCGGTGCCGACGACGTGGTGGACAGCGGTGAAGAGATCGAAATTTACGGTCCCGTCGAAGCCTTCAAAACCATCATGGATACGCTCGCCAAAGCCAAGGTCCAGCCTGCTGAAGCCGGTCTGCGCCTGATTGCCAAACAAGAAATTGATCTTGGTGTGGAAGAGATCATGGCGGTCATGAAGGTCGTAGAAAACCTCGAAGACCTCGACGATGTGCAGGATGTCTATCACAACGTCAAAGTGTCTGACGAAGCACTCGCAGCTCTCGAAAACGCATAAAAAGCATTAAACACGACGGACACGAAGGGCACGAAGGTTTTTCCTTTGAGAACTTCGTGTCCTTTGTGGTTAAATGGATTTATGACCCTCGCCCTCGGAATTGACCCCGGCACCGCCACCACTGGCTATGGACTCGTGCGCCTCATGCCAGACGGGGAACTGGTCGCCGTCCATTATGGTGTGATCCTCACCCCAAAAGAATCCAGCGACTCCGCTCGCCTCGTGATGCTCTTCGATGATCTCAACAAAATATTGAAGAAACACAAACCCGATACCGCCGCCGTGGAAAAACTTTACTTTGCAAGAAACGTGACCACCGGCATTATCGTAGGGCAGGCGCGCGGCGTGATCCTCCTCGCCCTGGAGAAAGCCAGAATCCCCACAGTGGAGTACAGCCCCAACGAAGTGAAACAAGCCGTGGCAGGATACGGTCATGCCGAGAAACGACAAATGCAGGAAATGGTGCGGACGTTGCTGCAGTTGAAAAAAATCCCCAAACCCGACGATGCCGCTGACGCGCTGGCGATCGCCATCACCCATTTGAATACGGCACGATACGATTAAAACCACAGATAAACACAGATGAACCTTTAATACAGATGAATGGGAGGTTGACATGCCAACATTTGAAGGTAACGAAATCACAGAGAAAATCATTGGCTGCGCCTATACTGTTAGCAACACACTAGGGATTGGCTTCGTTGAAAAAGTTTACGAGAACGCTCTAACTCATTTACTTCGCAAATCAAACTTACATGTAGTTCAGCAACATCCCATCAAAGTTAATTTCGATGGCGTTGTAGTAGGCGAATTTGTTGCTGATTTATTGGTCGAGAATCGGATTTTGGTTGAATTAAAAGCTGTTTCAATGCTCAAAGACGAGCACATGGCACAAGCCTTAAATTATTTACGTGCAACCGGTGCGGAAATTTGTCTTCTCATCAATTTTGGCACAACAAAAGTTGAGATCAAACGTCTCCGTCCTTCCAACAATTGGAAAACCTCAAATCCATAACTCACCCCCAAAATCCTTTTTATCTGTGTTCATCTGTGGTTAAATAGACGAATGATTGCAACCTTACGCGGAGAAGTACAGCACGTTGAAGACAACGCCCTCATCGTCGAAGTGGGCGGTGTGGGGCTGAGAGTCTTCGTCCCGGCGCCAACGCGCACAAAGGCGTCGGCGGGAGAAATGCTCTTTTTGTTCACCCATCTCGTCGTCCGGGAAGATGCGTTGACTCTCTATGGCTTCGAATCCCAATCAGACCGCGACCTGTTCAACATCCTGCTCGGGGTTGACGGGGTTGGTCCTAAAGTGGCGCTTTCGGTCTTATCCACGCTCACGTTGGAAACCATTCAACGCGCCATTTTTGCCAATGAAGAAGAATTGCTCAGCAAAGTGCCGGGCGTGGGCAAGAAGACCGCGCAAAAAATGGCGATCCATCTCAAAGACAAACTCAAACCCACTGATGCACTCTCCAAAATGGCAGCACTCGCCGACTACGACAGCGAAGTGCTTGCCGCGCTCACCGCGTTGGGTTACTCTGTGGTCGAAGCGCAAGCCGCATTGCAAGCGCTGCCGAAAGACGCGCCCAAAGATGTGGAAGAACGCTTGCGCGTGGCGTTGCAATACATTGGCAAATAATTAACTCAGCCTAATTTGGTAGACCTGCCTTTCATGTATAATCTTTTTCATGGACAGAATTAAGAATCTCAACAAACGCTGGTGGTTCCTTGCCGCCAGTTTGTTTATGATTGGTATCGCCTTCCTGCCACCCATCCGAAGCCGTCTTTCAACTCAGTATGAACTTCTACGCACCCGCGTTGTTTACTTTTTCAACCCGCCCAGCGAGGCTGTTTTTCAACCAGGCGGCGAAACCAACCCGCTCACGGTCGAAACAGCAGTAGGAACCGCCCGCGCTGAAATCCTGCGGACACTGACCCCCAAACCCTTCCCCCCCACCCCTACGCTCAAACCCGGTCCAACCGCCAAACCAACGGTCACATCCACGCCGCTGCCAGACTCTGTGCTTCTGCCGGGTGTTGTTTATGTCGACCAGCATGGACGTTGGAATTATTGCGGTCCGGCCAACCTGACCATGGCGCTCAACTTCTGGGGCTGGAAAGGCAACCGCGACGATGTAGCCAAAGTGGTCAAGCCCGGCTCGCCCGACACAAAACTTAACTTCATAGAACGCGGGCTGCCCGACAAGAACGTCATGCCGTATGAATTGGTGGATTTTGTCAACAACCAGACGACAGAGTACCGCGCCTTGTATCGTCATGGCGGCGATATAGATCTGCTCAAACGGCTCATTGCGGCGGGCTTCCCCGTCGTGGTGGAAAAAGGTTATTACGAACGCGACTACACTGGCAAGATCGACTGGCTTGGTCATTATCTTTTTACCACCGGGTATGATGATGCCAAAGGCGGGTTCATTGTGCAAGACGCCTACTTAAAACCCGGCAAAGACCTGTTAAGCAAGTATGAAGAATATAAAGATGGCTGGCGCTCTTTCAACTATCTCTTCATGGTGATCTACCCTGCAGACCGCGAAGCAGAAGTATTGAACATCCTTGGACCCTGGGCAGATGAAAAATGGGCGGCTCAACATGCGCTTGATCTGGCAGAGCAGGAGATCAAGGAATTACAAGGCAATGACCTGTTTTTTGCATACTTTAACGAAGGTACAAGCCATGTTGTTCTGAACCAATACTTCGACGCCGCACTCGCCTACGATCAGTCCTTTAATCAATATTCAAAATGGGATACATCCAAAGGCAACCGCCCCTTCCGCATGATGTGGTACCAGACCGGCCCCTACTTTGCTTATTATTATTCAGCCCGTTATCAAGATGTGATCGACCTCGCAAATACTACCTTGACCAAGACCATCTCCAAACCCACGCTCGAAGAATCCCTGCTGTGGCGCGGACGCGCCTACTACATGATCGGCGACACTGAATCGGCTATGGAAGATTACCGCGCGGCGCTGCAAGTCCATGCAAATTGGTTCCCGGCGGTGCAGGCGCTGCAAGAATTGGGGGTACAACCATAATGAAACTACTACACTTTGCAGACGCACACATCGACATGACCAACTACGGACGGCATGACCCGGTCTCTGGGCTGCCTCTGCGCGTGTTGGATTTTCTCAAATCGCTTGACACCATCGTTGATACCGCCATTGAACGTAAAGTGGACTTGGTCATCTTTGCAGGCGATGCCTACAAAGACCGTTCTCCGGCTCCAACCTTTCAGCGGGAGTGGGGTAAGAGAATTATGCGCCTGTCTCAGGCGAAAATTCCGACTCTGCTATTGGTTGGCAACCATGACATTTCTCCGTCCATTGGGCGGGCACATGCTTTGCAGGAATTCAAGACCCTGCAAGTGCCTTATGTGAAAGTGTTGGATGCGCCCAAACTACTCACGCCCGCAGAGTTATGGGACGTGCCGCTTCAAGTCATCGCCCTGCCCTGGGTGGCCCGCTCCGGGCTGATGGCTTCGCTGGAGATGAGCGCCGAAAAACCCGAAGATATCTACTCGAATATCGAATCTCGAATATCAGATTTGATGGAAGATATGCTCTCGAAAACCGATGACTCTCTGCCGGTCATTCTCACGGCGCATGCCTCGGTCGAAGGCGCGAAGTTTGGCGGGGAAAGACTGGTGATGTTGGGCAATGATCTGGTGTTGACCAGCTCATTGGTTAAGAATCCAAAGTTTAGTTATGTGGCAATGGGTCATATCCACAAGCCGCAGGATGTGAATGAGGGGTATCAGCCACCGGTCATCTACCCTGGCTCGATTGAGCGAGTCGATTTTGGCGAGGCGAAGGAAGATAGATACTTCGTCATTGCCGATGTGGAAAAGGGTCGAGATACCGAAGTAGAGTGGATCCAACTCACAGGGGTGAGAAAGTTCATAGACCGCCGGGCAGTTCTAACGTCGAGTGAGAGCGTGACGGAGTCGCTTAAGGCAGCATTGCCCACGCCAAAGGAAATGTCCGAAGCGATCATCCGGCTGGTGGTGGAATATCCAAGAGAATGGGATTCGCTGATCGACGAAGCGGCGCTGCGAAAATATGCGGCGGATGCGTTCGAGTTCCATTTCGTGAAACGTCCGCGCGTCGAGTCGCGCGCACGCATTGACGAGGGGCAGGTAGTGAGCAGCCTCAGCCCACTCGACCTGCTCGAACAATATTTCAAGGCGTCGAAGGTTTCGAACGCGGATGAGTTGAAGGCATTGGCGCAGGAGATTATTTCAGAAGACTCATCGGATACTTGACACATCCCCCCCAACGCCTGATACTTGGGCATCTCATCGAAACGAGGTACTTATGTTGAAAGAACATGCAAGTAATCGCTGGGTTGTGGTCATCATCTTTTTCTTTTTCATGCTGCTGCACCAAACCGATAAGTTGATGATCGGGTCGCTGCAAGTGCAGATCAGCGAAGATTTCGGGATCAGCAATACACAATGGGGGCTGGTGAATTCGGGCGCGCTCATCGTTGCCACCCTTCTCTACCCGATCTGGGGCTATCTGTATGACCATTACGCGCGCGCCAGACTGCTGGCATTTGCTTCGTTCGTGTGGGGCGCAACGACATGGTTGAACGCCATTGTGCGTTCGTTCGGCGGGTTCCTCGTCACGCGCGCCTCAACCGGCATCGATGACTCGTCGTACCCCGGTTTATATACCTTGATCGCAGATTATTTCGGTCCGAACCTGCGCGGCAAGGTATATGGCATTTTGCAGCTGGCGCAGCCGATTGGCTACCTGGTCGGCATGATCCTTGCCCTGATGGTAGCCCCCATGATCGGCGGCTGGCGAAGCGTGTTCTATATCACCGGCTCGCTGGGATTGGTAATCGCTGCGCTGATCTTCTTTTTTGTCAAAGACATGCCGCGCGGCAAGGCCGAGCCGGAATTCGAGAACATGGCAGAAATGCAGACCTTCAAGTTCTCATGGGCAGAAGCGAAAGAGATCTTCAAGAAAAAGACCATGTGGTTCGTTTTCTTGCAGGGCTTTGCGGGCGTTTTTCCGTGGAACGTGATCACCTATTTCTTCTTTGCCTATCTTGAAAAAGAACGCGGATACGATGGCAGCAGCATTCTCTTTACCATGGCGCCGGTCATCCTCATTCTTGCCAGCGGATATTTCGTGGGCGGCGCATTGGGCGATTTTGCCTTCAAACGCACCAACAAAGGACGTATCATCGTCTCCAGCATTGGCGTATTGATGGGCGCGCTCTTTATGTACCTTGCCATTACCACGCCCCTTGAAGCGCGCAGTCAATTCTTCATTTTCATGTGTCTCACCGCCATCTTTATGCCGCTCTCCTCTGCCAATGTCATCGCTACGGTCTATGACGTCACCGTGCCGGAAGTCCGTTCAACGGCGCAGGCTTCAGAATACTTTATCGAAAATGCAGGCGCAGCCTTTGCCCCCATTCTCACCGGTCTCATTGCCGATATGTACAGCCTGCAAACCGCCATCCTGCTCATCTGCACCGTGGCCTGGCTGCTGTGTTTTTTCTTCTACCTCGGCGCGATCTTCACCATAGACAAAGACTCGCGCGATCTGCGCAATCAAATGGCGGAACGCGCGAAATCCATGTAATTCAAATTGGGACACGAGAACGTGTCCCAATATTTTTTATGAACATCCTACAAATCGATCTGGAAAACAAAAAACACCTGCGGGAGTTTCTCTCCCTGCCATTTTCCATTTATCGGGATATTCCCCAATGGGCGCCGCCCCTGCAAATGGACGAACGCCTCCGACTCAACCGCAAGCGGTTCCCGTTCTATAAACATTCCTGCGCCGCATTCTTTATCGCCTCTGAAAAGACCCGTCCCATCGGCAGGCTCGCCGTGTTGGATAACCGCCCCTACAATGAATTCAACCATGACAGCACGGCTTTCTTTTACCTCTTCGAATGTGAGAACAACCTAGAAGCCGCGCAAGGAATGTTCGAGGCGGGAATGGAATGGGCGCGCTCGCGCGGGTTAACGAAGATTCTCGGTCCGAAAGGCTTTACACCCATGGACGGGTTTGGTCTGCTCGTCAAAGGGTTTCAACATCGTCCTGCCTTTGGCATGCCCTACAATCTCGATTACTACCCGCAGCTCATCCAAGCCTGCGGGCTTCAACCCGACCGGGATGCTGTCTCTGGTTACATCAGCGCAAACCTTCAATTCCCAGAACGCATTCACGAACTGGCAGACCGCATCAAGCAGCGCCGCGGGCTTCACATCGCCCGCTATGAAAAGCGCTCCGATCTGCGTTCCCTCGTCCCCAAACTAAAAGAGTTATACAACGGCGCATTACGCGGCACGGCTGGCAATGCCCCCATCTCAGATGCAGAAGCCAACGCATTAGCCGACCAACTGCTCTGGTTTGCCGACCCAAAGCTGATCAAGATCGTAATGAAAGGCGAAGACCCTGTCGGCTTTTTGCTGGCGTATCCCGATGTTTCCGCCGCGGTACAAAAAAACAACGGGCGTCTTTTCCCATTTGGCTGGCTGACGCTGCTGCGTGCGCTTAAACGCACCGACTGGCTCAACATCAACGGCGCAGGGCTTCTGCCCGAATATCGCGGTTCGGGCGGCATGGCGATTCTTTACAGCGAGATGTTCAAGTCTGTGAAAGAGTCGGGGCAATTTAAGCATGCCGAAGTCATTCAGATCGGCGTGGAGAACGAGGCGATGCAAAGGGACTTGGAAAATTTCGGCATCGATTTCTATAAAACCCACCGGACGTATAAACGAAATTTATAGGCGGCGCTTCAGGAAAACTACATCTTGGCGTAAAACACAACAAGCAGAATGAAAAAATCAGCAGCCATGTGACCAAGCACAGATGCAAGCAAACCGCCCTGCCTGCGATACAACTGCCGCCAGAACCAGCCGATAAAGGTCAACGCAGAGATTGCCAGCACAACCGAAAGGACATGCGCCTTGCCCCAGAGAATAAAGACATGAAAGCCCGCATAGATCAGGTCTCCAATATCAAACCACCTTGAGCTGCTGCCAAGCGCACCGCGTCAAAAATATTCTTCCATGAACGGGTTCACCAGCGAAAAATAGACAATGAACCAGGGTTGCATCTCATCCACCAGACCAAGCTCAAAGATCGTCACATTCAGATCGGCGGGAATTCCAAACACATCCCACAACAGATACAACCCTAGCCCGCCAGAACTACCTAGCAGTATGCTTATCACTGCCGAACACCAGCCTATGGGTTTCCACAAAATATCGAGCGGCAAAGAAGGCTTCGACCACATCAGCGAAAGCAGGATTCCGATGTGAAATCCGACCAACGCGCCCCACGCGCTGTGAAAAAGAAACAACCCTGCCCACACGGCCAGATATG
>JACAEP010000255.1 GCA_013388795.1 Chloroflexota bacterium | reverse complement strand
GTGTATGCTACTTTCATGACAAAGGCGTAAGGTGGAATGAAAACGCCTCCCCGGGTTTGGGGAGGCGCAGGTCATATTCCTATGGATTTTCGTAAAACGGCGTGGATGAACAGGCGCAGTGCGGATATGGCCAGTAGAAGGGCGCGTCGGCTGTACAATCTGAAGGCTGGATCGTGCATCCCTGCCCCGAAGGCGGCGGGGGGTTGCCAGGGTTATTATCACCGCCCGAACTAGCAGGAGCGGCATACCCGGCGCAAATCATTGGCTCATAACCGGTGGGCTGGAAACCAAAGGCGTCGCGGCAGGTGTTATCCACTGAGAAGAGCGCCTTGAGCGGGTAGGTTTTTTTATCGCGGACGGAAGAGCCCGCATCTTCCTCGGTGAAGCGGTCAACGTAATCCATCTGACCGACATCTTTCAAACCGGCGTCGGCAAAGATACCCGCCATGAAAACATCACCGGCAAGGGAGCGTTTGAACGCAATTTGGAGGGTGGCATCCTCGCCCTTCACAAGGCGGACCCATGCCAAATCCGGGTCGTCGCCAAAGCCGGTCGCGCCATCGAACAACATGGTCTCGTAGCCGTCCGAATCGAAGGGCGCATCAGCCCGAACCGGCGAGGTGCCGCTGGTATTGTGGTTTGTGTCCTCAAAGACCTGCATGGAGGCGGCAGTCCACTCTTCGGCGTACGGCGGCTTTGCCAAAACTACGAAGTTTCCAAAACCATCCATGTCCGTGTCAATCTCCACACCGTAATGGATTCCCAGGGAATTGTTTGGGTCGGAACCGATCAACTTGATGGACATGTAATGAAAATTCTCATCCTGCGACATGCTATAGGATTCAATATCCAGGTCGGGGATATAGGTCATATCCTGAGTAAAGGGTCGTTCGAGCAGGTTGAATTCGTAGGTATCGCCATAGGGGGCGCGTCCTTCCGGCCCGGTGCCGGAAGATTCCACATCAAAGACTGTTTTTCCCGTTGAGACGCTCGCGGAAGGGACGATCACATGGGTCACTTCAACAGTGGACCCGGGTTGCGATTCCGCGCCTTCCTCCGTAACAGAGGCGGCGGGACTGGTCTGCTCTTCGGTTGGCTGGGAGGAGGCAGGCGCGTTGCACGCCAAAACGGCAATTACAAGAAGACAGAAAAATAAATAGATACGATGTTTTGAACTCATTCTTTCTAAACCTTTCTAAAAGTTAATCGCGCGGTATGTTACTAGAATGAATCCAACCTGTCATCACCCGAATATACCAATCCACGCATAGGAGATTGGTACTGACAAAAAAGAGATGGCGCATGCGCCATCTCTTCAATTCATTCCGGTTTATGTTTCTTCAACAAGGCATCATATACCGACTCTGGGATGTCTGCCACCTTGTAAATCTGCATATACTCCAACCCGTTGATATAAATAATTTTCTCCGGCTCGACCACCCCTTCGAATTCGGAAAGAATCTTTTCGGTCTCTGGGTGCTTGGCGCGGGTGATCGGATACAACACCAGATAATCTGAACTGCGTAATTCATCTGTGATCGTCACGAAGTCGTCGTTCAAGACGTTGATGCGTTTCAAGACAATCGTCTCGCCGGGGAAATACCAGGAAAATGTCCCCATGCCGTTGTAGACATAGGCTTTGATGTTTTTCGCATCCGGTTTTTGGGAGAGATAATCCGACGCCTCTGCCAAGCCTTCGCCATAACCCAAAGTCGCCGCCTCTTTCGTCAGCGGATTGCGGTAGGTGAAATAATACGGCGCATACGGCAGACCGAAGCCGATCTGCCCAAGGATTAAAACAATGGATGCCATAATCGGCGCAAGCGGATTTGAGAAGACTTTCCAGCGCGAACCCATCCAGGCAAGTGCGCTCCCCCACCCAATGCCCGCAATGACGTCGAACGAGACGAAGGTATTCATGATGTAATGGGCATGGTTGCGTCCCTGCGCAACGCCAAACATCAAGATGAACAAGCCGCCGAGCAGTGCAAGATATTCGATCATCGAGCGGACCCGGTCGGGCAAGCGTTCTCTCCCCTTCGTAAATAAAAATCCGAGGGAGAAGATCAAACCGAGCCAAGTGACGAAGGTGGCGCCTGAAAAATAATAGCGGAGGTAGAGCAGGATTCCGTCCCAGCGAGTGACCACGCTGAATTCAGCAGGATCAAGTTCTTCGGTCACGTCGAGGCGGGCGCCCTGGAAGGCGTAACTAAAGGCGTTGCCATACACTTCGCGGAGCATCCGAGCGGGGTCCACCCACATCCCGGGCCAGAGGATGAAATAGACGAGAACCGCCGCGCCGAACCAGATCCCAAAAGTTCTTACTGCGGTCAAGAATTTCGACTTGATTGGCTTTTCGTTTTTCTCGAAGAGGCTGAGTAAAAGCATAAACCCGATCACACCGAGCAGGGCAATCGAAGTGGATTTGTTCAACTGCGCCAAGCCAAACGCCGCGCCGGAGATCAAAAGATAGATCAATCGGTTTTGATAACGATACAAATGGAAACCGAGGAACGAGACCAGCACGAACATCGCGCCCATCGTCTCCATGTTGAGCAGGCGTGAGTGACCGAGAAAGAACGGCGAGATGGTTGCCAATGCGATGGAAAGAAAGGCAAGGTTTTCGCCGACAACAAGACTTAAGAAGAGGAAGGCAATGATCGCAAAGACCGCCAACACCCCCGCCTGAATAATTCGCGCATAGCGGACAAGTTCAAGCGTCTCCCTGCCATTCTCGCGCAGAAATTCTTCGTAGAACGGTTTACGCTGATCGAAAAATCCCTGCCCAAAGCCGCGATATTGGGGGAAATAAAAGTGCATGGCGGTGGAGATGATCCACATATTCGTCACGCCGGGGTGATATTCAAAATAAGTGTTCGCAAAATCCCTATGTGTGACGGCGTAATAAAAATTGGAACTGGAAATCACCCACCACGGCTCGTCTATGTTGACGGCGGCTTCAATGCGCGTGAGGCGCGAAGGCAGGGTAAGCGCAAGAAGGAGCAGGGCAAGAATTATCTTTTTACTGTGGGATTCAATAAACCGGGTCATTTGTTCTCTTCAAATTTCTGCTTCATTTCCGTAGGGGCGACCCGTCAAGGTCGAACAGAACCTCGGAACGCAAGAAAGGGTCGCCCTTGCGCGGGCAAAATTGCATGACCGACACAGGGCGACCCTCCCTGAGCGCAAGAATGTCGTGAAGGAATTGGCGGGTCGCCCCTACTTTAGGTTTGCCAGCGCCTCATAGATTTCGGGACCGAGATCATCCACCTTGTAAATGCGGACGTACTCATACCCGTTCAACCAGACGACATGGAACGGCTCCGCCTTCGCCATGGCATCCACAAAGTTTTTGTGATGCGCCAGTTGCCCCTGATTGGCGTAATAAACGATGAGATATTCCGAAGCGCGCAGATTATTGAGTAAATCCTCGGTATGCTCCCCGTCCGAATAGTATGGGCGGTAACTGATCCACGGACCGGGGTAGTAGTATGAAACACACCCACGCCCATAATACGAGAAGACCGTCGCATTTTCAGCATCTGGAAGGCTGGCAAGGTAATGAGCGGCAGTTTCCAAACCCTCACAATAGGGGAAGTGCGGAAACTCGTTATACCAACCGGCGGCATATAAGATTGGATTGCGATACGTGAAATAATAGGGGTAATTTGCCAGCGCGCTCCCGGCTTGATACAGCATCACAACAGCAAGCAAACTATATTGCCAGACACTGCGCGAAGAAGGGAACCGTTTCGATACCCATTCCGCAAAGGCAAACCAGCCCAGCCCAGCCAGAAGATTAAACGATAGATAACTCGAAAGGATGTAATGCGGAGAGTTGCGTCCCTGCGCGACGCCGATTAAGAACACAAATGCAATTCCGTTCACAAGCCACAGCGTAAAGAAAAGCCGGTTCCGCTGAATCCGCTCCGGGTCCCGCGTGAACGGGAGGGCGAATCCCAAAAGGACGCCGAGCCAGGCAACGGGCGTCGTCCGGTAAAGCAAAATTTTGAAAATTTCCCAAATATCTTCAAAGCGGGTGTTAAGCGTGAATTGCGAAACATCCAATTCCTGTGTGATCTTCAGCCGCGCGCCTTGAAAGGCATAACTAAAGGCGTTGCCATACACTTCGTAAAGCATCTTGCCGGGCGCAACCCACATACCGGGCCAGAAGATGAAATAGGCCATTGCCAAAAACACAAACCACACCCCGAACGTTTTCAGCGCAGATAACAAGCCCCTCCCCCAGCCCTGTTCACGGTCTTGAATCAGTTTCCAAAGCAGCATTGCGCCAATCGCTGCAAGCGTTGCAATGGACGACGACTTCGACAAGGACATAAATCCCGCCGCGGCGCCGGAGAGAATCAAATACGCAAATTTGTTTTCCTTGAAAAGATAAATCGCAAGCGAAACAATCGAGATCATCCCAAAAAGCGACACCATGCCCTCGTGATCCATCAGGCGATGCTGACTCAAATAGAACGGGTCGAACATGGCGAAGACCAGCGCGAAAATCGCAACCGGCTTCGGGAAGAATTTTTGCAGGAGAAAATATAGAACCAAAAATAAAACAAGCAGGACGAAGACCTGAATGACGCGCGAATAGATCAACAGCATCAACGGGTCTTTGCCATGCTCATACAGAAACGGATCGAGCCTTCCCTTTTCATAATCGAGATAGCCCTGACCGAACCCGCGATATTCGGGGAAATACAGGTGCATGGCCGCTGAGATAATCGTCATCGTCGTCACCGCGGGCTGATATTCATACACCGTATTTTCAAATTCGCGCTGACCCAGCGCATAATAATAATTCGCGCCCTGACTCAGCCACGAAGGCTCATCAAGCGTGACAAAATCGCCGATGCCCGCCAGCCGCGGCGCGAGGAAGACAACAATCAAACCAATATAAATTGCAATATCCAGTGATGTACTTCGATTCATAGTGCGGATTATACCGTTACATGTCGAATGGTAAAATTCTCAACGTGAAAGAAAAATTCAACCAACTCCTTCAAAAACCATTTGCAATCCCTGCCGCGCTTGCATTCCTCATCCTGCTCGCCTACGGCATCTTAACCCCATCTCTTGGCTTCTATTGGGACGACCTGCCTTTCGCATGGTTTTTGCGCTTCTTCGGTCCCGTTGAATTCATCGCCGCCTTCAAACCCTTCCGCCCGTTGTTGGGATATGTCTTCGCCGTCACGACTGCCATTTTTGGCGGACATCCCCTCACGTGGCAATTGCTTGGCTTGATCATCCGCTTCATTCTTGGACTTCAAGCCTGTTCGCTGCTTCGGAAAGTTTTCCCTACCCGTGAGCGCTCGGTTCTGTGGGTTGTCCTACTCTTCACCGTCTACCCTGCGTATGGACAGCAATGGGTGGCGCTCACTCACATCAATCAAGAACTCATCCCACTCCTCTTTCTTCTTTCCTCTTTCATCCTCACCGTAAATCTCCTCCGAAGCGGAAAGACTTCTCTCCCACTCACCTCTCTCGCCATCCTTTTACAGATATTCGGGCTATTCTCCACCGAATATTTCTTCGGTTTGGAAATTTTGCGTTTCTTCTTCATCCTCGTCATCTTCACTGAATCCATCACCGATAAAAAAGACCTGTTCAAAAAGACGATCATGCAATGGCTGCCCTATCTGGTCGTTTGGATTCTCAACGCCGCATGGACCTATTCCTACCACCGCTCCGATGCGTATAATTCCTACCAGATTGGCATTTCGTCTTTGCTCTCGCCGCTGGCGCTCGTCAACGAATTCATCTCCACACTATCCCTTTCTGGTTTCACAGCATGGCTTGGCGCGTTTGGAATATTTTCGTCCATTGACGGCTCAGCAACACAGGCGATTGCATTTGTCATTTTTCTGTTTGCGGGAATGCTTGCCTTTGTGGTAACGAGTAACAAGAAAGAGGAAACCCCATCCACTTCCCACTCACCACTTTCCACTCACCACGGGTTCTTACTCATCGGCATCGTCGCCATCTTCGCGGGCAGACTCCCCTCCTGGGCGGCAGGACTTCCCCTCAAGATCGAATTTGATTACGACCGTTTCTTCATCTCCATCATGCTGGGAGCAAGTCTCTTCATTGTGGGGCTGGCAGATTGGCTGTTGAAAGAAAGCCGCGCCAAACTTGTATTTCTGAGTCTCATCATTGGCATGTCGGCGGCGTATCAATTCACGGCGGCAAACACCTATCGGCGCGACTGGGCAAACACGCACGACCTGTTCTGGCAAATGGCATGGCGCATGCCCGCACTCAAAGAAGGCGCGACCGTCCTCACCTACGAACTGCCCATCCAATATCTCTCCGATTACCAATTGATGTCCGCGCTGAATTGGATGTACGCGCCCGACTTTGCAGGGCGCGAATTGCCTTACGCCTTGCAATATCTCAAAACAAGATTCAGCGCCGCAGAGATCAAAGCCGATCAGCCCATCGACATCACATATCGCACCACAACGTTTAGCGGCAACACCTCGCAAAGTGTGGTCATTTACAAGGAAGCAGACGGCTGTCTGCGCGTGCTGGACCCGCTTTACAACAACGTGGAGACCGTTCCCGGCGCGAGTTTTTATTTGATCGATGCGATTCCACTCTCCAATCCGGATTTGATTATCACCGACGCGCCAACTCCTGTTATGGAAAAGAACTTGTTTGGCGAAGAACCTTCGCATGGCTGGTGCTACA
The DNA here is from genome assembly GCA_013388795.1 of Chloroflexota bacterium. Taxonomy (GTDB): domain Bacteria; phylum Chloroflexota; class Anaerolineae; order Anaerolineales; family Villigracilaceae; genus Villigracilis. The sequence goes on along the minus strand of JACAEP010000255.1, from coordinate 658 downwards.
CCTATACAAAAGCCGAAATCGCACGCCAAAATGGCGATTGGGAAGAAGTTGTGAAGTTATTCAAAGAAGCGCAACAGGCGGAATTGAGTCCCGCCCTGTCCGTGGAGTATCTGCCCTTCATCGAAGCCTTTGCCGTGACCGGAGACTCAGACATGGCGCTCAAATTAAGTGAACGGGTGGTCAAGTCTCAGCCGTTGCTGTGCCCGGCAATGACAACCTTATGGAATAGAGTTTCGGAAGAAGTGGATGTTTCGCAGGCAGAAAGTTTGTTTCAAAAAGAATGTAGATAAACGTAGCGCTACGTTTTATAGCCCATGCTGAATCGCAATCACCGCCGCTTGCGTTCTATCGGAAACTCCCAACTTTTCCAAAATCGCGCTGACGTGGTTCCGCACCGTCCCTTCGGAGAGATGCAAGGTTCCGGCAATATCGGTATTGGTCATGCCTTTGGCAAGCAGGCGCAGCACATCCAGTTCGCGCTCGGTCAGTTTACCGGTTAAAACAGAAGCAGGCTGGGTCTGGTTGTTTGCAACCTGATTGAGCAGTTTCCCTGCCACAGCCGGGTCAACGAAGGATTTGCCATCCATCGTGCCGCGAATGGCTTCAATGATCTTCTGGCGCGGCGTGTCTTTGAGCAAATAGCCGGATGCCCCCGCGC
>JACAEP010000322.1 GCA_013388795.1 Chloroflexota bacterium | reverse complement strand
GTTCCAAACAATGCCATGACCGCCCGCAAGATGTTGGGCGTAACGCATGATCATTGCCGCATCTTCAAACGGTGGGATGGTGAAATCGACGCGGGTGAAGGCGTAGTAAAGGGCAAGGAGAATCAAAAGCGCTGAAAATAGAATATCGGGAAGAAGTTTTTTTGCAGAAGACATTAGGGAATACAATGTGGTTGTTTTAGATCAAAGAGTAGCCGCCATCCACTGCGATGGTCTGCCCTGTAATGTACTCGTTTTTGATGAGAAATTCGAGAGTGGAAGTGATCTCTTCGAGCATGGCGGCGCGTTTGAGGGGAAGTTTTTCAACGAGTTTGTCCCATTGTTCGGGCGTCACAAAGTCGGCAGGCAAGACCAAACCCGGCGCAATGGCGTTGACGCGAATCTCTGGCGCAAGGGCGCGAGCGAGCATTTTGGTAAGTGACTCCAACCCCGCTTTGCTAACCGTGTAGGAAGGATAACGGATCCAGGATTTTTGTGCGCCGATATCGGAAATGTTGACGATCAGCCCGCCTGCCATCATGCGTTGGGCAGCGCGCTGTGTAACGAGGAAGGGGGCGCGCAGGTTGAGATCGATGGCGGCATCCCATTTGCGCAGGTCGATATCGCGCGAATTGCCGACAGGCATTACAGCCGCGGAGTTTACTACCACTTTCAGAGGAGCGTCGATCTGGTCCACGAGTGAGAAGAGAAGATCCACCTTATCCGGCATGGTCAGGTCTGCGCGAATGGGCAGGCAATCCACACCGAGAGCGCGAATTTCGTCGGCGGTCTTTGGGGCTTCTGTCACTGAGCCGCGATAATGCAAAGCAATCGAATACCCCATACGGGCGAGGGTCAATGCAAAGGCTTTTCCGAGGCGGTGGGCGGCGCCGGTTACAAGGGCAAGAGATTTCATGGGCAAATTGTAACGGAAATTTCATTTATATGTCAGTTATTGTGTGTTTATACTAAATCCATATAATTGAAAAATCGCCATCTGAGTCTGGCAGGCGACATATCAGGAATATTATGCGGGAAGCGTGGATGTTTTTCTTTATGAAGTGATCAAACTCAATATGGCTCAGACGCCATAATAGTGATTTCCCACCAAAGGCGTCTCAAAGAGATTGTCTTGCCCTCAGTAGGAATCAGGTATAATCGCGGTCACGCCCCAGTAGCTCAATGGATAGAGCGCCTGACTTCGGATCAGTAGGTTGTGGGTTCGACTCCTGCCTGGGGCGCCTTCTATTTAGTCAGCGGTTGTCCCCATTAAGGGGATGGCATCGGTTCGACTCCTGCCTGGGGCGGTATTTTGTTTCAGGTCAAGGGTGGCTTCAAATTTTCTTGCTAAATAGCCAAACACAAAAAGCTACTTTGATTTTTGAACGAGTACAAACGTTCCTGTGAAATTGACTTCCGTTTCAAAATAGCGACCGTCAAATCTTCCGCCTTCTTGCACAAAACGTCCATCCCCCAAATTTGCCCCGTCTGTTAATTCAACCCAATTAAGACCATCCCAAAAAAGAATTGCCAAATTTGCACTTTTCATATTCTCAGGAACGACGAAAAACACCCGAATAAAGGGTAGGTTGGTTGCGCTGGTCTCAACCCATTTTTCGCCATCCCAAAACAAGATCAAGGTTTGTTGGTTGCCTTCGTCATCTTCACCAACATACCAATACCAGATAGAGCCCGTATCACCAATAGGCTGAACTGGCTGATCCTGGCTGATCACAAGAACATTCATACCCGCAATCATGAAGTTGTTACGGGGTAAATCGCCAGGCAACATGCTCTGGTTCAAGTCGATAAGACGCGCTTCTTCACCAAAGCCACAAGGCAAAAATACGCCGTCGCCATCGGGCAATGAAAGAATGGCGCCGCTGAATGGCCCGCAGTCCAGCCCAGTCGTTTCGCCGCTTGAAATAGGCAAATAATTGATTGGCAAAGGCTGATAATTACCCTCAGGCGCGTCAGATGCGGGTGTCTCATCATTCTGACCAGGCTCCGTAACCGGGTAGGTAAAACAACCATTTGAAACAAGGATCAAGAAATCTTCATCGACATTAAGGTTATTGTTGACATCGCCGCCAAAATCGGTTCCAGCCAGGGTGAGAAAACCAACCGTATATGCCGTAATTTCAAAATCTGTATTTCCCGTAACAACGCTACAAACGACTTGGGCGGAACCAAACGTATCCAGAAGCATCCCCACCCCATTATTGCCTTGCACTATTGCATTTTCCACATAAATATTGTCAATTGAAAAAATGGATACCCCGCGAGTCGAGTTGTTATTGAATTGATTTGTGCCGAGAACGCTCACGCCCCCATTTGTGGAATCGAACAATGCGCCAATCCGGTTGCCATTTGCAGATACATTTTCCACCTGAATATTTCCGGCTGCTTCTATATATAACCCAGTCAATGTATTTGATTGAAATATATTGGTTCCGCTCAGGGTAACATCACCCACTGCAGTCAAAGAAGCTCCATCGCTAGCATTGCCGGAGGCTTCAATATTCTCAGCGGAGATGTCTCCGCCCGATTCGACGTACAAGCCAATTGACTGATTATTGGCGAACAGATTTGTACCAAGAATGAATGTACCTCCAGTCCCTGAGTACAATTCAATCCCCATAGCGCCATTATCTACAGCGGAGATATTTTGAACACTCACATGCCCAGCCGCGCCAGATTGCGCATATAAACCGCTGCCAGAATTCATCTGGAAAACATTTATCCCAGAGAGGTTTACATGGCCCTGCGCGATGAGTTCCGCACCCGCCTCTGTACTTCCAGAAACGGTAAGGTTTTCTGCATTGATGTCGCCATCTGCTTCTGCATGCAAGCCCGCAGAGCCAATGCTATTGCCCACAAAGACGTTGACGCCATTCATGACGATACTGCCGCCAGAATATAATGCCACGCTATTTCCATTTGTGGATAGATTTTGCGTTTCGATAGCGCCATCCGCCTCTACATACAACCCCAGCGAATCATTGTTTTCAAACGTATTCGCGCCAAGGACAGAGACATTACCATTTGAAGCAATGATTTCCAAGCCCATGCCGCCATTTTGGGAGGCAGTAATGTTGGAAAGGCTGACATCCATGCCTGCTTCGATCAATACACCGTTATTTAGATTGTTCTCAAAAATATTGGCGCCAGACATAGTGACACCGCCAGTAGTGGAGTAAATCTCCGCGCCAGCGCCAAAAATAGAACTCGTCCCGTTTGTGTTGGCAACAATGTTCTCAAGTGTCACATCGCCATTAGCCAAAATATACAAGCCGGTTCCGCCATTGTTTTCAAAAAGATTGGCGCCCTGCAAGGTAAAAGAGGCGTCTGTCGAAAAATCTGCGCCTGTTAATCCATTATTTGAAGCAGTTATATTTTCAGCAACGATACTGCCATCTGACCCTATGGATATTCCTTCAAACCCATTACTCACGGCAATTACATTATACAGATCCACAAAGGTGACCAGCCCGGCAATACTCAGACCAGTTCCGTTATTGTTGTTGACGGTAACGTTACTGACCGTTACAGTTCCGCCCGTTGTGCTCAGTGTTTGATTAACGGACAAATCGATCCCGCCGCTTCCCGCACTTGAGTTGTTGGCAGATGTCACATTCGAAACCACAATATCTGCATCAATCGTTTCCACTGTCAGTCCGGTAAAACCGACATTGTCGAAGGTTAGATTATTGACAGTAACATCGCCATTCCAATTCAGAATGGCGAGGGGAACCGAAAATACTGAAGAACCTGAAATTGCGCCAGCCGGCGTTCCGGTCCAACCGCCTTGAATGGTAAGCGCATAATTACTCCATGCGGCAAGCATAGGGTCAGAGCCGTCAATTTCAATCGGGCTGACAGAGGCGTCTGGGGTATTTGTAATCCAGATTGTGCCATCGGCAGAGGGAGCGGAAATTGTTCCATCAAGAATATCGTTGATTAGTCCCTCAAGTGTGGCGTATGAGCTTGTGCAGCCGCCCACATTTGGAATGGGAGGGGCGCCCGCGGGGCACCAAATAGGATCGGCGGTTTCGATGGCGGTTTGAGCCGCTTGTGTTGCCAAAGGCTCAATCTCTCCACCCACTTGCACGACAATGGAAGTATCTTCGGGAAGCGAACCTAAAAGCGGGTCTGTTGCCGATGGGAATTCCTGATCTAAACCTTCAGCGTTTATTGAGTCAATAGGCGCTTCGGTCGCTACAGGCAGGGTATCGCGCTGTACAGGGGCAGGAGATTCTTCCGTTGCAGCGTGGACCGCCTCTTCTGTCGGGCTAACATCAATGGGTAGGGGGGCTCCGTGTATCGGAGAGGGAACCTCCGTGGGAGGCAGAGCAGGTTCTTCCGTCGGAGGAGGAGGCGTTTCATCCGCAGTCACCCGCAAAGGCATGAGCAATGAAACCATCATTGCGAACACCAGAGAAACAATATAAGGTATTAATTTCTTTTTCATGGAATGATCTCGCCAATTAATAACTATATCACAATAACGAACAACTTAGGCGTAAAAAATCTTGCAATACTATCCGAAAGCCATCAATGGACATTTATTTTGGCAATTTCATAGTACCCAAGCTTGTTTTTTCCTTCTAGCGGAAGCAAAATCGGTTCCTCCGTCCGCTCATTAATAATCGCCAGGGCAAATTGATACTGCCCAGCTGGAATCTCATTTGGAACATCAAATGACTCGCTGACGGGATAAAGGATTGGCTCGCTTGCAGACAGGTCATCCGGCGGCAACCATGTTGAGATATCGGCGCCCGAAACAATCTGGTATATCAATTCTCCGTTCGCGTTAATCAAAAAGTAATGCAGCTTAAAATCCTGCCCCATTTTCGGGTAGTTGGGGGCATACCCCAGGTTTTGCCATGTCATGTTAAGGCTGATATGACGTCCAGTATATCCGATATCAATATCTTTTAAGTAAAAGCGATAACCCGCATATCGCATTATATCTTCCAAGACATCTGCCCCATATTGCCAGTCGTTGTTGTGAACAAGGCTGCCATGAGCCGTTCTTAATAACCAATCAGCATCATCGGGCTCTACCCGTTCCGGAACGCACATTTCAAAAATTACAGGGGCTGTCTTCCATATTGTAGAGAAGACTTCCTGCAAGTCGTGATACACTTTCTCGCCATCAGCGCCCAAACAATCATAGCGAATGCCAACATCCTTACGGCGCCAAAAAACATATTGGGCAGATTGGCGGATACCTGCATAGGGCATTACCAACTGGGTTGTTTGAAAACCGGGGTATTTATAATCTATCTGTAAAACTTCACCTTTAATGGTGCGGCAACGATGCCCAATAAACTCTCCGCCAATGAACATATCCGCCAGCCGCCTGCGTGCCTGCCCATCCAGAGTGAGAAATAGATCAGGCGAAACCTCGCCAGAGGCATACCCTGCGCTCCAGGCATCATCCCATTCGGTTTGTCGATCCTGCCAGCTCCACTCGTTGAAATTACCATATCCGGAAATATCAATAAACGCAATATCGCGGTTGCCATCGTAACGCTTCGTAAGTTCATTGATAAAAGTTGCCCATGCTTCCTGGTAGACGCAGTTGGAATAGTCTGGCTCGCCATTGGCAAACAATAAGGCTCCTTTGTCAAGAACCCATTGAGGAATGGCATGCCCGCCAAAATCCTCGCCAATCATTGTATAAACACGAAACGAGAACTGATTTCCCTGTTCTACTGCCTCTTCCAACTGCTGATCCAACGCAGACCAATCATAAACGCCATCCGCCGGATTCAATATATTCCAGGAAATTCTGCGCCTGTCAGAATACGATACTGTTGTTGGGAAGCCTACAAATCCATAGATTGCGGGCCCGTCTTGAAAACCAATGCCAGGATTGACCAAAAAATCATCCATTTTTTTCATTGAAAGGCTCACAGCGCCATCTGTAAGTTCAATGGTTGGAGTCGGTCTTACGGCGACAGTCGGCGGTGTTTCTCCTAGGTTTTGTTGGTCGCTATTTGAGGAAAATGAAAAACAAGCCTGATTCAAAAATAAAATAACAAGAAGAACTCTAAAGGAATTTTTCATAACACAGAAAGCCTGTAAACAACCTTAATTGTTTTATTTACTTTTTTTGCGAATGGAAGAAATTTTTTCTCGAATCACTTCAGCGCCAGAAAGTTTTGCGACAAACCTAGGAAAAGAGTCCCAATCGCCTAAAAACACACGCGGGATCTCGAATGGTCTTTTCTTTACCCTTCCCAGCGAAACAGGGCCCGGCATAAGCGTAAATGCCATATCACAGCCGCTGTTTCGAACCAGGTCACAAACAGCCTCAGAGTAGTCTGCATGTCCCCCGTTTGGGTAAGCAAAAGCATTCACAGGCTTTCCAATCTCTTCCTCAATCCGCCGTTTGGATTCAAAAATCTCCCACGCTGCCTGCTCAAAGGTCACACGAGTCAGAATTGGGTGGGTGACAGTATGAGCGCCAAATTCAATTACTCCATCAGTCATGGAACGCGCCTGCTCCCAGGATAAATGCAGCCCGTGAAACGCGTTTTCAGGAATCGCCACATCCAAATCATGTATAAGGATATCCAGTTGTCTTTGTTTTTCCTCATCCAAAAGTTTCTTGACGGACACAACCCAGGTATTAACAGCCTTATCGCGGCTGATTTGATCGCTCCAACAAATTAAGTTGGATAGAGTTTGGACGCAATCCTTTTTAGTATGATAAAACGCATAGGCTGCCAAGTCCCAGTAAAACGGGTTCACGCTGCCAATATAACTTGTTGCCAAAAAAATTATGGCAGTCAAGCCGCGCTCTTTTAGTATTGGGTACGCATTGGATAAGTTATCATAATATCCATCATCAAAAGTAATGATGGCCGGATTTGGCGGCAGTTCGCCCCCGCCATGCAGCCAAGCCGCAAGTTGTTTTGTATCTATCACATTATAGACATCTTTTACATAATCCATTTGTCGAGCAAATTGTTCCGGTGTGGCGCTGACAATGGGTTTAAATAATGTAAAAGTCGGATCCGCGCTATCCGCAATACGGTGATAGTTCAAAACAGTAAGGGTGGGGGGGGAAATTTGGCGCATCGCCCTGAATGCGCCTGACTCAACCAGCGCATTCAGGGTTAGATTGACCAATCCTTGCTTTCTCAACATAATTCCATTCCCACTTTGGCTACGAATGCAATTATAAACGCCGTTTTGAAAAACGCAGCGCAACCAGCACAACAGCCGCCATAACCACTATGATTACTATAATACCAACCATGATCATGTTACGCATATTGTTTACGGGCGCGCCCGCTGCTTCGACCGGGGTTGCAATATCTGTGGCAGGTTGAGTGTCAACATTTTCGGTGCCAAGCGAAGATTCAAACCTTCCAAGACCCAAACCCGTGCGCGTATCGACAATAATCGCGCGATTTCCGCCATCGTATGTCGAAAAATTACCCGAAAGCGTTTCACGGATTTGAAAGTTAATGATTGAATTCAAGGCATAATCCAAACCTGTCAGGTTGGTTCCAAAAACACCCAATACTGCGGCTTTTTCAGACCAGGGGGAAACAAATATTTCAAGGTAGCCTAAACTCTTCTGGTCAGAAATTCTGTAGATGACTATCTGTGTTTCCAGCACTGCAATATTACTGCCTGGCTCAAATCGCGCAGGCATGGCGTCAGATAATTCATCAAGAATACTTAATTCTTTAGGCGTACCAACCAAAATGATATGCCCCTGTTTAACTTGTTCAGGAATCTCGCCATCAAATGCGACTTCATATCCTAAAAGATTTCCATCTACGCGAGCGCCCAGGTCATAGGCAATCCTTGCGGCAATCGGCCAAGAAATCGGATCATTTTTAGAGATTACGAAGGTAGTATCGCGAAAAGAAGTATCTGCCGCAAAAGGATATGGATACGACTTCAAATCTCGGAAGAGCGCAATCGGCTCAGGAGATGGGATGAGAGACAAGTGAAAAAAAGAGTCGGAGAAGATAGTGGCCCACAGCCCAGAGAACGCCAACATGGAACATTCGTCGCGCGGGATAAGGGTGACAACCAAATCAAGACGGTTCAGCCCGGATTTCAGCAAACTTGCAGGAAGATCAATTTTAGCGGTGGTAAAGCTGGAGGTACCCTCGGTTAATTGCACGCTGCCGACAATCGTGTCATTCAGGTACACGGCAAAATCGGAACGCACCGGGTCTACCAGTGAAGAATTACTAAAATGAAATTCCGCATAAGGGCTTTCCGAAGGCACCAATCCAACAGGAATATTGAACTCATAGGTAAAATAATTTGGCCCTAGCGAATCAAGGGTAACAGCAGGATACCCTAAACTATCAAAATTGACATCGGGAGATAGTATGGCCGGTTGTTGAGGATCTACCAATTGGCCGTCAGCAATTACAAAGGGATTTACTTGCGCGACAACGGAATAACTTGGGTTGAGACCTGTCTGCATATCGCCGGACGAAAGCGCCTGCGCAGCCTTCACTACGCCACCATCCGAAGCTCCACTTACCAACAAAACCGATTTGGAGGGATTCCAAGGCGATGCAATTATTTGCAAAACGCCATCCTCTGCGCCAACTTCTGTTGAGGAAAAACTGCCATTTAATACCTTCAAGGAAAGCGCCAAATCTGAAAGAATAGGGAACGCAGATGGTTTGCCGACAAAAATCAAGTCAGAATTCAGCCGCTGTTCTTCCGTCAATTCAGAATAACGCAGGAAGGTTATGGGAAGTCGGCCGGATGTCATTCGTCCAAATGCGCCCATGGCAGTAAAACCAGCTTGCATCTCGTCGGCTGAAGGGGAATCTGGTAAAACCATCAAGGTTGTTGAAGCAATGTTTGTTCTCTCCTGATAAAGCGGCCACGGCAAACGTCGCAAATCCAATTCTAAAGAAACCTCTGATCGAGGGAGAATAACATAAGAATTGTTCTTAACAACGATGGTCGTTTTATGGAATTCAAAATCACAGTCAATCGCAGCGTCAAGAACCAGGGTAATAAAATATGACCCATCGGCGCCGGTTGGTTTCAAGTCTTTGGCAGAGATCGGAATGCGATATGTGGTATTTTCAGTGTTGGTTAAAGGAACACTTTTCTGGAGTCCGTCATTAAAAAACACATCCAATAACGCGCCTGTAAAAGTATTTCCGGCTGTCGATTGCTGTTCCAATTCAGAGGATGCAAAATATGCGCTAATCTCAAGATTTAATTCAGCGCCATCGCGCAATTCCCAGTTGGGCGGAAGGTCAAAGCGGATCGTCCTGCTTTCAAAAGGGCCCTTTAATACAATGTCCGACTCTACGCCAAGATCCGCAAATGTAAACAGATTCACTTCATCCTGACGGGCAGAAGAAGCAAAGACTCTGCTTCCACCAGGGAAGGAAAACAGAATTGCAAAAATAAAGACAACGAAATGCGCTTTCTTAAGATTCAACATTTTAAAAATCTCCTTTATCGTACTACCGCGCAACTTTTTTCCACATGACTGACTGCCTGGACGTCAAATATCGGAACAACCCTTGCAAAGCAGCCAAGTTGCTGTTGACCAAAAAAACAGGGATGTATATCAATTTCCCAACAAAGCCTCTCGATTTGAAACTGCGCCCAAACCATGCAAGCGAATAAAACAACATCTGCAAGACTAAAAAGACATAATTAAAGGGTTGATATAAAAACAACCAGGCAAATGCAAAGGCCTCAGACGACTGTGGAAACACTACAGACAATATAGTAAAAATCAACGCCGCAATCATAAACAGTGGAACCAGCGGGCGCATATACTTATGAGAGATAACCTGCCAAAAGGCAACTGGATATTTCCAGGGAAGGTGCCGCCAAAAGACAAACATAGCCTGGTAGCGCCCAGCCACCATGCGGGCGCGGCGCTCCATCTCTTCATGTTCGGTGTTTGCAACCGGATGCGAAGAGCGCGCAGTAGGTGAGTAGACGACACGATAGCCCTGCCGAAGAACATTCAGCGCCGTAAAAAAATCATCATTGATAACATTGGGAGGCGGAGGAACATATAAACGACGACGAACGGCAAGAAGGTCGCCCGCTACGCCGGTACAGCTTCCAAAATTGGACTCATGCCGCTTAATAAACTCCTCATAGCGCCAGTACAATCCTTCCGCACTGCCAAGAGCGCCTTCGCCAATCACATCCCTGCCGCCAGAGACAGCCCCCACCCGCTCATCGTAAAAATATTTTACCGTTTCGGAAACAGCGTTAGGAGGATAAAAATTATCCGCATCGGAGAACAGAATGATCTCGCCTCGACACTTCGTTTGAGCGTCTCTCAACGCTGTCAGCTTTCCTCTACGCTGAGGAAAATCCACCAATTCGACGCCCTTGTTTTGATAGCGACGAACAATCTCAGCAGTCCGGTCCATAGAGCCATCATTGACTACAAGGATTTGTAACTGCTCTCGCGGATACTCAAGAGCAAGCGTGTTTTCCAATTTTTTCTCAATCACCTTCTCTTCATTATGCGCCGCAAAAATCAAGGTAACCAATGGAGACACATCACCAGTGTTCACAGCCTGGTTAAACATCTTCGAGAAGAGAAACACCAGCGCCGGATAACCGGCATACACATACACAACCGCGAGAACGCACAACCAAAATAGAATACCCAACATCAAACCATACCCGCTTCTTGTTCGCCTGCCGCCAAACGCTTTTGGTATTCCGCAACCATATGAACAGCCAATGCCATTCCTATCGTAAGATAAAAATATCGCGGAAAGCCGTTATGGAGAAAAATTGCGGCAAAAAAGTAGCCTGAGAAACCAGCCATATAAGCCGTGATCATTCCGGCAATATCGGGTTCATTTGATGCCAGAAAAACCTTTCTGGATTTCAACATAAACCCATAACAAGTGAACATTAGAAACCCAAAGAACATAAATCCAATCAACCCGGTCTCTGCCAGAGTTTCAAGATACAAGTTATGGGCCTCACGCTCTGTCGCCACCACTGCCAAGCCCGAACGTTTGGAATACTCGGGGAAAAGATACATGTAGCTATTCACGCCTACGCCAAACAAAGGGTGTGCCTTAAACATTTCTAATGCAGCAAGATTTTCGCTTTGGCGGCCCTGCAAGGATAGCTCCTGAACACGGCTTCCCGGGGTTGCGCCAAAATACTGCTGAAGGGTAAACAACCGTTCAAGGTAAT
>JACAEP010000265.1 GCA_013388795.1 Chloroflexota bacterium | reverse complement strand
GGACTTGACGCCCTTCGCGCCTTTGTAGACTTTGAGCAGGCCGCGATAGGAGGCGCGTCCGCCCGCCTTGCTGATAGATTTGGATGTGATCTTGCTGGTGGTGTTGGGCGCAAAGTGAACCATCTTGGAACCGGCATCTTGAATCTGGCCGACGTTGGCAAATGCCATCGAAAGCATTTCGCCGTGCGCGCCGGGTTCCATTAAATAGCAGGATGGATACTTCATCGTAACCTTCGAGCCGATGTTGGCATCAACCCATTCGTGAGTGCCATTCTCGAAGACTTTGGCGCGCTGAGTTACGAGGTTATAGACGTTGGTCGACCAGTTCTGAATGGTCGAGTAGCGCGAGCGCGCGCCCTTCTTGACAATGATCTCGATGACACCAGAGTGGAAGGAGTCGGTGGTGTATTGCGGTGCGGTACAGCCTTCCACATAATGCACGGATGCGCCTTCGTCCACGATGATGAGGGTGCGTTCAAACTGACCGACGTTGGCAGTGTTGAGGCGGAAGTAAGCCTGCAAGGGCAAATCCACATGCACGCCTTTGGGGACGTACACAAACGAACCGCCAGACCAAACCGCGGAGTTGAGCGCAGCAAACTTATTATCTTCAATCGGAATCACAGTGCCAAAATATTCACGGAAAAGATCGGGGTGTTGGCGCAGTCCATCTTCAATCGAGAGGAAGATCACGCCTTTTTCTTCGAGGTGCTTTTGAATGGAGTGATAGACCATCTCCGATTCGTATTGCGCGCCCAGACCCGCAAGGAACTTCTGCTCGGCTTCGGGCACACCCAGTTTATCGAAGGTGCGTTTGATGTCGTCGGGAACATCGTCCCAGGATTTTTCCTGCTTCTCAGTCGGCTTGACGTAGTAGTAAATGTTGTCGAGGTCAAGCGATTGCAGTTCGGGTCCCCAGTTGGGCATGGGGCGTTTGAGGAAATGATCGAGGGCCTTGAGGCGGAATTCGAGCATCCACTGCGGCTCGCCCTTCATGCGTGAAATATTTTCAACCACTTCGCGGCTCAAACCTTTTTCAGACTTGAAGGTGTAGTTATCGTCGCGGTCGTGAAAACCGTACTTGTACTCGCCAATTTCTTCTAATATTTTTGCGTCTTCAGACATAGTGTCTCCAGTGAGTAGATATTCGAGATTAGATGCTTAGTAAAAAGATTTCCACTCTCGAATATCCAATATCTGCTCTTATGCAGTTTCTTCAGCAGTCTTTTCGCGCAGCCAGTCATAGCCGTGTTCTTCGAGGTGCAGGGCAAGGTCGGGTCCGCCAGATTCGACGATGCGACCACCCATCATGACATGCACGAACTGCGGCTTGATGTAGTTCAACAGGCGTTGATAATGCGTGATGACCAGCACCCCAAGCTCGGGACCGGAAAGAGCGTTCACCCCTTCCGAGACGATGCGCAGCGCATCAATATCCAAGCCGGAGTCTGTTTCATCCAAGATAGCGAATCGCGGCTTGAGCGTTGCCATTTGCAAAATTTCGGCGCGTTTCTTTTCACCGCCGGAGAAACCATCGTTAAGGTAGCGCCCGGCAAAGGCGTGGTCCATCTTGAGCATGTCCATCTTTTCCTTTAACATCTTGCGGAATTCAGGAATGGGCATGCCCTTGTCTTCGGAGTTTTCGGCGCGGCGACGGGAGTTGATCGCCGAGCGCAGGAAGTTCGCCACGGTCACACCGGGGATGGCAACCGGGTATTGAAACGCAAGAAAAACGCCCGCGCGCGAGCGTTCATCGGGTTCCATTTCGAGGACGTTCTCGCCGTCCAGGAGCACTTCCCCACCAGTGACAGTGTAATTTGGGTGTCCCATTAGGGTATATGCCAATGTAGACTTGCCCGTACCGTTTGGACCCATTATGGCGTGAATTTCACCCTGTTTGATCGTCAGGGATAATCCCTTGAGAATCTCTTTATCCTCGATGCTTACATGCAAATCCTTGATCTCTAACTGCGACATTCGTTTTACTCCTACAAATTAAGCCATTACTGGCGTTTTTATCAACCGGGCGATATTGTAGCAGGCTGTAAAGGATTTGTCAATATTTATGATAATTTTCTAGTATATTCAATTAGGCAATCAGCAGTTCTCCATGAAAGGGACGCGGCTGGGTTGTTTGGCGCGGTAACTCAACGTTTCAAGCCGCAGTCCGCGGCGGCAGCGAAAACTCAAGCGCATCGTCGTGATATAACAAGAAGCCCCGCAAACCATCACGGGGCCTCTTACATTAATCGCGCACAATAGGCAGGTTATCGTACATCCAAGCGCTGGTTCCGCCCACCACATTGTAGATGATCTTGAAACCTTTTTGTCCCAACAGTGCGGCAGCAGATTGACTGCGGTTACCGCTGGCACAGATCACCGCCACCGGGCGCTCGGTATCCAATTCGGCAACGCGCCCAGAGAGTTGACCCAACGGCATAAGGACAGCGCCAGGCACATGCCCCTGGCGATACTCCCACGGTTCGCGCACATCCACAACCACGGGGCAATCTCCATTGTTACACGACTGCATGATAGTGTGGAGTTCACGCGGCTCAATATCTTTCACATCCCCCGCCGCGAGTGGCAGCCCCATGCGCTCCCATATATCCAAGCCTTCGGCAAGATAACCAACCACATTTTCATATCCTACACGGGCAAGGCTATACACGACTCGCTCGTAGTCGGCCGGGTCTTTCAATAAAAGGATCATGGGCGCATCAGGCGGGAAGACGAAACCAATGCGGTTGCTCAACTGATCGTCCGCTTCCAGATGTGCCGAGCCGGGCACATGCGCCTGCATATATGCATCTTTTGAACGCGTATCAAGCAAACCTGCGCCGCGTTGAAAAAAAGAAAGCGCCTCGCGAATTGACAACGGCTTGGGTTCGACCACCCCAAGCGCTTTCACGCCTTTACGGTTCATCGCCTTGATGCGGGTATGGTTGCCCGGTTGTTCCGGCAGGCCGCTGACAGCATACGCCACAAATTCCTCTTGCGAACGCGGAGCCAAAGCCGGGTTGGAGATGCGTTCATATCCCAGGGTGGTCGAACGCATTGAGCCAATCGACTTTCCACACAATGAACCTGCCCCATGGCCGGGATAGATTAACAAACCATCATTCAACGGCAGAATCTTCTCGAACATGCTATGGTACATATCATTGGCAAGCCCATTTGCGGCTTCAACGCCCACAAGGTCGGGGCGCCCCACATCGCCAACAAACAGGGTATCACCAGTTAATGCCAGCCAGGGCTGGTCTGAGCGGGCGGTATCGGTTACGAGTAACGTGATACTTTCAGGGGTATGCCCCGGCGTGTGCATCACAGCGAGGCGCACATTACCCAACTCCAATACATCCCCATCGCGGACAGATTGATGAGGAAATTCTGCGCCACTGGCTTCGTGAACGTAAATCGGCGCGCCAGTGCGGGCTGCCAGGTCGCTGTTGCCAGAGACATGGTCGGCATGCAGATGCGTTTCGATGATGTGCGTGATCGTCAGGCCGCGAGCAGAGGCGGCGCTTAAGTATTTTTGAACGTCGCGATCCGGGTCAATGATGGCAGCAACGCCTTTGGCTTCACATCCCACAATATAAGACGCACATCCAAGACCGTCAATGAAGAATTGTTGTAGATACATATGTTTTCTCCAAATACCTTT
This sequence comes from Chloroflexota bacterium, assembly GCA_013388795.1. Taxonomy (GTDB): domain Bacteria; phylum Chloroflexota; class Anaerolineae; order Anaerolineales; family Villigracilaceae; genus Villigracilis. Next base: position 2,052 of record JACAEP010000265.1, on the reverse strand, counting down.
AATGAAGTTATTGAAATGATCGAGCAGTCAGAAGGCGGCTAGCAGCGCCCATCTTAAAGACTTCCAAAACCGAACGGTTCATTTTCTCTTAAACAGGGCGCGCGACCAAAGATACATGCCGCCGCGCACATTGAACACGGTATACCCCTGTCTGGCAAGCATGCGAGCGGCAGTGCTGCTACGATTGCCCGTGGCGCAGATAAAGGCAATTTCCTTGTTCTTTGGAATCTCGTCAAGGCGGCGATTCAATTCGCCAAGCGGAATTAGTTTGGCGCCAGGAATATGCCCGGCTTTAAATTCCTCCGGTTGACGCACATCGATCAGCGTGAAATTCTTTTTATCTTTCAATTTCTCGTTCAATTCATGCGGGGCAATCTCAGGGATCGGTTTTCCAAACAACATTTCAAGCAATTTCATATCACTCTCTCCAGTTTATGATATATGCTTTGATGCAAATCCCTAAAAAAAGATACAAAAAGCAAATTGTTCGAACAGAACATATCACCCGCTCAACCGAATTAAATTTAATTTCAATGCCACCAGAACCGCCTGGGCGCGATTGGGCTGTTTTAATTTTTCCAAAATATTTTTGGCATGACTACGCACCGTTTCTTCACTTACACCCAATTGCGCAGCGATCTGCCTGTAGGTATTGGATGTTGCCATCCACTCAAGGACTTCAAGTTCACGCGGAGTCAAACTTGCAGAATGCAATGGCTGAGTTCCCATTCGAGACAGCATTTTCTTCATAACCACAGGATGGAGATAAGCTTCGCCATGTATAACGGAACGGATGGCGTGGATCAACTCGCCAGGCTCAATATTTTTTAAAACATAGCCTTCAATACCCGCAGCCACAAGATCGTAAACGCGTTCATCTACTTCCGTTCCGGTTAACATGATAACTTTAATATACGGGTGAGATTTTCTCAGCGCAAGGCTCATCTCCTGTCCGTCCATTTCAGGCATAACCAAATCTACAAGAACGATATCTGGCTGGAGACTTTTCGCCAGTTCCAAGCCTGTCCGTCCATTTTCCGCCTCCCCTACGACCTCCAGGTCTGGTTCCAGGCGAAGGACCATTGCCAAGCCTTTGCGTACAACAGCATGGTCATCAACGATTAAGATACGAATGGGGTTAGGCATGGTGGTGTCCATGAATTGGAAGATGAATCATAATGCGCGAGCCTTCATTGAGGCAACTGACGATCTCGCAATCTCCGCCTAAGGCACGAGCGCGTTCCTGGATACCATGCAAACCAAAGTGTTCGCGGTTTTGGCTGCGCGACAGGGCAATCGCAGGGTCAAACCCCTTTCCCTGATCGGAAATATCAAGATAAACATCATGATCGGCAACGGCAAGACAAAGCCGGGCAGACTGAGCGCCTGAATGGCGCGCCGAATTTGCAAGGGCCTCTTGCGCCATTCGATAGATCGTTCTACGCAAGCCAGGTGAAAGAGAATTGAAATCACCGTGATGATTAAAAATAATACTGAACGACTGTGGGCGGCAACAACTATTGACATAATTCGCCAAATCTGCCATGAAAATTTCAATGGTCAAAGCGGAAGGCCATAAATCAAAAACGGAGCGGCGCACTTCATCGTGGGCGCTGCTGGCGAGGGCGCGCAGGTCGGTCAGTTCGCGCTTGACTTCCTCCGCCTGGGCAGGGAGCATGGAGATGCAGGCGTCGAGCGAGTAAACGATGCCGAAAAGCGATTGCGCCACCGTGTCGTGGATGTCGCGGGCAATGCGGTTGCGTTCGGTTTCGACGGCGAGGCGCCGGGCGCGGTCAATACACAGGATAGTGGTGCCAAGCGCGAGGGCGGCTTGATTCGCCACCATCCCAATGACTTCCTCGCGCTGGCGTGTCAATTCCTTCCCTTTTTCCAGTTCCACCATCAAGATTCCCACCGCATGTTCACGCAGGGAGAGCGGATAGACGTACCACTGACAGGTCCTCAGCCACGAGTTCAGCGCAGGGTGAGCGACGAGGACATCGTCGGAAGAGGTGGTGAAAATTTTGCGGTCGAGAAGCGACTGGAAGAGGG
>JACAEP010000207.1 GCA_013388795.1 Chloroflexota bacterium | reverse complement strand
TCCAACTCCCTGACAGACGCGCAACTTCTGATCGACCAGTTGGGAATCCAAAGCAAAACCATCGAGATCACAGACATGGTCGAGCCGCTCATTCACCTCGACCCGCAGATGTCGAACCTGCGCAAAGGCAATATCATGGCGCGCGCGCGGATGATCGTCCTGTATGACCAATCTGAGGCATTCAAAGCATTGCCGGTTGGAACGAGCAACAAGACTGAAATTCTGCTCGGATACAGCACCATTTACGGCGACTCTGCCAGCGCGATCAACCCGATTGGCGATCTGTATAAAACACAAGTGCGCCAACTATCGCGTGCCATGAACATCCCCGCGCCGATCATTGACAAGCCTCCCTCCGCCGACCTGTGGGCAGACCAGACCGACGAAAAGGAACTTGGCTTTACCTACGAAGAAGTGGATAAACTACTCTACCTGCTTGTTGACCAGCGTTACAGTCCACAGGAGGCAATCGAGGCGGGCTTCGATAAAAAATTTGTGGAAACAGTCACCACCCGCATTCGCCGTTATCAATTCAAACGCATGCTGCCGCCCATTGCAAAGGTAAGCAACCGCACCATTGGCTACGATTTCTTATATCTCCGCGACTGGGGAACTTGAAACCTGAACTCTGAGACCTGAAACCCAAAAATGCGCATCCCACCCTCACTCAAACACAAAAAATTCCTCTTTCTCTGGCTCGGACAACTCATCTCCATTACCGGAACCCAAATGCAACTCTGGGCATTGTTCTGGCACGTCAATCAATTGGATGAAAACCCCATCGCTCTCGGCGGGATCGGGCTTGCCCGCATCATTCCCGTCATCCTTTTTTCGCTGATCGGAGGCGCGCTTGCAGATTCGGTGGATCGTCGCAAGGTGATGTTCATCACCCAAAGTTTTGCCGCGCTTCTCGCCCTGACGTTGGGACTGCTCACCCAATTTGGGCATATCACCATCTGGTACATTTACGCCATCACCGCCTTTCAGGCAGTGGCAGTCGCCTTCGATGGCCCTTCCCGCCAGGCATTGATCCCCAACTTGCTTCCCAAGAAAGACCTGCCCAACGCCTTCAGCATGACCTTTACCGCCTTCCAGGCCGGAGCCGTGCTCGGACCCGCCCTAAGCGGCATCGTCATTGCTTCGTTTGGACAAGAAGCAGTGTACTACTTCAATTCGCTTTCGTTTGTGGCAGTGTTGCTGGCTCTCTTTATGATCGGCGACGTGCCGCAAGTTATCGCTGAAACGACTGCCGGAGTCAGCCTTGAATCCATTAAGGATGGCATTCGTTTCATTCTTTCCAAGCCGATCATTTTCTCCACAATGATGGTGGATTTTGTGGCAACGTTCTTCGCCTCTGCCAGTACGCTCATGCCGATCATCGCCACTGATGTCTTGCAAGTAGGTGTAGTCGAGTACGGTTATCTTTCTGCGGCTTCGGCGGTTGGGGCGGTGGCTGTGGCGCTTGTGATTTCGCAGATAAAGGAGATACGCAAACAAGGCATCGTTTTCTTGAGCGCAGTGATCGTCTTTGGCATTGCCACCATCATTTTTGGAATCACCAAATCATTCGTTGTAGCATGGCTTGCCATTGCCGTCACCGGCGGCGCGGATGGAGTCAGCACCATCGTGCGCAACACCATTCGTCAGTTGCAAACCCCTGACCATATCCGCGGACGGATGACCAGCATCAACCAGATCTTCTTCATGGGCGGACCTCAACTCGGCGAGATCGAAGCGGGAGTGGTGGCGCAGTTCTTCGGAGCGTCATTTGCCGTTGTGACTGGCGGCATCGGGTGTATTCTGGGTACAGCCTACATCGCCTGGAAGTGGCCCCAGCTTCGGCATTTCAACGGTGACGAACCCATCGAAGCGGGGGAGCAACTACCCAGCCCATCCACGGGCGCATCGCTGGTCGCCAACCGGGTGAGGAAGCAATAAAGCAAAGAGACAGTCACCTCACAGGTGACTGTCTCTTTTATGTATCAGGATTTCCGATCAATCTCTTCATCTCATCCAGCGCCGCTTGATGAATGACTTCCGTCTCCGTGCTTCCCAATTCTTTGGCGTAAATGGGGTTTCCGATCTGCACCGTGACCGTTACTGGTTTTTCGTTGAAGATCACCATGCCGAGTAGTTGCAACGCGGTTGCCAGTTTTTCTTTTTCTTCCTTTGTCTTTTTGATGTTCAACAACCAGTGGTTTGAATATTTCCTGGCAACGACATTCCGTACCAAAACCGGCAGGATCGCCGCCTCTGGTGCCATGCGGATGAAGACGCCCACGCTGTCGGTCCATTCACTCAGCGATTCGACCGCGCCGGGGTAAATATCGGGGTCGGGTTCAATGTGACCGGCGGGGAAGGTCAATACCGCGCCGCCTTTTTTCAAATGGGCGCTGACCTGCCGGACAAGACTCATTCGCTGGGCGGGGTCGTCGTACACATAGAATAAATGCGATGTTGTATGGGGCAGGGCGTTCAGGAACGGGCGATCCAATGCGATAATTCTCAGATCATCCCTGTTCAATGCTGCGAATAAGGCGACGGTGTCGGTCATGCCGGGATGATTGGACAAAGCCAGAAATGCTGACTCGGGAATCCGGTCTGCGCCGACGATCCGCAGGTCCCGGTCATATCTTCGGGTGAGGTTCCAGCCCCCGGCAACGATTCCCTTATCGCCAACAGTTTTATCGTATTCGACTGCGTGCCGCGCAAAGGTTTGGGCGGGAGCGCGGAAAAAGAATCTGAGGATGCGGGCGAGGATCGGATAATTCTGCCATCCGAACGAAGACACGAGGTCGTCGAGGTTGATCTCGGTCAGGGTTTCAAGGTTCGATTTCATTCGCGTTCGAGGGTGAAGGTGAGCGGATAGCCTTCCATGCCCGCCGCTTGATGCGCGCGCTGTACGCGTTTCTCGGCTTCGATGCGCGGCAGGGTCTGGACGTACGCCGAGCCTTTGACATGCGCCGCCAGCATGATCTCCGCCGCGCGGTCGTTGCCGAGGAAGAATATCTGTTTCAAAACCTCCACCACAAAATCCATCGGCGTG
>JACAEP010000192.1 GCA_013388795.1 Chloroflexota bacterium | reverse complement strand
TTCCATTCACCGCTTCGCCAGCCAGTTCCATGCCGCGCTCGCCCGCGAGCAACAGCCGCAATCCTTCGCGGACAATGGGATGGTCATCGGCAATCAGGACGCGAATATTTTTCATTGGAACACCTCACAACGGAAGGAGGACTTTTACTTTCGTCCCGTAATCGGGCGCGGATTCTATCGTCAATTCGCCATGCAATTCTTCGGCGCGCTGACGCATGTTGGCGAGTCCCATGCCGCCCGCATTCTGCCCCGAAACATCGAAACCTTGTCCGTCATCAAGCACCTTCAATTCGATTGCCCCATCAAAAACCTGGATGTCAATTGTCACGCTCTTCCCGCCCGAATGTTTGAGCGCGTTGTTCAACGCCTCCTGCGCGATGTGATACAGCGCCTCTTCCGCTTTTGTGGGCAGGCTGGGCAGGCGAGACGCGTTCAACGTGGTCTTCACGCCTGCGCGATGTTCCACCGCTTCTAGCCTGCGGTGGAGCGCGGAAGCCAGCCCCTCCCACTTCAATGCGTCTGGGTGTAGTTGAAAAACCATCAAGCGCATTTCCTTCAATGCCTGATGCGTAATCTCGCCTGCGCGTTCAAAATATTCCCCCACCTCCGACGTGCCCCCGTTTTGCACAATCCGCTTCCAGCCCGAAATGAGCAGGTTCAAACTGTACAGCGACTGCACCACCGAATCATGCAAATCACGCGCCAGCCTGCTTCTTTCCTCATGGACTGCCAGTTCCAAACTGCGCTGGTACAGGCGCGAATTTTCCACGGCAATTGCAATCTGGTCGCCCACGCTGTGCAGCAGCAAAACATCTTCGGGCGAAAACACATTCACCTCCGTGCTGACCACGTCCAGCGTGCCAAGAATCCGCGTTCCGATTTTCAGCGGCACCACCAACTCCGACTGGACGAATTTCTCAAAGCCCTCCGTTGGGAAATCTGGCGCGTTCAACACATCGTTGACCAGCACATACTTCCCGTTGTTGATTACATCGGTATTGAGACATCTCATCGTCAACGCTATCGTGGGCAGCAGGGTCTCCAGTTTTCTCGAATAAGCGTGAAGGTTGAGCGCGTCATCTTCCAGCAGGTACACGCGCACGTCGGTATATTTGAACGTCTCGCAAATGAACATCACCAGGTCGGTCAGCAGTTCGTCCATCTCGACAATCGAAGAAATTTTCTTGCTTGCTTCGGCGATGGCTTCCAGTTGCAGGGCGCGGCGTTGCAGCGACTGATTCGCCGCCGCCAGTTCAACCGTCCGTTCGCCGACGCGCTGTTCCAGGTTCAGAATCAAATCGCGGAGTTGCGAAGTCATATTGTTGAACGCCTGCGCCAGCGAAGCGATTTCATCATCCCCGCTCGTTTCCACTGCGCGTTCAAGTTTCCCATCCGAAATGGCTTTGGCGGCTTGCGCCAACTGCACAATCGGGCTGGTGATACTGCGCGTGATGAACACAGCCGTCACCGCAGTGACCGCCACCGCGCCCAGGCCGATTCCCAAACTGACCAGCAGATTGAGCCACAGCGATTGAAACACACTGGCGATGTTTTGCTCGGCAACCAGTTTTAATTCGGAATCGGGAACCGCCTCCACCACACCCAAAACGGTTTCGCTTCGATAATCCTGATACACCCCCGAGCGTTCTCCTCCCAACGCCAGCGCCTCGACATTTTCCACATATCCTGCCGCATTTTCCACGCTGACAAAGGAAATCCCCGCCTGCCCGTCAGCGATCAACAAACCTTTGCCAGGGTCAATCAACGCCGCTTTGCCATCCGCGCCCAACCCCGTTGGGTCGAGCAGGATGCTGGATAACGTCTGTGCTGAAACCAGCCCAGCAATCACGCCAACAGGTTCGCCAGCCGTGTTGATGACAGGTCTCGAAACAATGACAAATGAGTTTTTGTATGCGTTCTCCTCCAACCAGCACGATGAACTGGCGTTCGCATCATAAAACGGAAGTTCAATATAAGCCGCGCCTGCCCCTGCAATAAAAAAGTCCGCTTGTGAACAGCCGCTTTTCACCTCCACAGTCTCGGTGCAAAGCACAATCTGACCGTTCCTATCGAGCAGGCAATAGGCTTCGACTTCCTGCGACTGCCCCGCCAGCAGCGCCAGCCGTTTTCGAATCGCCTCGATATACCAATCATAAAATTGATTGTTGTTTGCCAGTTTCAGAGCAATGGGAATTTGCTCGAAGTTGTAACTGTCGTTGAGCGCAAGCAGCAATTCATCCTGGAGCGCGTTGCGCCAATTGAGAATCTGCGCGTTCTTCAACGACCTGGCAGAATCCAGGCGGTCAATTGCCTGGCTGTAGCCGTTGTAATAACTCACCGCCACCGACCCAACGGTAATCGCCAGCGCCGAAAGCGCCGACAACAGCACAAATCCAAACAGGATGCGCCGCTGAATGGATTGAACGCGAAACCAGTTCTTCAGGCTGTGATACCAGGGTTGAAACATCATTTTGCAAGTGTATCGCAAAACGGGCGGCAGGTTGGGCGAAAAATATCAGGCAGTATTTGATTTCAACGCCGAAAACAGTAAGACTCGGTTGAACGCGAAATGACCGTTGTATTTCGATGCTTATCATTGTACGGATATGGCATTCCCAAATATGCAAATAAAAAAACGGCGGAGAATTCTCTCCGCCGCCTGCGTTGCTGCCTACGTTCGCTTTCTAAACTTGTAGCCGTATACGATCAACCCTCTTTCATCGCCGTCATTTCTCATTTTGCGAGTGACCATTTCCACGGGCATACCGATCTGGACTTCGCTATTGTCCACGTCGGTCAATTGAGCCGTCACCATCGGACCTTCATCCAGTTTGACCAACGCCACGGTATAAGGAGCCTGCGCCTCATATCCTGCAGGGGCTTCATAAATAGTGGTGTAGGAATACACTTCGCCCTTGCCGCTGAACGTAAATAATTCCTTGGCTTCGTCGCCGCAGTTCGGGCAGACATCGCGCGGGGGGAATATCTTGTGATCGCAGTGAGGGCAGACCTCACCGACGAGACCATATCGCTGTTTTTTGAGACGCCAGTGTCGAGGGATTTCCATGTGAGCTGTTTTCCTTTCTCAAGGCTAATTCTATCCCGCCGGACTCTCAAAGACTATCAAGGTTGTCTTCGACTTCTTGCAATGGCATAAAGATGAAATTGTCCATCCAATATTGGTCTGAACACGATGGGTAAAAACTGAAAGACGTCGCAATTTTCAAGACTGTAGATGCGTGTAGACATTTATTGCTTCGGAAATGCCAACCATTTATCGGCAAACGATATTGATTTGAAGTTGTTTGCGATCAATTTTTAAAAAGCGGACTTATAGATGGAACTTTCGTGGGATGATTTTCTGCTCATCATTCATCATTCGTCATTTCCCCTCCCACCACCCCGTCAACTCACTCAATGCCAAACTTGGCGTCGCATCGCCCTGCCTGCCTGAATTCCACGTCACGATCAAATCGCGTTTCGCGCGCGTGATACCCACGTACAACAGGCGTAATCTCTCTTTGACATAGTCCAAACGCGAGCGCATCGTCGCTGCGCCTTCTTCATACCAGCCATATTCACCCGTCGACTCGAGCGAGGTCAACTGCGCCAGTGACTCCGCCGCCAAGTCCAAGCCGCCGCGAATGAACCACTTCTCCGAAATAAAACGATCATTTGGCATGTTCGAAGGGAAGTCATAATTATTGACCGACATCATATACACGCGGTCCCACTCCATGCCCTTCGCCTTGTGCATCGTCGTCACCACCACCCGTCCGCGATGGCGCTCGGGGTCAAAGCCCGAGTCGTCATCCGAGAACCCAATGAAGCGCCGTTCATTCTTCGCGATCACCGCCAACTCCGCGGTCAACTCGGGCAAACGCCAATCGGGGTGGTCGTCTGCGGCGGCGCGAAGCACCAGCGCCAGTTTGTTTGCCAGCGCGAGATCAGATACAGAACTAAACACATCCTGCGCCAACGTGAGAATTAACTGATCAATGGGAAGCGTGACCGCATTCAACCAGCGTTGAACGTTGACTCGAAAATTACTTAATTCTTCGATGACTTGCACCGGCTCGGATATCATCCCCGCAGGGGGCTCACTCAAGCCTGCCAGCCAGTCATTTGCATTTTGCGGCGCGATGAAGTTTTCCACATTTGCCATGCGGCGAAGAAGAGCAGTTGAATAGTTAAGTAGCTGAGTAGTTGAGTAGTTGCCTTCCAACTTTCCACTTTCTACTTCACTATTCACTATTTCACTATTCTCTACTCCCTTCTCCCTCCAATCCCTTCTCCACACCTCATACGCCTTCGACAATTTCCGCGTATTGCCAGGCTCTGCCAGATACGACAGCAAATAACTCAGGGCTCCTGCCGCCGCGCGCGTCTCTGAGGTGGACGAGATCAATTCAATCGGCTCGATGCCGCGTTGACGCAGGGCGTTGACCAATTCCACGCCGCGTTGGTTGCGCGGGACGAGCGCGGCAATGGTGGGTTGTTCTTCACTGGGGAAATCTGCGAGGGAGTCAACGTATCCCTTAATGGATTTTGCCACCGCTTCTAATTCTTGCTCGGGTGTGTACTTCGTCGAAATGAACTTGATCGCCTCAGGGTTATCGGGCGGGTTCTGTTGCGGGTCGTTTTCGGGCACGGTTTCGATGTGCGGCGTCTCAAGCGCTGTCCGCGCTTCCAAAACGGGATGCGCCTGCATCACCCAATCAATGAGATGATTCGCGAGCGCAATGACCGATGGCTGTGAACGTCCCGATTCGGGCATGGGCACATTTGGGTTTTCACTAATGAATTGACGCAACAAGTCA
>JACAEP010000220.1 GCA_013388795.1 Chloroflexota bacterium | reverse complement strand
GTGTAATACAGGCGGGGCGGGAGAAAAGTTGCAAAGGAAGAGCGGTGGGTGGGGAATGAAAAGAAAAACCGCCTCCCGGCGCTTGCGAGAGAGGCGGCTGTTGTTTGTTATGGGACCGTGATGGTTAATTCGAGGGTGCAGAAACGCCGATTGCCGGAATTGATCTGCCAGATGGTGGTGTAGGCGCCTGGTGTATCGGGCGCTTTCATGGCAGCAGTTAACTCCACAATGACGCCGGGGGCAATGGTTGCCGGCAGGTCATAGATGGATTGCTGATACATGCGTGTTCCGTCTGCGTAGCGGTAATCCATGTTGTTCTCATCCCACTCGCTTTTGCCCACATTGGCAACGGTCCATTTGGCGGTAAAGAGCGATGAGGCAGCGACCAATTCTTTGGGGCTTACATCCAATACCTGACAATCCAATTCCTTGCCAGAAACCCCAACCGGCATCATTGTCGGCGGCTGGGTCTTGGTAACGAAGATGATGATAAAGGTTGGCGTCGGCGGCGGGGTGTCGGTCGGCGTTTTAGTTGGCAGAGCCGTTGCTGTGGCGGTGGGGGGCGCATGGATCGCGGTCTGGGTGGCGGCAACGGCGGCCGTTTCTACAATGGCGGTCAGCGGGGCATTCGGGTCGAAGGTGGGCAGGGGCGCAGGGGCGGGTCCGAGCGTGGGCATACAAGCCAGCATCAGGGTCGTAGCTGCGATCAAGGAGAGGATTTTGGCGCTGCGCCGGGACATTCACTGCCTCCTATTTGACGTTGATGGCAATATACCCGTAGCACATGGGACCATCCACAAAATAGGTCATGACGTAAAAGCCTTTTTTATCGGGGGCTTGTCCGTCGAGCGTCACTTCATACGATTGGCCGGGTTGCAGCGCCACTGGAATTTCCACGCGGTTGGGGCTGGCCAGGTCGGTGCCGCCCACGTATTTGAAGTCAACGCCTTTGGGCCAAATGCGTGTGCCGGTATTTGTAATGGTGAACTTGACATCGAACTCTTCATTCTTGCTGAAGGTTTCGTTATCTTTTGGTTTTTTCTTGTACACGGCACAGGTGTATTTCAAGGGGATGGGCGTGGCAGTGGGTGTGAAGGTTGCCGCGACGAAGGGAGTAACGGTGGGTTCAAGCGTGTTGGTGGCTTGCAGCGCGACCTCATCAAGGTTGGCGGATTCTTCAGTGGATGCAGCCGCCTCGCCCGCCGCGACGGTTTGTTCCACGGCCAAATCGATCTGCTCGTTGACAAGCATAGTTCCCGCAACCGCAGTATTGACCTGCTCCTGAACATCCTCTGTGGCAGACGCCGAGGGCAGGCAGGCGGCAAGGAAGAGGACAAAGGTTGTCACGAGGAATAGTTTTTTCAGCATGGCATTCTCCTTTATTGAATAGACCTGACGGTTCTTGCTTCCGTCAGGTCTAAGTATATCTCAGTCCCCGCGCATCTGCTTTTGGCTTATTCGTTCGATTTGCCAGAGCCGATGCCGAGCGGCTTCCACTTGCTTTCGTCCTTCAAACGGTGCTGAATGCCGTCGCGGTTGTGGAGTTCGTCGAAGCCTTCGGGTTTGATGAACATCTGGTCGCCGTCAAGCAGACCGGTGAGTCCGGTTTGACCGGGTTCGGGGCGTTTGAGTCCTTTGAATGTTGCCGCATCCGAAGGAACGTAATCTGTCGGCTCTTCGTAGGTGGTGATGTAGCCTTCGTAGTTACGGAGAAGGATCTTGTGATCAGACATGCTCAACAGGTAGTTCGGCATGAGCGGAATCTTGCCGCCGCCTCCGGGCGCATCCACAATGAATTGCGGCACGGCATAGCCGGAGGTATGTCCGCGCAAACCTTCCATGATCTCAATGCCCTTGGCAACGGGGGTGCGGAAGTGACCCGCGCCTTCAACCAGGTCACATTGATAGAGATAGTACGGGCGCACACGAATGCGGACAAGGTCCTGCACCAACTGGCGTTGGATGTGGACGTTGTCATTCACACCCGCCAGCAGCACAGACTGGTTGCCAAGCGGGATGCCGGCTCGGGTCAGACGGTCACAGGCTTCGGCAAGTTCCTTGGTGATCTCATTCGAGTGATTGACGTGAATGTTCATCCAGAGCGGATGATACTTGGCGAGCATGTCCACCAACTCTTGAGTGACGCGCATCGGCATGAAGACGGGTACGCGCGACCCAATGCGGATGATCTCAATATGCGGGATTTCGCGCAAGCGTGAAATTAATTCCTCAAGAATCTTCGGCGCCAGCACGAGCGGATCGCCGCCGGAGAGCAGCACATCGCGGACTTGCGGCGTGCGCTTGAGATACTCGATCTGCATCTCGAACTCTTCGCGCTTGAAAGTCTGCCCGGGGTCGCCGACGATGCGGGAGCGGGTGCAGTAACGGCAGTACGAGGCGCACTGCGTCGTGACCAGCATGAGCACTCTGTCAGGATACCGGTGAACCAGCCCGGGCACGGGAGAGTGGCGGTCTTCTGCCAGCGAATCCTCCATCATGGCGGTGAAGGCTTGCATCTCCTCGGCGCGCGGAATGATCTGCAAACGGGTCGGGTCGTTGGGGTCTTGGGGGTCGATCAGGGAAATAAAATAGGGCGTTACATCCACACGGAACAAGCCTTGTGTCTGTAAAGCCTTGCGTTCGCTATCGGTGAGCGGGATGACCTTTTCAATATCCTCAACAGAATTGAGGCGGTTGGAAAGCTGCCAGCGCCAATCGTTCCACTTTTCGTCGGGAACATCCTTGTACATGGCGGCGCGTTTGGAAACAAACTCGGTTTTCATGGTTCCTCCATAAATTGCAAATAGTCGGATATCAACAAGAAAACAGCCGCTCACGCTGGAGGGTCGTGGTCGGGGAGGTAGAAACCTGCAATACCCACGAAGGGCGCTTTCTTCGGCATAGTTGCATTTTACGGGCAAACAAAGAGGGGGTCAACCTCACTTGTTTTCAAAGGTACAATTGGCGCAACAAGGAGAGCAACCATGACTGAGGAAGGCAATCACGGCTACTGGGGCGACTTGCACCGCCCCGATCTCACCCCCGAACAGGCGGATTTCAGCGTCATCGGGATTCCATATGACGGGCTTGCATCAGCGCGAAAAGGGGCGGCTCACGCTCCCGAACGCCTGCGGTATTGGTCCAGGCATCTCACGCCCTTTAGCGAAGACCGCACCCGCCTCAAGGATATGACTGTTTGTGATCTGGGCGATATTGAAATCACAAACCCTGAAACCGATTTTGTGACAGTCTGCCAGCGTGTGGCATCCCTGCCCAATATGCCCATCATTCTCGGCGGCGACCATTCGGTAAGCATTCCCATTTTGCAGGCACAGCGCGAACGTTATAAAGGTCAACGCCTGGGTGTCCTCTGGGTGGATGCCCACCCCGACCTGTGCGACTTCTTCGACAACTCGCGCATCTCACATGCCAATACCATGCGCCGCGCCCTGGAGTTTGGCATCGAACCGCACGACGTTTGCATGGTAGGCTTGCGCTCATGGGAAGATCAGGAAATTGATTTGATTGAAAACGGCGGCATTCACGTCTACACCGCTGCCGACGTTGCCGAGCGCGGTATGCGCAAGATCGCAGACAGCGTCTATAACATCCTCAATGACTGCGACGCCGTTCACATCTCGCTCGATATAGACTGCCTTGATCCATCCGCTGCGCCAGGCACGGGCATTCCCGAATTCGGCGGGCTGTCCTCGCGTGACGCGCTGACGTTGATCAAATCCACGCAGGATTTATCTCTTGTTGGGTTGGATGTTGTCGAGATCGCTCCCCCGCTCGACCCATCGGAGGCTACCGTTTTTGCCGGCTTGAAGATCATCATGGAATATATCGCCGTCATGGCGCGAAAAAAACAGAGAGGCTGAACTTTGAACACCCCGCTCCAACCGGAGAAATTGCAAGTCATCCAGAACCTGGCAGAGAGCCGTTTTGAAATCCATCTGGGCGATGCCATTGCCGTTCTCGACTACCAAGAGCAGGGAGATGACATCGTTATGCTGCACGTCGGCGTGCCGCTTGAATTCCGCGGACAGGGCATCGCCGCGCTTATCACGCAAGCCGGGTTGGATTACGCAAAACAAAAGTCCCTGCGCGTGATTCCCCTATGTTCATATGTGGCAGCCTATCTTCGCCGTACCTCACAAGTAACGAAATTGAACCGCAGCAAGGAAACATAAAAAGAACTCCGGCATCTTGCCGGGGTTCTTTCTCTATACGAATTGCTCTTTATGGTGAATGGGTATCTGCTGGAGCAAATCCAAAACAATGCGGGCTGCAAAGGAAACCACATCTGCAACAGGCGGAGATAACGCTTCGCAAAAATCATGAACCCGCACCGTCGTGATCCCCACAACCTCCACATCCTCCGGCAGTTTTGCGCCCATGCTTTTCCCAAACTCAATGGCATCCTGCAGCGACGTATCGTGGGCGCTGGTCGTGTGATATGCGGAATAATTCGGCAGTTCATTCAACTTCATGATCAGAATCGAACCGGGTTGATCGTTGGTCGCAAAGGCATCAATCAGAATCGCCCGGTCATACCCGATCAAATGCTCCATCAGCCCCAATCCGCCCAAAGAGAGATAGACGACATCCACCTGTTCTCCTTCATCGCTTCGGATCTGGGGAAGTTGTCTTTCAATCTCCTCAGCGACCTTCCAACCGACACCATCATCCCCAAGAATCGGATTCCCAAGCCCAATAATGATCGTTTTCATGAGGACGTCTCCGCTTCCGACTTAACCGATACCTGTTTCTGTTTAACAAAATTGTTTCAACACCTCAAGCGGATTCCCGTCCGCATCCCGGACTGTGATCTCCAAAGGCATCTGCCCCGGCAGGGAATGGGTCGCGCACCCGAAGCACGGGTCGTAGGCGCGGAACGCCATCTCGACCATGTTGAGCAAGCCTTCGTTGACGTTGCCGTTATGGATGAGACTCTGCGCCGCTTTCTTCGTGGACATTTGGATCGGCGCGTAGTTGTTGGTGGTGCCAACGATGAGATTCGCTTTAGTCACAATGCCGCGCTCATCGGTCCAGTAATGATGCGTGAGAGTCCCGCGCGGCGCTTCGACGATGCCGATTCCCTCCGTCGGGGTTTGGGTCGGCTTCGTGTGAACGTCTGGCGATGCAATTTCGGGGTCAGTGACCAGCTCTACCCAGCGTTCGGCGGCGTAGAGCAATTCGATCAGGCGCGCCCAATGCGTGGCGAGGCGTTGATGCACCGGCTTGCTGCCGAGGGTCGCGTAAAACTTTTCGTATTGCTCCTGCGCGAGCGGAGTCGCCATTCCGTCGGATGCGTTGAGGCGCGAGAGCGGGGTCGCCATGTAAATGCCCGAATCGATTCCATCCACGAAACCCTTCCAACCGACGTTCTTCAGGTACGGAAACTTGAGGTAGGTCCACGGCTCGACATGCTCGGCGATGTGGTTCATGTATTCGTTTGGCGCATACGTGCAGAACTCTTTCCCGTTCGGGTCCACGACGCGCACTTTGCCATCATAGAAGTTGACCTTGTTATTCGCATCCACCAATCCCATGTAATAAGTGCGATGGGTGTATACATCGCCGAGGATCAGGTCAAGGTAGCCTTTGTTGCCCAGCACGATGTCGTTAAAAAGTTTCAGGCTAAACTGTGCAAACTCAACCGCCCAGCGTCCCATCTCTTCGATCTCTTTGCGCTGTTTTTCGGTGATGCCTTTTGTGATGCCGCCGGGGATGGACGTGCATGGATGAATCTTGCGCCCGCCGATCATCTCGACGACGGTGTGACCGTACCTTCGCATCTGAATGACCTTGCCGCCGATTTCCAACCCGACCTTGTGGATCACGCCGAGGATGTTTCGTTCGGCGACGGGCGCGTCGGGTCCCATCACAAAATCGGGTCCACCCAACGCGTAGAAGTGAGTCGTGTGGTCGGTGCAGTAGAACGCGGAATACAACAACTCGCGCAGCATCTTCGCCGTGCGCGGCGGGTCAACGTGATAGACGGCATCCGCCGCCTTCGCCGCCGCCATGTGATGCGCCTCCGGGCACACGCCGCAGATGCGGTTCGTCAACAGCGGCATTTCTTCTATCGGACGTCCGATCACGAAGCGCTCGAACCCGCGCAGTTCGGGAATCTGGAAATAGGTGTTGGCGACGTTGCCCTGTTCGTTCAAAAATATTTCGATCTTGCCGTGCCCTTCGAGCCGGGTGATGGGATCAATGGATATGCGTTGGGTCATGGGAACTCCTGTTGGTAATTAGAGATTGGCGTTACCAGTTACTGATCTCCGATTACTTTTCTAACGGCGAAGCGTCGTCGTGCAGCGCCTTCACCAAGTGCGCCCGCGCTGCCACCTCTTCCATTTTGAGAGAGGCGTATTGCGAGGCTTCTTTCATCAATTTCTCCACCAGATCGGCCGGCAGTTTTTTAAGATCATCATGGGTGTAGCCTTTTTCTTTGAGATATGCTTCGATGAGGGCTTTTTCCAGCACGGCGTTGGGGTCTTCGATGGGGTCAGCATCTTTGATCAGTTTGGCAGTCATGTCATTCTCCTTTCGTGTGATGACTTGACGTGTATTTCACCTTCCAGGCTTCTTGATTGGCCTTCAGCAGCGACCCTGACAGGCTGAAACGATAGAACTGCCCAACAGGGTCGGGAATGCCATCTAAAATCTTTTCGATCTCTGCGGGTTCCTTCGCATCGATCACAGATGCAAAGGCGGTGAGGAGCCGCGCGCCGTAATCCAGCACGCCCGCGGCAGGGCCGTAACACCCAATGCACTGCGCCCCGGCGCCCGGACAGCGCGCGTTGCATCCGCTGATCGTGGCAGGACCGTTGCAGGGAATCCCCTGTTCGAGCAGGCACAGGGTCGGGTCAACGGGGGCGATGTCTTGAATCCGCTTGAATTCCTTGATGAGTTTGACATTCCGCGCGCGCGGACATTCGTCACAGACGGTCGAATCGCCCACGCCGATGGCCGCGCCTTTGGGCGGAAGTTCTGCTTCGCCTTTGACGACCTTGACGACGAGATCAACCACCGCCGCGATCTGATGCGATTCGGGCGGGCAGCCCGGCATAAAGTAATCCACATCCACCACCGCATCGAGCGGACTCAGGATCGGCGCCAGTTTGGGGATGTGCAACTCACCTTCAGGGACATCGAATGAAGCGCGCGGATAAATCTCATGCGGGTTGTCCGTGGTCAACGTGTTGAACGCGGTGTGGACAATGTCTCCGACGGGACTCAGATTCGCCAGCCCGGGGATACATCCCTCACAGGCGCATGAGCCGAAAGCGATCAATATCTTTGATTTGCGGCGCAACAGGTTGGCGATATGTTCGTTCTCGTCGTTGCGGATTCCGCCGTTGAAAAGCGTCAAGAGGATCGAACCGTCTTCCATCGCCTCCACATCTTTGTATTTCGTATCCACCGCCACAGGCTAGAAAACGACATCGAAGTTGGCGTCCACATCCAATATCTTCTCGTGGATGTTTAGCACGGCGATTTCGCATCCGCCGCAGGAGGCAGCCCAGTACATGGCGAACTTGGGCTTGGGATTGTTAGTCATTGTGCCACCTCCAATTCAGACGACGGACGGTTGACCGCTGACCGCTCCACGTCGTCGGTCGTCAGTGGTCGGCGGTCGGGGCTTCCCCAACTTAACGGACCCAGCTTTCTTATCTCCTCCACAAAGGCTGTCGTCTCCGCCGCAAACTTTGCTCCTTCCGCCGCGCTTGCCCACACGAGTTTGACGCGCTCCGGTTCGATTCCCAGACCAGCAAGAACGCGCTTGAGTAAAAGATACGGCGCAAGGCTTTGTAATTCTGTTCGATGTAATGACACTCGCCGGGGTGACATCCCGTGATCATCACACCGTCGGCTCCGCTCGAAAGCGCGCGCAAGACAAAGGTCGGGTCGAGCCGCCCGCTGCACATCATGCGGATGAGCCGTACATTCGGCGCATACTTCATGCGAGCCGTACCCGCCAGATCCGCCGCGCGATAACTGCACCAGTTGCAGGTGAAGCCGATGATGGTGGGTTCAAAAGTGTTGTTGTCCATAAGGGTCTCCATTCGTGGAGAATTGGTAATTACCAATTACTAATCTCTAACTACCAACTCACACACCTGCAACCTCCAGGTTTCGCATCAACAGCCCATCAATCTGCGCCATGATCTGCTCGTCGCTGAAGCCTGTCCCGCTGATCGCGCCTGCCGGACAAGCCGCCACACACGTGCCGCATCCCTGACACAACGCCGGGTTGATGTTCGAGACGTTGTCGTCCGCGATGTACGAAATGGCATTGAACGGACACAATCCGTTGCAAATGCGGCAGCCCGAACATTTATCCGCATTGATGCTGGCTTTGACCGGTTCGAGCGCGACTTCCTTTTGAAGAATCTTATCCAGCACACGCGCCGAAGCCGCCGCGCCCTGCGCCACGCTCGAAGGGATGTCCTTCGGCCCCTGCGCGCACCCGGCGATGTAAATGCCTTCGGTCATTGTGGCAACTGGGTCGAGTTTGGGATGCTTCTCGGTGAACCAGCCGTCGGTAGAGCAGGAGATGCCGAAGAGTTTGCCGACTTCCTTCGCGTCGCGCCGCGGCTGGAGTCCGATGGAGAGAATGACCATGTCCACCGGGATGCGCCTCTGTTTGCCGATCAGCGTATCTTCCACTTGGATGATGAGTTTTCCCTTTTCGTTTTCGTAACGCGCCGCATCTGTCACCTCCGCCACCTTGCCGCGCACAAAGAGAGTCCCTTCCTCCAGCACGCGCTGGTAAAACTCGTCGTAGGCTTTATACGCCGTGCGCATGTCAATATAGAAATTGTAAACCGTCGCCCCCGTCCGTTCGTGGACGAGATGCGCGAACTTCAAGCCCTGCATACAGCAGATGACCGAGCAGTAGTTGTTGAAGTTCTTATCGCGCGAACCGACGCAGTGAATGATGCCGACGCTCTTCGGCGCTGTCTTGCCGTCGCGCAGGACGATATTCCCGTTCGTCAGTCCCGCCGCGTTGCAGAGACGCTCGAACTCGATGCTGGTAAAGACGTTCGGCAGACGCCCATAGCCGTAATTGCTCACGCGCCGCGCGTCGAACAAGTCGTAGCCGGTCGCAAGGATGATGTTGCCCACATCCACATTGATCAGTTGATCTTCCTGGTTGAAGTCAATCGCGCCCGTCGGGCAGAACTTCTCGCACGCCTTGCACGTCCCCTTGATGAAGTACGTGCAATTCGCCTTATCCATCACCGGGAATTTCGGAACGGCTTGCGCGAACGGCGTATACACCGCCTTGCGATATCCCAGCCCTGCTTCGAAGACATCGTCAACGACTTTCTTCGGGCATTTCTCTTCACAGATGCCGCAGCCCGTGCAAAGTTCCTCTTTCACGAAGCGCGCCTTCTTCTTGATCGTCACATTGAAGTTCCCGACGTAACCAGCGACATTCACCACTTCGCTCCACGTCATCAAGGTGATGTTCGGATGAGTCCCCGCTTCGACCATGCGCGGCGTGAGAATACATGCCGAACAATCCAGCGTCGGGAAAGTCTTGTCGAACTGCGCCATGTGCCCGCCAATGGAAGGCTCGCGTTCGACGAGATATACATGGAAACCCGCGTTCGCAATCTCCAACGCCGCCTGAATGCCCGCGATCCCGCCGCCGACCACCAGCGTATTCGGGTTAATCGGCACTTTGATCTCCTCAAGCGGCTTATTCTCAATCACACGCGCCACCGCGCCCGCCACCACCGCCTTCGATTTTTCCGTGGCGACGGCTTTATCCGTATGCACCCACGAAACCTGTTCGCGGATCGAAGCCAACTCAACAAGATAAGGATTCAATCCCGCATTCTTCGCCGCTATGCGGAACGTCTTCTCGTGCAAATGCGGCGAGCAAGCCGCCACCACCACGCGCGTCAGGCCAAGTTCCTTGATGTCTTTCTCGATCAGTTCCTGCCCCAAACTCGAGCACATGAATTTGTAATCGCGCGCCACGACCACGCCCTGACCACCAAGCTTCTCCGCCGCCCATTTGGCGACATGCTCCACATCCACCACCCCGGCGATATTCGTCCCGCAGTGACAGACATAAACTCCAATCTTCTCCTGACTCATTTCACCGCCTCCTTTTCGACCTCGCGCTTGGTCCAGCGACGCGGCATGGGCAGCCCCTCATCCTTTTTCCGCGGTCCCGCAGGCTCCTGGGTGAGCGGAACCTCCACGCCGACGCGCGCCATCGCATTCCGCGCATTGACCAGTTCCATGCCGATGCCCACCTCCCCCGGCTCTTTTCCAAACGCCAGACCCATCAACTGCGTGAAGAACAGGATTGGCATGTGATAGTCCGTGCCAAAGAAGTGGTTCATCTCGTTCTGGTAGGCGTCGATATTCATCTGGCACATCGGGCAGACCGTCGCCATCAAGTCCGCGCCCCGGTCATCGGCGTCGGCGACGAGCCGTCGAATCAACTCGAAGGCGGTCTCCGGCCCGATCTGGGTCATATGCCCGCCGCAACAACTTGTCGTCAGCGGATACTCAATCACCTCCGCGCCCAACGCCCTCAGCAAGTCATCCAACTCCGTCGGGTGTTCGTGGTCCGACCAGCGGTTCTTGTAATCCGGTCTCGGTAACATGCATCCCATGTACGGCGCGACCCTCAACCCATGCAGCGGGCGGACGACCCGGCTCCGGATTTTATCCAGCCCCACGTCATAGACAAGGACATCGATCAAATGACGCACATCCAGCGCGCCGGGCTTGTACGAAAGTCCGCCCGCCGCCAACGCCTCGTTCACCTTCGCGCCCAGCGATGGACGCTCCTGCATGTAATGATCCGCCTTAGCCAGGTTGAGGTAACAAGCCGAACACGGCGCGACCACCGTATGCGTTCCGTCCGTCCCGTTCATTTTGCCGACCTGGTCCAAAGCCAAAGCCAGATTGCGCGCAATCAACGAATAGGCAGGGATCAGGTTGATGCCCAGATACTCCGTCGCGCCGCAACAGTTCCAGTCTTCGATCTCCTCGAAGCGCAGGTCGAGCGGCTCCAATATGGCATTCATGGATTCCATGTACGCCTTCGCGCTGGATTCCATCGAACAACCGGGATAGAAAAGATATTTGTTCATAAGGTCAACTCCAGCTGGCTGGCGCGGTTCAGGATCGCCTTCAATTGATCCATGCGCCTGATTTTCTTTGGAGTAATTCCCATCCGTCCCTTTGTGATCATTCCAAAGCCCATCGGCATCATGCCCGGCATTCTCAGCGGGAAATGCCGCAGGTAATGGCGCGAAGCCAACCCGAATTCGAAGCTGCGCCCGTATGTCTCGACCATATCCACAAACGTTTGCGAGAAATGCGGCGCGATGTCGTCGCGGTACAACTTCGCCTTGATCGCCATGCTCTTCAGCGTGTACATCACGTCCGCAATGTGAACCTCCTGCGGACAACGCACCACGCAGTGATAGCACGAGACGCAGATCCACGGCGTATTGCTTCTCAGCGCCTCGTCGCGCATCCCGGCTCTCAGCATCGCGAACAACATGCGCGGCGTGTGCTCCATATCCATCGCCGACGGGCACGACCCGCCGCACGTCCCGCACTGGATGCACATCTCCAAACGCGAAACGCCGGCCGTCTTCATACTGACTTCATGTAATAGGGAAAGATCTTCTTCGCGCAACCGCGATAAGACTCGTTCATCGGTCATTTGGGGCATAATGCCTCCTGCAACTCAACCAGCCAGTCGCTGCTCGGCATATCCATTTGCAGCCATACAACAGTTCCCCCGCTTTCATTATTTGACCTTTTCAAACCAAAGCATAGTGCTAAACATAACCGCGCAATCCTGACAAACATCCCAACAAAGGGTTACAATTTTGACCATGAATCTCTATAATCGTTTTGAGCTGGGGAAGGGAATCTTTAAAGCATAACCTGACAAAAGTGTCAAACGTCAAAGGCCGCTCACTCTGCAATTGCCAATCACCAATTACCCCCCCGCCGCCATCATTTAAACCTCCGGCTCCACGGGTCTTCCCTAAAGCGCGATCTGCACTCAGGAAATCGCTGCCGGGGTGGAGGAAGGGGAAGAAGATTTTGACTCAAGAAAACACATCATTGAAATGTTGAATGTGTATGCTTCCTTAGCTGTTGAAGGTGATGAAAAAGCAGCTTATGCTACTTGCGTATTCAAAAGTGACCCCGAACGTTCCCAGCGAATTGAGGGCATACCCAACAGCAACCAGTTTCGGCTTGCGTTCGAGCGCTTTCTGTAGATCATCCAATTTGATAGCGCCGTCTTCCACGTCAAAGTCCACCCAGTTAATCTTCACGCCTTTATCCTGCGCGGCTAACACCACGGCGTGACGTTGGCATCGTGGTCGAGTCTCGTCAGAACAATTTCATCACCTTCCATCCACTCGCGGGAGAGGGAGCGGCTGAGATGGAGCGTGAGCGTGGTCATGTTGTTGCCGAAAACGATCTCTTCGTCAGAAGGGGCATTGTAAAAATCAGCCATGGCGCGATGGGCTTCGTCGAGAATTGCATCTGAGGCTTTGCTGGTGGCAAAGGCTCCTTCGTGGTTGGCGTTGTTCTCGATGAGATATTTTGTGATGCGGTCGAGAGATGGCTTGGCGATCTGCGTCCCGCCTGGGTTGTCGAAGAAAATGGCGTTGCGATTCAGGGATGGAAACTGATCTCGAATCGTTTTGATGTTTGCGCTAATGGACATCGCAGTTAATCTCCTTTGAATTTTCAGCGAATCATAAGCATGAGCGCAATAATGGATCCACCACCCACAACCGCCATGGCGGTTGTGACGATGCCGAGGGTTTTGCCGCGCATCCAGCCCGCCAGCCCAAGACCGGCAACGAACATCCCCAGCCCAATGTAATAAAAAGCCGAAACGAAACCCGCCGCGATCGGCATATTTTCAAGAAGATGTGGAGGGATGTTTGCGATCTCCACATTTTCCACAATCGCCATCTTCACCACGATCTGGCTTCCGACCGAGGTCGCGATCAGTAAAAGCGATGCCGCCAGGATGAAAATACCGATCAGATAACTGGCAATGCGCTGTTTCTTCTCGCCTGCCAGAAACTCAACCGCGATGGCAAGTGAAAACCCGCCGATGATCGAACTCAGCAGAGTCAATTGTTCCATCCATGTGCGTGATAAACCTGCGTAGCCTTCCATAAAAACTCCTGAAAAAGATATTGTAAACGGCAGGCCGCGGCAGTGGTCGGCGGTCTGCCGTCATAAGTCCCTGACAAATGACATCACGATTCGGTTACATACGGTGGCGCGTCTCAAACGAAAATCAGACAACCTGGATATATACTGGAATTGTACCCCACCGAAAGGAGTTTCCATGTTTGAAAGAATCCTGCTTGCTGTGGACGGTTCCGAGCACGCCCTCCACGCCACCCGCAAAGCCGCCGAACTGACGCGCTGCATGAAACCCAAAGAATTTCGCATCATCGTCGCCTATGACCCCATTCCGCTTTACCTTGGCGAACCGAATATGCAGATCGCCATCACAAACCGCAAGGGTGAAGCCGAAGAGGTCTTGAAAATGGCAGTAAAGGAAGTGGGCGACCTGCCTTGTGAAGTCCACACCGAGATCATCGAAGGCGACCCTGCCAGCGCCATCATCGAAGTGGCAACCGTCCGGAATAGCGAAGTGATCGTAATGGGGTCGCGCGGTTTGGGCAGGCTGGCGGGTTTGCTGCTGGGCAGCACGAGCCAGAAAGTCGTTTCCCATGCGCCGTGCCCGGTGTTGATCGTTCGGTAATCGATAACTGGAGATTGGTAATTGATTATTCGCTTTGCGCGAGTTGTTCGGCTTTTTGAAATTCTTCGGGGGTGTTCACGTTCCAGAAGCATAAGCCGGATGGGTCGAAAGATTTCAATTCATCCGGCGATAAAGTCCGCACCTTTACTTGCGGAAACCAGGCGATGACCTTCCATTTATCTTCAATAATCGCGGCTTCAATGGCGGATAAACAAGTCTCACGACGATACAAGGCATGGAATGGTTCATAGCCTTCATCTGTTTTTGCGATAACGACATCCGCTTCTTCTTTAACGAGCAGGTTGTATGCGCTTTCAATGAGCCTTGTGCTGGCGAAGGGCATGTCGCACGCAACAACAGCAACATAATCATGGCTGGCCGATGCGATGGCAGTGTAGAGTCCGCCCAATGCGCCGCGCCCCGGTTTGAGGTCCGCTGTGAGGCGCGCATCTTTAATGAAAGCATAGTCTGCGGGACGATTCGTCGTTACAATCAATTCATCCGCAATCGGCGCGAGCCGTTCGATCACCCGCGTGACGAGCGGCTTTCCCAAAAAAGATTTGAGTGCCTTGTCCTCGCCCATGCGCGAGGACTGCCCGCCCGCTTGAACGACTACCGATAACATGCGTGTATTATAGCCGGCGTTCTCAAACGCCGGGGCGCGTAAGGGAACGCGCCCTACGCAGCAGGCCATATGAGTATTTATAGCAGCCATGAACATATTATCAAACCGACTTGACCGTCTAACTGTGGAAGGCAAGTTGTATGAAAAACTCGCCGACCAAGCCGTGCGCTGTTTTGCCTGCGGGCATCGTTGTCTTATCCGCGAGGGAAAGCGGGGAATCTGTCAGGTGCGCTTCAACAAGGGCGGAACGTTGATGGTTCCGCACGGGTATGTGGCGGCATTGCAGAACGATCCAATCGAAAAAAAACCATTTTCACATGTATTACCCGGCGCAAATGCGTTGACCTTCGGGATGCTGGGATGCGACTACCATTGCGATTATTGCCAGAATTGGTTGACCTCCCAAGCCATGCGCGACCCGGCTTCGGATGTTTC
>JACAEP010000278.1 GCA_013388795.1 Chloroflexota bacterium | reverse complement strand
TACAAGACCAATACGCGGCGGAGATCGCAAAGGGAATCCGCCCGCCGACCTTGCTGCTGCTGGAACATCCGCACGTCTATACCTTCGGGCGCAAAGGCAATGCAAAAAACCTCCTCTGGAATGAAACTCAATTAAAAGAAAAAGGCATCTCCACGCATTGGGTGGATCGCGGCGGAGATGTGACCTATCACGGACCCGGACAGTTGGTTGGGTATCCGTTGATTCCGTTAAGCCCCATAAAACCTGACAGGCCTCAAGTGGACGACTCTGCCGGTTCACCAGTCAGGTCTGACTACGTCGGCTACATCCGCAAATTGGAAGAAATGCTCATCGGCGTCTTGATGAGTTACGGCATCGTCAGCGGACAAATCCCCGGCAAGACCGGCGTATGGATTCAAGCCGACGTCCACTCGCGCTGCCCGCGCTGTTCGCCCGAAGACCGCCGAAAGCCCGCCAAGATCGCCGCCATCGGCGTCAAAGTGGATGTGAACGGCATAACGCGGCACGGCTTTGCTTTGAACGTGAACCCAGACATGGATTACTGGGATGGCATCATCCCCTGCGGCTTGTCTGAGCCGGTCGCTTCATTGGCAGATTTGCTCAACCCTGTTCCGACAATGGGCGAGGTGAAGCGGCGCATGCGTGAAGCCATTTGCACAATTTTTGAAAGCAATCTGTAAATCAATGTGGTATTCTAGGGGGACGTACTCGATTGGTATTTTGATGTATAAACAGACGACAGTCACTTTGAAAGTGACTGTCATCTTAAAGTGAGGCGCATATGCAAACCCGAAGATTAACCCGCAGAGACTTTCTAAAATTGGGCGGCGCATTGGCGGCCACATCCGCATTGGCGGCATGTGCGCCGGATGCAGAAACCCCAACCGCCGCTCCCTTCGAGCCGACGGGGCAAAACCCGGTCATCGAACCCGAAGCGCAGACTCAACTTCCGCCGGCGCCGCTGGCGATCCTCGCCCTGAGCCGCCTCACCTTCGGCATCCGCCCCGGCGACGTGGAGGCATTCAACGCCCTTGGCTCCACCGACGACGAACGCCTGCTCAATTTCGTCACACAACAACTCAACCCGGATTCGATTGACGACAGCGATTTCGAGAATCGCTACAACAACGCCGGGTTTGAAACCCTGCACAAGACTCACGAACAACTTTACGACGACCACATTGCCAATAATCCCTATGACGCCAATGACGATGTGTATTGGGACTGGTACAGCAAACCCGCCTATGAACTGGCAGACGCCACCATCCTGCGCGCGGTTCACAGCAAAAAACAACTTGTCGAGTTGCTCGCTGATTTCTGGCACAACCACTTCAATGTCTATTTCTGGCAGGATGACGGCGTGCCTCTGCTGGTTTCCTATAACCGCGATGTGCTGCGAAAACACATGCTTGGCAACTTCCGGCAGATGCTGGAGGCGGTGGCAAAACACCCGTCCATGCTGTATTACTTGAATCAGAACAACAGCAGCGACGCCGGACCCAACGAAAATTTTGCGCGCGAACTGTTCGAACTGCACACCCTCGGCGCAGAAAACTATCTGGGCGTGCGCGACCCCGCTTCGGTGGAGAAGGACGCGAACGGCGTCGCCATCGGCTATGTGGATAACGACGTGTACGAAGCGGCCCGCTGCCTTACCGGCTGGCGCGTGGATGACGACCTCGGCGATTGGGAAGACGGCGTCGAGAAGACCGGCAACTTCCTGTATTACAAGCCCTGGCACGACCGCTTCAACAAACTCGTGCTGGGTCAATACATCCCCGCGGATCAGGAAGATTTGAAAGACGGCTACGATGTGCTGGACCTGCTGGCGAGTCACTCCGGCACGGCGCGGCACATCTCCCGCAAACTTTGCAGGCGGTTTATCTCCGATGTCCCCCCAGAGTCCATCGTTCAAGCCGCAGCCGACACCTTCCTGCAATATAAAGATGCGCCCGACCAACTCAAGCGCGTGATGGAGACGATCCTGCTTTCAGCGGAGTTCAAAGCCGCATGGGGCGGAAAGGTCAAACGTCCGTTCGAGGCGGTCGTCTCGATGATGCGCGCGCTCAACTCCGACTTCACCCGCATCCCCGGCAGCGCGCATTGGATGCTTGGCATGATGGGTCAGGCGCTTTTTGAACGCCGCCCGCCCGACGGCTACCCCGACACGCGCGAAGCCTGGGCGAATTCCATGTCGCTTTTGTACCGCTGGAATTTTGCGGTGGGGCTGACTGAAAATTGGATGGACGATGAAGAGACCGGCTATAGGATTTTTTCGGATGTGTTTGCCCAAACCCCGGCGGAGATACGAAGCGCCTCTGCCCTCGCCGATTATTGGATTCAAAGAATCCTGAACCAGACTCTCCCCGAAGCCAGCCGGGATGCCGTTGTGGCGGTGATGGCGCAGGAACACGGTTGGGATGAAACCCTGCCCGAAGAACATGTGCAGTATGTGCTGCCTGCCATGATCGAAGTGATTTTGATGAGCCCCGAATTTCAGTGGAGATAACATGACAAACCGTATTCCCCGCCGACAATTTTTACAAGGATGTTCCGCCGCCATTGCCGCCATGGCTGGCGCAAAACTGACCAACCTCGCCTTTGCAAAACAGGATAACCCATCCGACACGCTGGTGGTCGTCTTTTTACGCGGCGGCTGGGACGCGCTCAATGTCGTCCCGCCGATGGACGGCGATGACCGCGGCTTCTACGAAAAAGCCCGCCCCGATATTCAAGTGGCAAATCTTTTACGGTTGAACGATCAGTTTGGCTTGCACCCCGCCATGTCGCCATTCTACGACTTGTACCAGCAGGGCAAGGCGGGCGTCATCCACGCCGTTGGTTTGAATTACGATACGCGCAGTCACTTCGACGCGCAGGAGTACATCGAACTTGGCACGCCCGGCGCGAAGAACACCGCCTCCGGTTGGATCACCCGCCACCTGCAAGCCAGCGGCATTTCATCCATTTTGCCGGTGGTGTCCACCTCCGGGCAGCCGACTTCGGTGTTGAATTTTGTCCCCACCGTCAGCCTGAGCGCGCCCGATGAATTTTCCCTTTGGGATAACGGCTTGCGCGATTCGCACATGCAGGCATTGCGCGCCATGTATTCCGGCGAGAGCCTCATTCATCGCGCCGGTCTGCGGACGTTGGAAGCGCTCGACATCGTCAGCCCGTTAGCCAGCGCCGGGTACGAGCCATCCAATGGCGCGTATTACAACGATGATGATTTTGGTCGTCAATTGAAAACCGTGGCGCAGATGATTAAGCTGGACGCCGGTCTGCGCGTTGCCGCGGTGGACTTTGGCGGCTGGGATACGCACGAATACCAGAATGACCGCAACGGCGGCTACATGGCTGATTTGTTGAACAGCCTCGCTTCTGGACTGGCAAATTTTTACCTCGACCTCGACTCAGGCTACACCGACAAATTATCCGTCGTCGTCATCAGCGAATTTGGGCGGCGGCTGGTGCAGAACGAATCCTATGGCACCGATCACGGTCACGGCAGCGTCATGCTCACCCTGGGCGGCAGTGTCAACGGCGGACAGGTCTTCGGCTCCTTCCCCGGCTTGCACAACGACCAACTCTACGACCATGCCGATCTCGCCATCACCACCGATTACCGCTCGGTCTTGAGCGAACTGCTCGCCAAACGCATGGGCAACGCCGATATTGAGTCGGTCTTCCCCGGCTTTGCGGGCAGTTACACTCCGCTGGGGATTTACAAAGAGGGATAAAAAAACACCAGTTTGCTCTGTTGCAAACACTCTCAAAATCTGTCACTGCGAGCAAAGCGAAGCAGTCTTCCTGCCAGCGAGGGGATTGCTTCGCCGCTTGTGGCGGCTCGCAATGACATCCTTGCAACAGAGCATGTTGAGATCTTTACTTCGTAATCCTTCTCGCTTCCATATAAAACCGCTTCTCCTTCGCTTCACCCATCGAGAAGGTCTTGCGGGGCAGGGCGCCATCCAGGATCACGGTCTTGAACAACTCGTTCTTGTGCATGCCCGCCAGGTAAAAGCCGACATTTCCGTTTTGCAGCGACAGGCGCTCGACCACATCTTCGCCGTGGACGTAGTCAATTTTCTCCGCGCCGCCGTTCTTCACGAACGGGTCGAGGAAGGATTGGATGGTTCCCACCGCCAG
>JACAEP010000191.1 GCA_013388795.1 Chloroflexota bacterium | reverse complement strand
CCGACCAATACACGGTGTAACATGCGCGCAGTCATCCTTGCTGGCGGCAAAGGCACACGCCTTGCCCCATACACAACCGTTCTTCCAAAACCGCTCATGCCCATCGGTGAGATGCCGATCCTTGAGATCGTCATTCGTCAATTGCAGAAAAAAGGTTTCGACGATATCACGCTTGCAACCGGCTATCTTGCCGAATTGCTCATGGCATATTGCGGCGACGGGAGCAAGTTCAATACTCGAATTGATTACTCTCGTGAAGAACAACCGCTCGGCACGGCGGGACCGATTTCCCTTGTCCCAAACTTAACCGATACCTTCTTAGTCATGAATGGCGATTTGCTCACCACCATTGATTACAGCGCCATGCTCAAATATCACCGCGAGCGCGGCGCACTTGCCACGGTGGCTTGCTATCAACGCGATGTGAAAATTGACCTCGGCGTGATCGAAGTGGATGAGGATAACTGGATTTCCAATTACATCGAAAAACCTACTTATCATTACTCCGTCAGCATGGGCATTTATCTGTTCGAGCCGGAGATATTGAACTACATCCCCAAAGGCGAGCGGCTGGATCTGCCCGAACTGGTCTTGAAGTTGATGCGCGACGGCAGGAAGGTCAACGTCTTTAACTTCGACGGCTACTGGCTCGACATCGGCAGGCACGATGATTACGAACGCGCCATCGAAGAGTTTGCGAAGCATCGTGAGGCGTTTTTACCAGAACTATGATCTTACTTGTTTTTACAAATAATTATCCTTATGATACGGTAGGCGAACAGACATTTCTTGGCGGCGAAATTAGGATCTTAAAAAAATACTTTGAGCGCATTGTCCTTGTGCCGCAGCGCAAGCATGAAAAGTTGCTGCCCCTTCCAGAAGGGGTGGAGGTAAATCTTGATTTTGCAGAACAGTTTGCTTTTGTAAAGCGTATTCCCGCTTTTCTTTTCTCCCTTTTTCGGATGGATGTTCTTATAGATGTCAGAGACCGCTTTCCAGATTCTCTATCCTTGGAATATCTAAAAAAAGTATTCTTTTTTGTTTCGGGGGCATGGCAGGCTCGAATCTGGTTAAGAGATTTTCTGGAAAGGGAACAACTCTCTTCATCTGATGTGGTCTGTTATACCTATTGGTTCATTGAGATCACGATGGGCTTGGGTTGGGCGAAGCCCGAACTTCCACAGTTGAAGATTGTCTCTCGCGCGCACGGCTATGACCTGTACGAAGAGTTATACAAACCCTGGCCTTTGCGTTTGAAATCCATCTCCTTGTTAGATGCTCTCTTTGCAGATTCAGATATGGGCGCCAGGTATCTTTTGGAAAAATATCCGCAATTTCAAGAGAAGTATCAAACAGCGTTGTTGGGCGTGCCCGAACCGGGTGGATTATCACAACCATCCTCCGATGGCGCGCTGCGCATTGTCTCCTGCTCCACCATCAACCCGATCAAACGAATTGATCTGTTATTTCAGGGTGTTTTGTCTGCTGCAAAAATGAGAAGCAGCCAACAAATCGAATGGACGCATTTCGGCGGCGGCGAAGAACGGCGGCGGTGGAGCGAACGCGCGGCAAAGGAATTCCCGCCCAACGCCCGCGCAAGTTTCCCCGGCTATCAAACACAGCAGCATCTTATCCAGACATACCTGAATACGCCTGCCGATGTGTTCGTCAATGTCAGTTCCACCGAGGGAACGCCCGTTTCCATTATGGAAGCCATCAGTTGCGGAATCCCCGTCATCGCCACGGCGGTGGGCGGCAACATGGAAATCGTCCAGGAGAGGAACGGCTTATTATTGAGCGAAAACCCGACCCCTGAAGAAATCGCAGATGCACTCCTATCGGTTTGCGACCACCGCGAGGAGTGGCTGAAGAAGCGGCAGGGCAGCCGCGAGGTTTGGCAGGAACGATATAATGAAACGACCAACTTTGAGGCGTTTGCCCAAAAACTGGTCGAGATAAGGAAGCGTTGATTTTATGTGTGGAATTGCTGGCTTTTGGAATCTGGACGGTAGACCTGTCAATCATGAGGAGTTGATCCGCTTTACGAATCAACTCGCGCATCGCGGACCCGACGGCTGGGACATCCATGTGGATGAATCTGCCAATTTAGGTTTTGGTCACCGCCGCCTCGCCATTATTGACTTGAACACCGGCGACCAGCCCATGTCTTACATGGATGGGCGTTATTGGATCGTCTTTAACGGCGAGATCTATAACTTCGTTGAATTACGTGCAGAACTTGAATCACTGGGGTATTCATTCAAGACCGAGTCTGATACTGAGATCGTTCTTGCCGCTTATGATAAATGGGGCGAAGATTATCAGTTCAAACTTAATGGCATGTGGGCAAGTGCGATTTGGGATAGCCGTGAACGCAAGTTGTTTATCTCGCGTGATCGTTTTGGTGTGAAGCCGATGATCTATCTTTTCGATGGCAAGCGCTTTGCCTTTGCCTCCGAAATGAAGGCTTTTCTTGCGCTCGATAACTTCCACGCGGAATACAACCCGACCGTGCTTGCCAACTCATTGGAAGATGCAACTCTAGTTGAAGGCGCGGAAGATTGTTTATTTCGAGGTCTCAAACGTTTATTGGGCGGTCATTGTCTCACACTTAACGCAAACGGCGATATAAAGATCCGCCGTTGGTGGCACACGCTTGATCATCTGCCAACCGTCCCTGAAAAATACGAAGACCAGGTCGCGCAATACCGCGAATTATTCCTCGATGCCTGCCGCATCCGCATGCGAAGCGATGTGCCTATCGGCACCGCCCTCAGCGGCGGCTTGGATTCAAGCTCGGTCCTCTCTTCGATGAGCCACATCCGCAAATCGGGCGATGCCACCATGCGCATGGCGCATGAATGGCAGAAGGCGTTTATTGGCACGTGGCCCGGCAAAATCATTGACGAGCGCCATTACGCCGATGAGGTCATCAAGAAGACCGGCGTTACCCCGATCTATTGCGAAATGAATGCGGGCATGTACCTTGAACATTTTAACGAGATCCTTTATCAATTCGAAGAACTCTCCGATATTCATCTCGGTCCGTGGTTCGTTCATAAGATGCAGCGCCAGCACGGCGTGGTCGTTACCATTGACGGTCACGGCGGCGACGAAGCCCTCGGCGGTTACACCTGGCATGTCTTCGCCGCCATGCGCGACGCCAACCCAATACGCTACGCCGAACTCGCGCTCATCCGCAACAGCATGAGCCTGACTCATGGACTCGATACCTACATCAACGCCATCAAGAATCGGCTGACTGGAAAAAAATCCGCTTCAAACGGGACCTCATGGCTGGTCGCTCAACCCAAGCCTTTTTCTACTCCCGCAATGGAGCAAGATGCCCCGCGCCTTGCCGGACGGGACGAACTCTTCAAAATGCTTTACGCCGACTTTCACTTTACGCATCTGCCGATGGTGTTAGGGAACTTTGATCGTCTCTCCATGGCGCATGGTGTGGAAGTGCGTTCGCCTCTTATGGATTGGCGCCTTGTTACATTTGCGTTTGCCATTCCGTCCGCGCACAAAATTGGCGGCGGTTATACCAAGCGGATTTTGCGTGATGCCATGAAGGGCATCCTGCCAGATTCGATCCGCGCCCGCACCAAGAAACTGGGCTTCCCGAATCTGGACGAAGGCTGGAACTCTCCGCGCGGGCATCAGTTCATCAAAGATGCCGTCGCTTCATCTGATTTCAAATCATCCTCGTTTTGGGATGGCAAACGCATAAACGCA
Source organism: Chloroflexota bacterium (assembly GCA_013388795.1). GTDB lineage: Bacteria > Chloroflexota > Anaerolineae > Anaerolineales > Villigracilaceae > Villigracilis. The sequence continues at coordinate 14,341 of JACAEP010000191.1, read as the reverse complement.
GACTTGGAAACCGCCTTCCAAACCAATGACAAGCCTCGCATCCATAAGGCTTGGCGGTTGGTGCAGGCACAATCATTGCTGAATATGTTCCGCGAGAAGACTGAGAAAGTGAGTGCGGCATGATCGTCGTTGTGGATTATGGCGTTGGCAATCTCGGTTCCATCGTTAATATGTTCAAGAAAGTTGGCGCGAAAGCCGTCGCTTCGTCTGACCCGGCTGTGATAAAAGACGCCGAAAAATTGATCTTGCCTGGTGTTGGGGCGTTTGATGCGGCAATGCGTAAATTCCATGAGACGGGTTTGGTTCCCGTTGTAGGTGAACTTGTTTTGGAAAAGAAAATCCCTGTGCTTGGTTTGTGCGTGGGACTCCAACTCATGACCAAAGGCAGCGAAGAAGGGCGCGAAGCAGGCTTGGGCTGGTTTGATTCGGAGACCATCCGTTTCAAATTCGATGGTGGGAATGCCCATCTCAAAGTCCTGCACATGGGCTGGAATGAAGCGCGTGTCGTGCGTGAGCACCCGCTTGTGGCGGATTGGGACCCCGAGTCGCGTTTCTATTTCGTTCACTCGTATCATGTGGTGGCAAAGGAAACCGATGCCGTGCTGGCTGAAACAGAGTATGGCGTGAAAATTCACTCCATCCTTGGCAGGGGCAACATTATGGGCACGCAATTCCACCCGGAGAAAAGTCATCGCTTTGGAATGCGCCTGCTCAAGAATTTTGCGGAGAACATCCGATGATCCGTCCGCGTGTCATTCCCGCTTTGCTGTTGAAAGGCCGGGGCTTGGTCAAGACCGTCAAGTTCAAAGACCCAAAATATCTTGGCGACCCGATCAACATCGTGCGTATTTTCAACGATAAAGAAGTGGACGAACTCGTTCTACTTGACATCACTGCCACACCCGAAAATCGCGGACCGCAATTTGATTTGTTGAAGAACATCACCAGCGAGGCATTTATTCCGCTGGCGTATGGCGGCGGAATCCGCTCGATGGATGATGTGCGAAAGTTGCTCAGCATTGGCATTGAGAAGTTGATCACGAATACATCTGCGGTTGAGAATGCTTCATTGATTCGTGAAACAGCAGATCATGCGGGCAGTCAGGCTGTAGTCGCATCCATTGATGTGAAGAAAAATTTTCTAGGTAAGTATGAAGTTTTCACCCGTTGTGGACAAAAGAAAACCGGGCTTGACCCGCTGAAACACGCTATCGAAATGGAAAAGATGGGAGCGGGTGAGATCATCATCAATTCAATAGACCGCGACGGCACGATGCAAGGCTACGACGTGGAACTCGTCAGACGAGTGGCGGATGCGGTTAAGGTACCAGTCGTCGCCTGCGGAGGAGCCGGGAATTTATCCCACATTTCTGAAGTCATCAAAGAAGGTCACGCCTCTGCGGCGGCGGCGGGCAGCATCTTCGTCTTCCAAGGTCCGTTGCGCGGCGTGTTGATCAGTTACCCGACCCCGAAAGAATTGAAGGAATTTATCTAAATGACTGAATACCAAATGTGCAAGCGCTATGTGATGGACACGAGCGACCCTGAAATTACATTTGATGAGAATGGTGTGTGTAATCACTGCCACACTTACGATCGACTCGTGCGCGAACATGTGTTGGATGGCGAAGCCGGACGAAAGAAATTGGAACAGGTTGTTGAGCAGATTCGCCGCGATGGACGCGGAAAACAATATGACTGTGTGATCGGCGTTAGCGGCGGCGTGGATAGCACCTACGTGGCATATCTTGTCAAAAAGTTGGGATTGCGTCCGCTTGCCATTCATGTGGATAATGGCTGGGATTCGGAACTTGCCGTTAAGAATATCGAAGAGACTCTCAAGCGCCTCGGCATTGACCTGTATACCGAAGTGCTGGATTGGGAGGAGTTCAAAGACCTGCAGGTCTCTTTCCTGAAAGCCTCCACGCCCGACTCTGAGATTCCCAGTGACCATGCCATCTTTTCCACCTTGAGCAACATGGCGGAGAAACTGGGTATCAAATATATGATCGTGGGCAACAACATCCGCACCGAGACGCATCTTCCGCGTGCCTGGTCGCAGGGGCATTTTGATTGGAAATATATTCGCGAAGTGCAGAAACAATTTGGCAAGCGTTCGCTAAAAACGTTTCCGCATTATGGTTTCATCACTTATTACCGCCGAATGATCACGCAAAAGCGTGTGCCCATTTTGGATTATGTCAATTACACCAAAAAGGAAGCCTTACGTGTTTTGCAGGAAGAATTGGGTTGGCGTTATTACGGCGGCAAGCATTATGAGTCCATCTACACACGCTTTTATCAAGGCTACATCCTGCCTGAAAAATTCGGTTATGACAAACGCCGTTGTCATCTCTCCAGTTTGATCTGCTCGGGCGAAGTGACCCGCGAGCAGGCGTTGGAGGAATTGAGTATCCCAACCTATTCGCCTTCCATGCAGGAGGAAGACCGCGAGTATGTTGTTAAAAAACTTGGTCTGACCGATGATGAATTCACGGCGATCATGAATGCTCCGAAAAAGAGCTATTGGGATTATCCCTCTTACGGTCAATTCATGCGCCAGCCGGTCATGCTGAAGATTGTTCCATTTGCAAAGAAAGTTGTGAGTTGGTTCAAGTAATGCGCATTGCCTACCTCACCATTAATATTGCGCCGGAGATCATGCGCGGCGGAGTTGGGAAAAAGATTCGCACACATATCAAGTTGTGGCGCGAACATGGACATGAAGTCACCTTGTTTAGCCTGACCCCGGCGGAAATTCCTTTTCCGGAAGAGCGTCAGTTTCTCTTCGATGCAAAGACCAACCTCCTGAAACGCGAATCAAATCGCGCGTCAGGGTTGAAGCGGATGTTGAAGGCTGTCCGCGAATATCAGCCGGATATCATCTATCTGCGCTTTGGGCTGTATTCCTACCCGCTGCATGAAATTCACAAGATCGCCCCGGTGGTGGTGGATACAAACTCCAATGATGTGGATGAATATCGAAAAAAAGGCGCTTTCTTCTATTGGCTAAACCGCCTCACCCGCAACCTGACGTTTGGACCCGCTGCGGGGGTTGTTTCTCCCTCTTATGAACTGGTGGATATTCTCGTGCCCCGGCATGACAAGCCCGTGTGTGTGATCGCCAACGGCGTAGACCTGACCGATGTGGAAATTCTGCCTGCCCCTAAAAACACATATCCGGTGTTGACGTTGGTTGGCACGCCCGGCATGAGCTGGCACGGCGTGGATAAGTTAATCGAATTTGCAAAACGATACTCAGAGATCGCTATTAACATTGTTGGCTATGGACCGCGAGATGTGGATGGGGATGTTCCTGCCAATGTGAAGCTGCACGGCTTTCTGAATTCTCAACAAGTAAAAGCAGTTTTGGCAGGAACAGATGTTGCCTGTGGAACACTTGCCTTTCATCGCAACAATATGCACGAAGCCTCGGCATTGAAAGTCCGTGAGGCGTTGACCTTTGGCATCCCTGTGCTAATTGCCTTCCGTGATACAGATTTGAACGAGGTGCAAGTGGATACCATCCTCCGCATTCCCAATACCGAAGATAATGTGGTTGAACATGCTGAAGAGATTCGAGATTTTGCCTATCGAATGATGGGCAAACGGGTGGATTTGAATGTGGTCGGTCCGTATCTTGACCAGCGTAAGAAGGAACAAAAACGTCTGGCGTTCTTTGAACAAGTGTTGGCGGGAAAGAAATAATGTCGTATTCCATTGTTTTGCTTGGCACTCAAATGGCGGTGGGTGGAGCGCAAAAGCTATTACTGGAACAGGCGTTATGGTTCCAATCTCATGGGCATAAAGTAACTGCCGTTTTTTTCTACGACCGTGACAACCTGCATGAAAAATGGAAACAGACCTACCCATTTAAAATTCAAAACCTTGAAGCCTTCGATAAAAAAGCAGGCGGGCTTCGCAGCCTGCCCAAACTGCTCGGTGGCTTGTTGAAATTGTGGCGTATTCTCCAAAAAGGGAAGTTCGATGCCATCGTCACTTTCACACACGACAGCAATGTGCTCGGACTTCCACTGGCGTGGCTGGCAGGGATTCGCTCTCGGGTAGGGACACACCTCGGCGAGATTCGCGGCATGTCCAAATGGCGCAATGGCTTGCACACCTTTCTCGTCAATCATGGCGTGATTCAAACGCTGGCGGCATCCTCGGCGCGGACTCGCAATAACGCTATTGAAGTTGGGGTCGAACCGCAGCGAATTGTAACGATTTATAATGCCATCATGCCCTTTGATGTGGCTCACATCGACCGTGAGTCTGTGCGCGAAAAACTCGGTTTGAAAAAAGAGGATGTCTTTTTCGTGGCAGTGGGGCGTTTAGTGTATGAAAAAGGGCATGAGTTCCTCGTAGAAGCCATGTCGTTGGTGACGAAGGCAGACTCTCGCGCCATTGCCGGAATCTGCGGCGCGGGACCATTACGCGATCAACTTCAAACTCAAATTGAAAAACTGAATTTACAAAATCAAGTCAAATTATTGGGGCAATGGGACGAGATTCCAGAGTTGCTTGCCGCGGCCGATGTGTTTGTGCTGCCTTCGCGGTGGGAAGGTCTGCCGATGGCGCTGCTCGAAGGCATGATGGCGGGGCTCCCCGTCATTGCCACGCGGGTGGAAGGCGTGGATGAGGTCGTCCAACCGGGTGAGCATGGATTGTTAGCGCCGCTTGAGTCTCCGGCGGAACTGGCCCAGGCTATATTACAATTGCTTGGCTCGCCGCAAGACCGTCAACGTATGGGCGCGGCCGCCAGAGAAAGAGTTTTGAGTTCGTACACCACAGACCGCATGTGTGAAGCCTACCTGCGGGTGATCGAAAAAGGTCTCAGCGAAAAATAGGTCAGGTTGCGCAAACAGACAAAGGTTAAGTGATGAAGCGTTCGTCAAGTGAGTGGATAAAGATCATTGCATTGCCCGCCGCCGCCTGGGTGGCGGTCCATGCTTGTATTGAATTCTTTTATGTTGCCTGGGGCACGGGGGCCGCTATTGGGCGTTTTTCGCCCCGCTGGTTTGCGCTGTTTGTTTTATACGCATTGTTATGCGCGGTTTTTCTGACAGGCGCCGCATTGGCATTATTGCGTCCCGAGCGTTTTGAACAAATGACGCAGCCTTTCATTCGCCTGCGCAGCCGTTTTTCATTTTTGCGCTGGGCGCTGGTGTTCTTTGTTTTAGTGTTTCCAGCGTGGTTTTTGCAGCGCACCATGTGGGGCATCGTGTTCGATGGCTTTTATTTTCGCGCCATGCTTTGGGCGTGCGCCATCTTTCTTGTTTCCTCTTTGCTCACTCGCGGCAATGCGTTGATCGAATGGAAACCGTTTCTTGCGTCTTTGATCCTTACATCGAGCGCGTTCACAATCGCAATCTCGCTGCAAGGGGTTGTTGATTATCCGTTCTCGCTGGGCTGGTCGGAAGGCAATCGGATGTGGGATTATTCGATGATGTTCGGGCGCGAACGCTATGGGCTTAGACCCGATCAGGATGTGTATGTTTTGCTCGACACAAGCCGCATGTTCGTGGGCGGCTTGCCTTTCTTGATTCCGAACGTTACCATCGAAGTTGTGCGTTTATGGATCGGGCTCACGCTCATCCTGCCCTATTTTTTGGCGGGCCTTGCCGCTTACATCATTGCCAATAAAAACACCCGCATTTGGATGTTAATGACTCTCTGGGTCTTTCTCTTTTTACGTCAGGGCCCCATCCATGCGCCGCTTGTGCTTGCTGCTGCGCTCACCATTTTTGCGTGGCGTAAACCGTTTTGGCTGGCAATTCCCATTATTATTTATGCGGGATATTATGCCCAGGCGAGCCGCTTTACCTGGATGTTTGCCCCCGGTTTATGGATCGGAATGCTGGAGCTGGCAGGCGCTTCACTCCTTAACGGAAAGCTGGAGCGAACCCATTGGATTCGAGCCATCGCTTTGGGCGCTTTCGGCGTCTTTGGCGGGTTCATCCTCCCGAAACTCATGCCGCTCCTAAAGATTACAACCGCCCCCGCAGGCGTGGCCGAAGTCACTGAGCAGGTCGCCGAGGCAGGCATCACGCCTGATTTCGTGACGTACGCCGTTACGGATCAACCCTTGTTGTGGTATCGCCTGCTCCCAAACCCCACGTTTGAAACCGGCATTTTGCTTGGCTTGGTGATCGCGGTGTTGCCGATTGGTATTCTTTTGGTCTGGCTTTCTGCTTCCCAAAAATGGATCTTGAATCTCTGGCAGAAACTTGCCATTGCTGCGCCGCTGCTTGCCTTCCTTGTCGTTGGCTTGGTGTCCAGCGCTAAGATCGGCGGCGGCGGCGACTTGCATAATATGGACATGTTCCTGATCGGCATTGCATTGACCGTATTTATTGCCTGGGTGAACGGCGGCAGCGATGTGGTCATGAAACATGAAATGCCATTATGGACCCGCCTTGTTCTCGTTGCGGCATTGGTCATTCCGGCTGGTACGCCTTTGGCGCAACTCCGCTCACGCAGTTATGGCGATGAAATGGATCTCTTGCTGGTTCTGACCGACACCACCGAAAAACGTTTTCTCGATATGCTCCCGGATACTGCCGCCATTGATGAAGCTTTGATCGAAATTCAAGAGGCGGCAACGTATTCCAAAGAATTTGGCGAGGTCTTGTTCATTGACCAGCGCCAGTTGCTGACCTTCGGCTATATCAAGGATATTCCCTTTGTGGGTGACTACGAAAAGAAAATTCTCATGAATGAAGCGCTTAGTACGAATTACGAGTATTACGAGTCTTTCTATCGGGATATCGCCTCTCAGCGTTTTTCCCTCATTGTCGTCGAGCCATTGCGTACACCCGTTAAAGACAGCGCCTTTGAGTTTGGCGAGGAGAACAATGTCTGGGTCAAATGGGTCTCCATCCCGGTGCTGTGCTATTATCAGGAAGTGCAGACGTACAAGGAAGTCAATGTGATGCTGCTCATTCCCAAACGCGTGCCAGATGACTGTTCGCAATCCATTCCGCCCAAACCATAAATACCATGAACCTGCGTTATCTTTTTCTCCGCCTCATCCGTCACTTTATGCCAGAGGGGCTTGCCCGCTTCCTCCTCAAGCGCCGCTGGATCATCCAACCCGGCTTGGAATCCACCGACCCGTTTGCCGCGTCGCAGCGGTATGTCGAAACCTTGTCGGCGCGCGGCGTGGATATAAAAAACAAGCGTGTCCTCATCTTTGGCTATGGCGGTCGTTTTGCCGTCGGCGTGGATTTGCTCAAGCGCGGCGCGGCGCATGTGGTCTTGTGCGATCATTTTGTGTTGTTGGATACAGCGCGTAACCGCGAGCTGCTTTCAGCGTATGGAAACTACCTGAAAGTGGAACAGGGCCAGGTCCAACCGCGAGGCGAATTCATCACCTTATTGCACGGCGACATCCGTGAGGAATCCATCCAAAGACAGGTCGCGCAGGCAGATATCATCCTCAGCGCCTCGGTCTTTGAACATCTGGACGATGTGCCGGGCATCACGAATGCGCTGGCAAAGCTCACCGCGCCCGGCGGCATCCATTTGCATTTTGTGGATTTGCGCGATCATTTCTTCAAATATCCGTTCGAGATGTTGAAGTATTCGGAAAAGGCCTGGAGGAATTTTCTCAACCCTACCAGCAACTTGAACCGCTATCGTTTGAACGATTACAAGCATGTTTTCGAGTCGAATTTTGTGAAGGTCGAGTTTACGGTATTGGAACGTTTGATGGACGAGTTCCACAAGGTGAAGGGCACCATCCGCCCGGAGTTTAAGACTGGCAACGATGATGTGGACGCGGTCGCGCTCATGTCTGTGATGGCGCGCGAGCCGTTTGGCGCGCAGCGTCTGCAGACCCTGCAGATGAAGATCGAGAGACGTTAGGGCAATAAAGAGAAACGTTAATGCAAAATAAAATTAATTCATTTTTCTCGCGCTATGAATTTTTACTGCCGCTTTTTATTTTCGTATTGTTTCTTGCGGCGGCCCTGCCGGGCGTGAGTTGGGGCGCCCCTGCCTTATGGAACCCCGATGAATTAGTCTGGCGCGTGGACCAAGCGCTGGCAGGGAATATGCAATTCGATATCACGGAGCCAGACTATAACTACCCCTCGCTGCCCAAGTACGTGATGTACGGTATTGGTCTGGTGACGTATGGCTTGGGGCGCGAGACCTTTGCATTTATTGTGGCGGCGCGTTCCTTTTCGGCATTTCTAGGCGCGGCGGCAGGGGTGTTGATCTATTATCTTGCCCGCACATTGGGCGCGCAAAAACGATATGCTTTCCTGGCAGGGTTGTTCTACGTGGTCAGCGCTGAGGCGGCAGCGAACGCGCGTTTTGCTCATAACGATTTGTATTTGCAGTTCTTTACGATTCTGTGCGTGCTGTTCATTGTCAAGTATCAACAGACCTCAAAGTGGCATTGGTTGTATATTTCATTCTTCGCGGCAGGTTTGGCGGCTTCGTGCAAATATACCGGTGGGAGTCTCATCATCCTGCCTGTAATGGTCTGCCTTGGTATGAATTGGAAAAATCTGCGCGCGGGCTGGCTTGTCATGGCGGGGCGGTTAATGCTTGGCGGGCTGGTTTCATATCTCGGTTATGGGTTGGGAACACCAATTGCGCTCACCGACCCGATCCATTATTTTTCGAATGTTTTCCCTGCCTTGAGGAATCTCACCAATTACGGTTTCAATTCAGGCACGGCCCTTGGTCTTTATGGACAATGGCAAATTTTTGAAGCGGCGGTTGGCACATTTTGTTATTATCTGTTCCTCGCGGGCTGCTTTTGGTTTGCCGCGCGCTGGCTTCTTGAAAAATTCGGCGTTCGTTCTTCGCTGCCTTTGCCTCCATCGGTCGGCGTTCTGCTTTTAGTGGCGCTGATCTTTGACCTGCCTTTTCTGATCTCGATCAACTACATTGGGCGCTATTTCATCCCCTTCATCCCGTTCATGGCGATCCTCGCCGTTTTCTTTTTGGATGAAGCGCTGCGCCTCGCCTCAAGCCGGAAACTGGTCCTTGTCGCCCCGGCATTGACTACGCTGTTGGCTGCAGGCATCACCTACTCCGCTTTACGCCTTGTGAGCATCTCCCTGCTATTCCTGAACGACGCCCGCATCCCCGCCACGGAGTACATCGCCAGTCTGCGCGGATATCAAAAAAGCATTGAATATACGCTGTATCCGCCGAGCATTAATAAAAAGCAGTTTATGCGAGCGCATAATTATCCGATCTATTTTGTGGAGTGGGCGGGGGATGAAGTCCCGACTGGCGGGCGGATCGAATACAACCAAGGCGAGCAAGGCTTGCTCGACCGCAATACGGATTATTTTGTCCTCGATAGTTTTACTTATGACCGCTTCTACATCCAGTCCGTTTGTGATACCACCCCGGTGGAATGTGACTTCTTCCTGCGCCTGCTCGATGGCGATGTGGAGAATTATCGTTTACTAAAAGAATTTAGTTATGAACTGCCGCCTTATTTGCCGCAGGTCAGCCTGACGGCAGTCAATCCAAAAATCCACATCTATGAGCGGGCGCGGGAATAACCGGATTTCTTTTCCAGCACGACCATCAACCTTGTCGTAAACATGGCGGGGAAAAGCTGCAAAAATTTTTCAAGCGATTTTATTAACGGATAAGCCGCTGTTGGGTATAACTGCGGGCCCGAGTACCCGCCGGAGGCGGCATAGGCGAGGGCGGTAAAACGTTTCACTTTAACCAAATTCCATTCGGTCAACTGATTTGCAAAAGCGTTTCTTGTAAATATCCAGGTGGCATTGCCTTGCGCGGCGTAATAGTCCATTTCATTGGGCGACCAGCCTTCCGGGGCAAACCAGGTTATATCCCCGGCTTTGCCCACCGGCTCGACGTGCATCCACTCGTAGATGATGCGGCCCATCAGCCCAAGACCAGGCTCCATGAGAATGAGCCGCCCGCCCGGGGTGAGAACGCGCAGAAATTCCTTCAAGGCATTTCCGGGGTAGCGCAGGTGATGAAAGACATCCACCATCAGCAGGTTCGAGATGGAGCCGTCTGCAAACGATAAACTATAAGCGTTCTCCACGGCATCCAACCAGGGATAGTGAAAGAGGTCTGTGCGCAGGCAGTCTGGCATGACTTCGTGAATGGTGCCCATGCCAGAGCCAAGTTCCAAATTTTTGCCGGGCGCGCGGCTGAGACAGCCTTGCATGGTGCGGTAGAGATCGGCGTACACTGCCCGCAGGATAGGCTTGCGATGCCAGAGTTCCTGGTTGACGTCGATCAGGTCTTTATGCCGTTCGATGCCCATGCTTAGTTTGCCTTGGTGAAGTGACCGATTTCGTACACATGGCCAAAGAACGAGGGGAAGGCTTTCATGGCATGGACATGTTCTTTTTTGAAAACCTTTTCCGCCGCTTCACGCACCTCGATCTCGGTCGAGAAATGGTGATCGCGGATGTTGTACCCCAGCAGGCGGAACATGAAGACCATGAAAGGACGTTCCACCGGCACGCCGTAGACGATCTGCCCGCCCGGTTTGAGCACACGTTTGATCTCCTGAAATGCCTGAGCCAGTTCATCTGGTTTGAGGTGTTCGAGGATACTGATGAGCAGAACGGTATCGAATTGGTTGTCAGTATACGGCATGGAAAGTACGTTGCCATTCCGTAGATTGGCGTGAATGTTGCGCGAAGCAAAGACTTGACCGACGACTTTTACATCACAGGTCAGGTCTAGCCCATGAATTTGTTTGTATTTTTCGCTCAGATTGAGGAAGGTCAAGCCGCTGCCAAAGCCGACTTCGAGGATGTTCTCACCGCCTTTGCATTGGTCGAGGCATAACTCTACCCGGCGGCGGTACATCCTGCCAAACACGGGCAGATAATAGAAAATAACCGAATAGATTTTTTCGACGCCTTTGTATTCTTTGTAAGGTAGTAAGCGAAGTTTGGTTGTCATCGGTGTCCTGTTTTATACAAACTTAATTCGTCTTGCCGCGAAGGCGACCATCCTCAACAGCAACAGACCATGTTTCCAGCGCGAGATGTTGGTTGTGCCATAGGTGCGCTCGCGGTAGCGGATGGGCATGTCCACGATCTTGAGGTTCAGTTTTGCCGCGCCGAAGATCAGGTCGAAATCGCCAAAGGGATCAAAATCGCCGAAATAAGAACGGTTGGCGGCAATCTCTTCGTAATCTTTGCGCCACATCACTTTGGTTCCGCATAATGTGTCTTTGACGGATTGCCCCAACAGCCACGAAAAAGCCAAACTGAAAAATTTATTACCAAGGAAATTTAAGAAGCGCATGGCTTCCTTCTCCATTGGATAGACCAAACGTACGCCGTTGATGAACTCGCCTTTGCCGGATGCAATGGCTTCATAAAAACGCGGCAGGTCTTCCGGCGGGACGGTTAGGTCAGCGTCGAGAATCATGAGGATGTCGCCTGTGGCTTTTTCGAAGCCGAGGCGGACTGCGTCGGCTTTGCCAATGCCCGGTTGACGGAAGAGCTGGCTTGGGGTTGCAGGGTGAAGCGCTATTTCCTTTTCGATCGTCTCGTAGGTTTTATCCTTGGAATGTCCTTCCACGAAGATCAGTTCGGTTTTCGATCCCATTTGCGGCACGCGCTCAAAGATGTTTCTTATATTGCCTTCTTCGTTGCGCGCTGCCACCACGACCGAGACGCTGGGCTTTTCCACTGGCTGCGGGTTGGGGCGGGCGATGATGAAGTTGGAGAGCGCCAGTTCGCGCAACCCCCACAGCCGCACAAGGACGCGATTGGCAAACCCGCCCAATGGAAGCGGCGCGAGGATTTCGTTGGTGTGGCGGACGCTCTCGAACCCGGCGAGGCGCAGCAGGTTTTCAACATCGGGCGCAGTGAGCCAGTTTTGGGCAAGCATCGGCGCAGCCAGGTTGAGACTCTGGGCGATGGCAAGCGGCGCCTGCCACAAATGACTGTAAAAATTTAAGATGAGGCGGGTGTGCGGCGCGCAGAGCCGCTTTACCTCTTCCAATGCACGCTGCACATCCCACAAATCGTTGATGGTGTCTGAGAGGATGATGATATCGAACTCGCCTTCCAGCGATGAAAGATCATGCGCGTCGAGATGATGAAATTCAAGTGTGGGATGTGCTTGTTTGGCGCGCGCGATCATTTCGGCGGAAAAGTCAATGCCGACGCCGCGCGAAGGCTGCAAGGCGGCGAGCAATTCGCCTTTGCCGCAACCAATTTCAAGGACGCGTTGCCGGGGTGGAACGAGAAATGTGTAGATTTCTTTCAGCCGTTTGTGGTACCAGCCGCCCATGCCGCGCCACGAGTCGCGCTTTTGAGCAACGGTATCCCAATGCGCCATACGGGTTTGTTGGTAGGTGTGTCCTGCTTCGTCAAAAGGGGTATGTAGGTTCATAGCGGGCTGATTGTACCTGAATTGATTTTCTTTCCATGTGTGGAAATAAAGAGGAAAAACATCCAAATGTGTCTTGATAAATTCGGAGGGTAGAATGTCAACCAGCCCACGTTGGCGACCCAACTTGGCGCGGCGTTCGGCACGGTCAACTGGCACATCAAGCGTCTGATCGCAAAGGGCGCGGGCACGGTCTCGCCCTGCGCGTGCGGCGCTTTCCCAAATCAAATGGTCATTTTTATCAGAAACCATTTGTAAGATGTGTTCTGGTTAAATCAAAAGCCCGCCTCACAGCGGACCTTTGGCTGGTTTCACATCTCAAACCTTATCGCGTCCCAGACACGGTGATCAACCCATTCGTTACCTTCAGGCTAACCACTTGCAGCCCGGGGGCATTTTCTTCAATCTCATTTTGAAGCAGCTGGTTCACCCACGACTCAACTTCGGATAGAATCGCGCCAGGAACCATCCGCTGACCGATTTGGACGGATTCAATTTTCAAGCGCGGGTATTTCTGGTCGTCAATAACGATCTCGGCAACCGCCAGAGCGGATGTCCAGTCCTCACTGCCTGTGACGATGCCCCACATTTGCACTTTACCGTTCCGCAAATACACTTGAACATCGCTCAACGGCAAGTCGGGGCTGTTCTTCATTTCCATGACCAGCCAGGATGTAATCTGTTGCTCTGTAATAGTAATGGACGCCATCCTGCCGGGCGAAGGCAGGCTTTTCTCCAACAGGGATTTCATTTCCATGCCAGCCGCATCTGAAGCAGGAATCGCCGCGCCCGGACGTTCTGGCGCGCCTTCCATGCCTTTTGTGCTAGTGTCCAACGCTAAACTCAGTAAAGTGTCCACCAAGACAGCATACTGCGGATATAGTTTACGCACGTCTGCCCGGGTTTCGGCAGCGACGTCTTCTGCAAGGGCAGGTTGACCGAAAACGGTTGGCGTGGCAATCGCAAGGACTTTGGCGACCTGTGATTCGGGGTTATTCCGTGCGACGACAAAGGATGTAGCGCCAAACAAAAAGAACAGAATCACGGTAATAAGCGCAACCCGTATCATGTTTTTCGACAGGGCAGGACTGGGCCGCGCTTTGATCTGCTTCGGCAGGGTGGGGTTGATCGTCGCCTGCACACGCACAAGCGCCAATTTTGCTTCTTGGTTCTTGGGGTTGATTTTGAGAATGCGCTGATAACACTCAACCTTGCGTTCTTTTTCTTCCACCACTTTGGCAAGGAGCATCCAGGCGGCTTCATCATCCGGGTAGGCTTGTAGAAGTTCGGCAAGATATTTCCTTGCCAACTCGCGGTTTCCGCGTTGGAAGGTGTAATCGGCTTGTTTGAAAATTTCTTGTTTATTCATCTTTATAAAGACCTGACCGACTTCCAAACCCTGTCAGGCCTGCTTGATCTATAAACTCGGCTCGGCAACAGGCTCAGACGTTTTCTCGAGCGAAATCTCGCCGTCGTCGTCCACTTTCACGGTGATGTTATCGCCATCAACAAATTCGCCGGAGAGAAATTTATCCGAAAGCGGGTCTTCGACCTTCATCTGAATGACACGGCGCAGCGGGCGCGCGCCGAATTCAGAGTCGTAGCCTTGTTCTGCCAGCAAATTCAAAGCCTCTTCGGTGGCCGCCAGGCTCAGGTTATGATCATTGAGGCGTTCGGCGACCTTGCCCAATTCAAGGCTGACGATCTTGCGAATATCATCCTTGTTGAGCGAGCGGAAGATGACCACCGCATCCACGCGGTTTATGAACTCCGGGCGGAAGGCGCGCTTGAGCGATTCGCTTAGTTTCTTGCGCATGTCTTCGTACGAGAGTTTTTCTTCGGTCGCTTCATCGCGCTTGAGCGCGAAGCCGAGATTCGACTGACGCTTGATCACATCCGCGCCAATGTTGGAGGTCATCACGATGATGGCGTTGCGGAAGTCCACCTTGTGTCCCTTCGCATCGCTGAGGTG
>JACAEP010000264.1 GCA_013388795.1 Chloroflexota bacterium | reverse complement strand
GGAACTGATTGAGCGCCATCCACGAGTGTCACTGCGCCAGCCGCGTGCGCCAACTTGATGATCTCCCCAGCCGGGTTGATCGTGCCCAACACATTGGACATGTGCGTAAACGAGACCAGTTTCGGGGCGCGGTTCAGAAGCGCCTTGTAGGCTTCCAGATCAAGCAAACCATCTTCCGTCACCGGGATAAATTCCAATTCAATCCCGCGCTCCGCTTGCAGCATGTGCCACGGCACAAGGTTGCTGTGATGTTCCATCTCGGTCAAAATGACAAGATCGCCCGCCTTCAAATTGGCACGCGCCCACGAATACGCCACCAGGTTAATAGACTCGGTAGTATTGCGGGTGTAAATGATTTCACGCGCAGAGACGGCATTGATAAACTTCGCAATGCGTTCACGCGCTCCTTCATATAAAGATGTGGCTTCCTCCGCCAGGGTATGCACGCCGCGATGAATATTTGCGTTCGAGCGGCGATAATAATCGTTCATCGCCTCAATCACCTGCATAGGTTTCTGTGAGGTTGCTGTGGAATCAAAATAGACCACACGTTTGCCGCTGGCAGTTTCACGGTAGAGGATCGGGAAGTCTTTGCGAACTTTTTCTATGTTAAGTGGCATGGGAAAATATTAAGGACAAAAGGAAACAGGTAGACAGGCACATATTTACTTGTATACCCGTCTACTCTTATACCTGCCTAATAATCAGGGATCATATCTTTCTTAATCACCGGCTTCTTGCCGCCTGCGCTCGCCGGACGGATGTGCTCAGAATTCAACGGATACCAAAGGATGCGATCCGGCACCATCCAACCATCGGTCAGGAAGACATTCGAACGAAACTGCACCGCCACCATCTTGTTATCCACCTGCACCACAATGCCTTTGATCCAACCGCGCACGCGTTCGCGTCCCTTTTCGTGGTCACAAAATACTTCCACCGTATCCCCCACTTCAAAGGCATATTCAGCCCGCGGCGCTTTCATAAACGTAAACGGATTGGAATTGGTCGAACTTAAACCAGTGGAGGGTCTTCGCAATACCGGCTTTATAGGCTGACGGATTTGGTTCGACAAGTTAATGGTACGCGTCACTTCAACCGGTTTCTCGGCAGAAGCAGCCGTCTTTTTCTTCGCAGCAAACACCACAGCTTTGCCAACCGCCTTGGCGCTTTTGGCAGCAGCCTTTGTTTTCAGTTTTGACTTTGAACCTGCCTTATGAACAATATTATCCTTAGCGGTTCTTTTTTTACCCAGCGCCTTTGTCTTTGAATTAGATTTTGTTTTTGACTTGACTACCACGATTCACTTCCTGCACACAAAAATTGATATGCCCGCCGCCTCATTCTTAAAGGACGTTTGCTTCACACCCCACGCCATTCTCACGCTGACAACGCTCTCACTGAGGCTGTACCCCAGCGAGAGCGCTTAACTTACGCCGTCAACTTGATCTGGATCGCCTGTTGAAAGCGCTCACGCACGCCTTCAAATGGAATGCGCTGCATGATGGGGTCAAAGAAACCTTCCACAACCAGCTGCTCGGCTTCCTTTTGCGGAATGCCGCGGGATTTGAGGTAAAACAAGGGCTCCTGCTCAAGTTTACCAACGGTTGCGCCATGCGTACAGCGCACATCATCGGCAAGAATTTCCAAGCCGGGGATCGAGTCGGCGCGCGCTTGGTCGTCGAGGACGAGATTTCGGTTGGCTTGATAACCGTCCGTTTTCTGCGCGCCGGGGGCGACGTAGATCATACCCTGCCAGACAGAACGGCTCTTGCCTTTTAATGCGCCTTTGAAGAGGAGGTCGCTGGTGCAGTGCGGGGCAAGGTGATTCTGCTGGGTGTCATGGTCAAGGTGCTGGGTTCCGTCTGTAAAGTAGAAGCCAGACATGCGCCCCTGAGCGCCTTCGCCGATCAGGTCAAGGTCAGAGAAGTTCTTGGTCAGGCGCGAGCCAACCGCACCGAAGATCCAGTCAAGGTTACCGCCGCGTTCTACACGGGCGCGCTCATGCGAGAAATTCCACACATGGCGACCCCAGGATTGCAATTCCACAAAGCGCAGGTTGGCATCTTTGCCGACGTAGATTTCCACAACGCCAGCGTGCATGGCGTGACCAGTTTCATCCGGTGATGCCGCCTCGTGGACGTAAGTCACAGATGCGCCATCTTCAACGTACACAATCAGATGCGAGAAGTGAGCCAAGTCAGAGCCGGGTCCCCACAGTACGGAGTGAAGCGGCTGTTCCACCTGTACGCCTTTCGTAACGTAGAGCAGAACGCCATTTTCAGAAAGCGCCGAAGCCAACGCTGCAAACTTGCCATCTTCCGGCTTGACCACCTGTCCGATAAACTTCTTGAGCAGGTCAGAATGATTCTTTTCATCGGTGCGGAAGTCGGTGAAGATCACGCCTTTTTTGGCGAGCGATTCATCCAAGTCCACGTTGGAGCCGCCGGGCAGCAGAGTGATCTGCCCGCCGTGTTGGTCGCCGGTTAATGGCTTGAGCAATTGGTCAGGCACAACGGGCAAGTCTTCAAACGCTCCCGCTTTGGGGAGTTTGAAATCAGAAGCGGGCAGCAAACGCAGATCGGTGCGGCGCCAGGCTTCGTCTGTGGCGGTGGGGAAGGAAAGCTTCTGGAACGAATCCCAGGCTTCGGCGTGGAATGAGGCGAGTCCGTTCGCGGAGGAAACATCTGCCTGCGTAAAGTTAAATTCCTTCGCGGATGTCTCTGCGCGTCTTCCTCTTGATACGGTTACTTTGGGTTTCTCTTGCATAGATATACCTGTAGGACAAACTTAAGTTTGTCTTACCCAATACTTCCTTCCATTTGAAGTTGAATCAAGCGGTTCATTTCTACCGCGTATTCCATGGGCAGTTCTTTGACGAGCGGTTCAATGAAGCCAGAGACGACCATGGTGGTAGCTTCTTCTTCGCTGAGACCGCGAGACATGAGATAGAAGAGTTGCTCCTCGCCCACTTTGCTGACCGAGGCTTCGTGACCGATGGTCACATCGTCTTCATCAATTTCGATGTAGGGATAGGTGTCGGAGCGGGATTGCGGGTCGAGCAAGAGCGCGTCACAAACCACGTTGGACTTGACGCCCTTGGCGCCTTTGTAGACCTTGAGCAAGCCGCGATACGAAGCGCGTCCGCCGCTCTTGGAAATGGACTTGGATGTGATCTTGCTGGTGGTGTTGGGCGCAAAGTGAACCATCTTGGAACCGGCATCTTGAATCTGACCGACGTTGGCAAACGCCATGGAAAGCATTTCACCGTGAGCACCGGGTTCCATCAAGTAGCAGGAGGGATACTTCATCGTAACTTTTGAGCCGATGTTGGCGTCGACCCATTCGTGGGTGCCGTTCTCGAAGACTTTGGCGCGCTGGGTCACGAGGTTATAGACGTTGGTCGACCAGTTCTGAATGGTCGAGTAGCGCG
>JACAEP010000229.1 GCA_013388795.1 Chloroflexota bacterium | reverse complement strand
GTAGATGCCAAACTCCGAGGCGCCGTCTATGCGGGCGGCGTCCATCAGTTCGGCGGGAAGGGCTTCGATGAATTGTTTCATCATGAAGATGCCGTAGGCGTCTACGAATGCGGGGATGATGAGCGCCCAGAGCGAGTCGATCAGACCGAGTTTGACGACGAGTAAATAATTCGGAATCATCACCACCTGAAACGGAATCATGATTTGAATGAGAATGATGCCGAAGGCGAGGTTCTTGCCTTTGAAGTGATACTTGGCAAAGATATAGCCCGCGTAGGAACTGGTGAAGAGCGTGATGACAACGCGCATAGCCGAAACGAAAACGCTGTTGAAGAGGTTCTGCGCCAGCGGAATATCTTTATCCTGGAGGATGGCGGTGTAGTTATCGAGGCTGGGCGTTTTTGAAAAGAAATCGGGCGGGGTCTGGCGCAGTTCGGTGGGCGTCTTGAGCGACGAGACGATGATGTAAAAAAACGGCAGGAGGGTGCCGATCAGCCCGACGATTAAAATGGCGTACGCGCCAGATTTGCCAAGAAGCCAGAGGGGTGAGCGGTTTTTATTTTTAGGCATGTGTCACTCCAAAATGACCACAGACGATTGACCGCCGACCGTGGTCTGCTGTCTGCCGTCGGTTGTCGGCGGTCTTTAGTATTCCCATTCCGTGCGCAGGATTCTGAATTGGATCACGGTCAGCGTAAGAATGATAATGAACAACACCATGGACATCGCCGAGGAAAGTCCGAGGTTGTTGGCAAAGCGGAAGGCGTTTTCGTAAATGGATAACAGCATTGTTTGAGTCTGGTTTTGAGGTCCGCCGCGGGTGAGGAGTTGGAAGATGACGAACACTTGCAGGGAGGAGATCACCGTCAGCACGCTGGTCAGTAACACGGTCCGGCGAAGAAGCGGGACGACCACGAGCCAGAACTCCTGCCAGACGTTGGCGCCATCCACGCGGGCGGCTTCGCGCAGAGTCTTCGGGATGGACTGTAAAGCAGCGACGAAGATGACGAGGTTGTAGCCAAAGTCCTGCCAGACGTGCGCGATGACCACGCAGATCATCGCCAGCGGCACGCCGAAGTAGACGAGGCTTGGGTCTTGCAGCCACGATTTCGGCGGGACGAGTCCCACAGCTTTGAACATCAGGCTGAGCAAGCCCCAGCCTGGCGCATAGATATACGACCAGATGATGACGAGCGCGACAGAAGATGAAATGGTGGGCAGAAAATAAATGGCGCGGAATAAGGTCTTGAAACGCTCGCCAATGGATTCGAGGATGACGGCGAGGGGTAGTGTGATGATGAGGTTAAGAGGTAATACCAAAGCGGTAAAGATGAACGTGTTCTTTAATGCGATACGAAAGACTTCGGCGGGTTTGGTATTTTCTGTGAAAAGTTCGATGTAGTTATCAATGGCAATGAATGGATTGTCTCCGCCCAAGCCTAGAAATCCGCTCCCTTCACGGATGGGGGTGTAGTCGAAGAAGCTCATCACCACTGCCCAGACGATGGGAAACAAGGTGAAAACCCCCATGTACAGGAGAATGGGCGCAAGGCTCGTATATGCAAAGCGACGCTGTTTTTCCGTCAGTTTGCCGTTGCCGCTGATGATGTCTCTTTTGAAGAGGGAATTAATTGCCATAGAACCTCTGGAAAGATGAGAGATGAATAAAGAAAGATGAAAGAGGAAAGAAAGAGCGACTCAGCGTTACGGCACAAGCCGCTCTTTCTTGCTTAGGAATCAACTAAGTAGAACGCCAAAAGAAATTGAACACCACAAGCCGACCGCCGACGGCGAACCGCGATCTATGGTCTGCGGTCGGCGGTCAATATCTGTAAAGAAACATTCGACGATTTACTTATCAACCTATTCGACTATTTGACTAACTAACTACTGCGCCGAATCCACCATCGCGTTCGCCGCTTCGTGAATCGAATTCGCGGCTTCTTCGGCAGTCTGGTTGCCTTGAATGGCATCAAGAATCGTCGGGTAAATGATCTCATATGCCAATTGATCGGGGTCGGTCAGGTTGCCCTGATACGCGCCCGCATCCAGAATCGGAAGGACAGCGGCAGCGAATGGAACGGCTTCCACGTATTTCGGATTCGCGGCGACAGATTTCATCGCAGGGATGGTGGCAGATGTGGAGTTGAAGTACAACACATTGGCTTCATTCGCGCCGAGGAAGGCGGCGAGCTGCCAGGCAATGTCAGGATGTTGCGTGCTCTTGCCAACTACATAGCCCCATCCGCCCACGGAGACGAATTTGTGTTCGGGGCCCATGATCGGCGGCAGGGAGACGTAATTGAAGACCAAATCGGGATAACCAATTTTCGCATCGCTCGCGTACCAAGAACCCAGCACGCCGATGGCGTTGTGTCCCTGCGCGAACGAATCGCCGACCCACTCGCTATCGGCGTTGAAGATGATGGGATCCACGATGCCATCCTTTTGCGCCATGTCCATCAGTTTCTGGATGGTGGCAACCGCTTCAGGCGAGTTGAAATTGAAGTGTTTGCCGTCTTCCGCGAAGTAGCTTCCGCCCTGCTCCAGTATGCCCGCGAGGAAGTACGTGAACAACTGGTCGCCGTTAGTGTAGTGCATGCCCGCCACAGTCATCACGTTATCGCTGCCCACTTTCGTCAATGCTTTGGCGTCCATAACGACGTCATCCCACGTCTTCCATTTCGGAGGATATGCCAAACCAGCCTCCTCGAACAAGGCAGGATTCACATACGCGCCGCCGTACTCGAGGTTGTATTCAGCGGGGAAGCCATACAACTTGCCGTCGCAAGTCTGACCGCCGAGCGGCGCATCGAAGAAGATCTCCTTAGCCTGATCGAGAGTCATCACATCCGCAGGCACTTCGAGCAACTGCCCGCCCAAGGCATAACGGCAGGTGTATCCGCCTGGGAGCAGAATCACATCGGCGATATTGCCCGCGGGAAGCGAAGTCTGGATCGTCTGAATGAACACATCCCACGGGAAGGTCTCATACTTGATGGTGACATTCGGGTTCGCCGCCATGAAGTCATCGAACATTTTCTGGTTGGCTTCATTGAACGCAGGCGCCTGGTGTCCCCATACACGAATCTCCACAGGCTCATTTGACGCTGTGGGCGCTTCAGTCGCGCCGCCGCCGCACGCGGCAAGCATCAAACTCGCCATCACAAAAACGAACAGTATCTTTTTCATGCTTCTCTCCTTTTTGATTAAAAATCTAATTTCACGACCGCCGTCAAATTCGTCGGGCGGTCGGGATTCAAACCTTTTGCCAGTGAGCGATAAAAAGCCATCAACTGGATGACGGGAAGATACAAAACACTGCGGACACTTTCAGGGATATGGGACTCAAAACAGACGTCCGCCTCTGACTCAGCGATAGCTGTTACGGTTCCCCCAAGCATTTTCATTTCTGACAGCACCTTCGCTTCGTGCTGACGATTGACCGCCGATAACAGACCGCAGACGACGGTGGATGCTCCAACCATGGACATCGGTCCGTGACGGAACTCCAAAAAATGGAACGGCTCGCTGTGGGTGAGGGTCATCTCTTTCATTTTGAGATTCACTTCGCAGGCGAGCCCATAACGAATGCCCGAACCGAGAAAATAAAAACGATCGAACGATAAATTCTCACCAATGGATTTGGCATACGATTCATAATTACCAATTACCCAATTGCCAACCTCAGGCAATTTTCCCATCTCTTTAACCAATTCCTCCCGCCCCGCCATCTTTGCGCACAAGGCAGTGACCGCCACATACATCGAAGCAAACGAGCGGGTCTGCGCGACGGATTGTTCCTGTCCCTTATCAATCACAAAATTAAAGTTCGCCATGCGCGAAAGGATTTCGTCGTAGTTGGTGATGACCGCAACGTCACCGCGCTTTTCGGTTTTGAATTTCTCAACGGCTTTGACGGTTTCCGTCGTTGTGCCAGAGCGGCTGATGGCAACCAGTAATATTTTCTGGTTTGTTAAAACAGTCTGCGGATTCAGCAACAATTCCCCGCCAGGGACGGCATGTGCGGGGCGGCCTGTCAACTCGGTGTATAAAGCCGCCGCCGCCAGCGAGAGATAGTACGTCGAGCCGCAGCCAGTAAAAAGCGCCTGGTCGTAGTCAGCCGCTTTGGGTAAGGGCGAAGCGTTTACTATATTCAACGCCTGCGCCCAGGCTTGAGTCTGTGATTTGATTTCGTTGTAGGTGTGGTAGGTTTCCATGTTTAGAGTATCTTCATTTCTTGAAGACCGCTGACAGCAGACCGAGTTCATTTCGGTCAGCGGTCTATCGTCTGCGGTCAGAATTTCAAAACCTTCATTGCGTTTTCGCGATAGACTTTTTCCAACACATCATCGGGCAGATACAAGCCATACGCATAGAAGCGTCCCTGCCCTGGAACTTCGCTGGTGTTGTAGTTGAAATACTCATCATCTGTTTCAAGCAGGCGGTAACTGAGACGATAGGCATCCAAGTCGGGACCCATGTCCGAGCCGTAAAGAATGCGGTCTTGATATTGAATGAAGAAACGACGGGAGGTGTAAGGCTGGCGTCCGATCTCGCCGAAGCGGGCAGATGTGTCGATGTAATAGTTCGGGCAATCATCCAACATCTGCCCGACCCAACCGAGATTTTCACCATAGCAACCCACATGCGCGCCGATAAACGTAGTGGACGAGTGACGAGTGACAAGATTTTTAAAACAGTTCATGATGTGCATGAACGATGGAAACGGCGG
>JACAEP010000332.1 GCA_013388795.1 Chloroflexota bacterium | reverse complement strand
ATTGCACCAGGCACCATCGCCAGATGCCAGCAAAAACTCCGGTGACATCCGGGGATCGTCGGGCAGGCGCGGCACAGCTTCCGGTCGGGAGTCCAGGACATCGCGCAGCCAGGCGGTCGTGGAGAACGGCTGTCCTACAGCCTCCTGGTAGATCGACTCGAGGCACCAGGATTCCTCGCCCGCCCATGACTCATGTTACATGTATTCTGACCGCTTTCCCCACCGGCAAACAAGCGTAAACCGTCATGAGTTGGCATGAAAGCTGCACGTCGCGGCGTGCAGCTTGCACAAACGCCGTTTGCACGGCGTGCCGATACGCATCGTCCCAGACCGAGAAACACATATAATGATAGGAAATGATTGCGCTTATCGAAGCTGTGACGGAGATCGCTTGGTTGCAGTGCCACAAACTCTTGACCATCGTTACCTGCTGATGTCGGAAATTGGCGAGGGCGGCATGGGGATTGTGTACCGCGCCTTCGACCGACTCACACGACAGGAAGTCGCGCTCAAACGGGTCAAAGCGTCCGCCCGCCGCATTTCTACAGACCCAGCAGTGGATACCACCCGCGCGTTGGCACTCGCCCAAGAATTCCACGTGCTTGCCGGGCTGCGCCATCCAAACATCGTCACCGTGCTGGACTATGGTTTCGATGCGACACGAACCCCCTATTACGCCATGCAGTTCTTAGCGAATGCCGCGCCCATCCACAAGGCGGCTGCTGCGCACGACCTGCCGGGCAGAATTCGCCTGCTGCTCGACATGCTGCAAGCACTGGTCTATTTACATCGGCGCAGCATCATCCACCGCGATCTAAAGCCTGCCAATGTACTGGTGACACCGGAGGGGCAGGTGAAGGTGCTGGATTTCGGGCTGGCGCTGCCCGATCAACTCACCGCTGAGACCGCATACGCCGGTCAGATCGTTGGCACGTTGACTTATGTCGCGCCTGAGCTGTTTCTCGAAACGCCTGCATCAGTGGCGTCTGATCTGTACGCCGCTGGCATGATTGCGTATGAGGTTTTTACAGGGACACTTCCATTTCAACTCACAGATAGTCCCGGCTTTGCTTACAGTGTGCTGTACCGCGAACCTGATTTGACGCCGCTGCCGCCGCGCTTACAGCCCGTCATTGGACGATTACTGGCGAAAAACCCGGCAGACCGTTATGCGAATGCCGAAGCCGTCATGGCGGCGCTGTGTGACGCCACCGACCTGATACCCCCAGCGGAAACGCCGCTGCTGCGCGAAAGCTTTCTACAGGCTTCATCGTTTGTCGGGCGCGAGGCGGAACTGACAACACTCATCCATGCGCTCGATGCCGCATTTCTGGGCGCGGGGACAACGTGGTTGGTCGGTGGCGAAAGTGGAGTGGGCAAAAGCCGTCTGCTGGACGAACTGCGGACGCGGGCGCTGGTACGTGGTGCGCTCGTGCTGCGTGGTCAGGCGGTTGCGCAAGGCGGTTTTCCCTATCAGTTATGGCGCGACCCGGCGCGCCGCCTCGTCCTCCATACCCCATTGAGCGATTCGGAAGCCGCCATTCTCAAAGCCCTCGTGCCAGACCTGTCCGATCTGATTGAACACCCGGTAGTGGATGCGCCTGAACTCTCCAGCACTGCCGCTCAGGTACGGCTTGCGATGACGGTGGTTGACCTGTTCAGAAAGCAACCCCAACCCGTTGTACTGCTGTTGGAAGATTTGCATTGGGCGGCGGAAAGCCTGAGCCTGTTGCAATACCTCATCAGCGCACAAGCACAAATCGCTAACCTGCTGATCGTGGGGACGTTCCGCGATGACGAACGGCCCGACTTGCCGGATGAATTTCCGAACGCGCAGGTGATCCGGCTGGCGCGGCTGAATGCGGAGGCGGTTGCCCGGTTGGCGCAGGTGATGTTGGGCGAGGTGAGCAGGCAGAACAGTGTCATTGAACTGCTGCAAGCGCAAACCGAAGGCAATGCCTTCTTTATGGTCGAAACCGTGCGCGCATTGGCAGAGGAGGCTGGATCGCTGGCGAATATAGGACGCATGACGCTGCCCAATTCGGTGCTGTCCGGCGGTATGCAGCAGGTGATCCACCGACGCCTCGACCGCGTCCCAATGGCTTATCGTCCCATGCTCGAACGCGCTGCGGTTGCTGCGCGCACCCTCGATCTGAAGCTGCTGGCTCAGCTTGACCCGACCGTTCTGCTCCAAGACTTTCTGGCGGTCAGTGCTGCTGCAGGCGTTCTGGAAGTCGTGGATAATGTCTGGCGTTTCTCACATGACAAGCTGCGCGAATATCTTCTAACCCAGATGCACACTGCCGCACGCGCAGGCATTCACGGGGAAATCGCCTCGGCGCTCGAAGCGGTTTATCCCGGCAATCAGGCGTATGATAGTATGCTGGCCGATCACTGGTTCGATGCCGGTCAAGCAGCGCGCGGCGTCTCGTATGCACTGCGGGCGGTTGAACGCGACCTTCACCTGAGCAATTATGATATGGCGCTCAAGCGGGCCGAACGGCTGCTCGAGGCCCTCCCGTCGGACGCAGCCATCCGCCCTGAAGTGCTGATCCTTGCGGCATCTGCCCATGAACATCTTGGTGCATTTGAGCAGGCAGCGGCTGAACTGACACTGGCGGCACAGCTTGCAGAGGCGCTCGGTCAGCCTGAGGTGCAGGCGGACGCGCTGCGCGGACTGGGGGTGATCTATTGGTATCAGGGACAGAATGACAGCGCCTGCACCCAGCTTGAACGCGGGCTGGCGATCTATAAAACCCTCGGTTACTCGAAAGGGATCGCAAGCTGCCTGAACAACCTCGGCATCGTCGCCCTCAGCAATGCGGACTTCGAAACAGCATCCCCCTTTTTAGAAGAGAGCTTGGCGTTGTACCGCGCCATCGGCAATGATCGGGGTATCGCCAGCGTGCTGAACAACCTCGGACTGATCTCGGATGCCCGTCAAGACTACGCCCAATCCCGCAGCTACTACAAAGAAACGCTGGAAATTTTCGCGCGTTTAGAGGATCGCTGGGGCGAAGCGCTTGCGTATCACAACTTGGGCAGCGCGGCATCAGACGCCGGCGATTTCGTTACCGCACAGTCCTACTTACAGCACAGCATCAACCTAAAGACTGCCATTGGCGACCGTCACGGGCTGGCACTCAGCCTGATCATGCTGGCAAATGTGCATCTTAGTGAGCAGTCGAGCCAACTGGCGCTTCCCCTGCTGGCGCGTGGGCTGGCGACAACGGTTCAGCTTGGCGTGGTACCGCTGCAAATCGCCGCGGTGGCGGGCTTCGGTGTGGCGTTGGCACAGGCGGGACGCGATGACGTGGCGTTGGCAGTGGCGGCTTTCCTGCAGGCACAAGCGCTTCCTGAAGCAGCGACGACTCATGACATGGTCGTCAGGCTCTTTGCAATGCTGAAGGCTCGTTATGGCGCAGACCTTGAAGCGCGGCTGAACGCCCAACCTGTCCCCACCTTCACGGACATTATCGCGCAGTTGACCGAACTCTCCCCGTAACAAACCAGGTCGTGAAAATTACACGTCAAGGCGTGTCGGTGTCACCTCAACAGATGACTGCCGTCCATTCCTGATCGCCCCGCTGGTGTGATTGACTGATGATCGAGGTGATACAAACCTCATCATCGCTCAGTCAATCTACTGGAGAAGATCACACATGCGTCACTTAACCTTGGCTGTGCTCGTCATTAGCCTCATGTTCGCCGCCTTCACTGCTGCTGCTCAGGGTGACACCCTTGTAATCACCGAAGCGGAAATCAACCAGACGTATCTTGTCGAAGCCAATCCGGGCATACAAACTGCCGATGTGGTCGTTGATCTGCGCCCCGGCGAACTCGCCATCACCGCCACCTTGATCCCGCAGGCAGGTGACACCATTGAAGGCGAAATCGTGCTGGTGCCATCGTTGGATCGCGGCTACCTGTCGTGGGTGGTTGTCGAAGTGCTGCTGGATGGCGAAGCAGCGCCCGATGCCGTTGTCGGCCAAATCAACACGGCGCTGCTTCCAGCGTGGCGCGCCTTCTCCGCCTCGATCATCAGTCAAGCGGCGGCGGCGGTCGAGATCACCGATGACGAAATGACCATCGTCCTGGCGGGTGCTGATGCAGTGATCGTGACCCCGGAAGTGGTACCGACGATGCAGGCTGCCGAGGGCATGGCGGAGATGCTCGTCTTCACCGAAGCGCAGGCAAACGACACGATCAACTGCCTGTCGGTGATGTCCGCGCGGGTCACTAACGAAATCATTGATTTCCAGCCCGGTCAGGTCGTGATCGCTGCGACGCTCGTTCCCCGTCGCGGTGACACCGTTGCGGTTGTTGTCACACTCATCCCCGAAACCACCACCGACGCAATCACCTGGACGCTGACTGAACTGCTGATTGGCGGGCAGCCCGCGCCGGATGCGATGATCGCGTTGGTCAATGACTCGCTGACCGCACGTTGGAGCCGTTATATCCGCCAGCAGACCCCGGCAGGTGGCGCCCAAAGCCTCCAGATCACCGATGACCAGATGATCTTTGTGCTGGAAACTAACAACTAAGCTGTTAAATACCGGGAGAAAAACATGTCCAAGCTCGTGACTTTCATCGCCGTTGTGTTGGGTGTGCTGACGTTCGGCGCGACTGTATTCGCGCAAGAGGCGCCGGACGAAACCCTCGATAACGGTGCCTTTGCCTTCGACTACCCGTCTGAGTGGATTGCAGATGCCTTCTTGAGTACAGACGAGAATGGTACGACCACTCCGGTCATCTTTCTGTACAGCAGCACCGAGTTGGCGCAGATGGTGCTAGGCGGACGTGATGCTGCCGACCTGCCTGAAGGTGAAGCCGTCATCTACTTGACTTCGACTAATGATGGGATGCTGACTGTCCAGGCCGCTATGGATGAGTTGATTGCTCAGGAAGAGTCCGCAGGGGCTAAGGTGGGCAGCGTCGGCGAGATCGAGACAATCGGCTATGAAGGCTATATCGCCTCGACCGAAACGAGTGCGAGTGAAGGCTTCATAGGGGTGTTGGGCAGCCGCGAGCTGCGCGTCACCTTTATCACGCTCGCTGCCAGTGGCGACCTCGTCGATTATCAGAAGACCTTCGAGGCAGTGATCCATTCCATTCGTCCCAGCGAAAGAAACGCCGACGATGCAGGGAACAACAGCGGCGGCAAGCCGGGCGCTGAAAGCACCGCAGAAGGCAACCTGCCGCTGGGTGAAGCCCAGCCGTATACCTTTGAGGGCAGCGCGGGGCAGGTCGTGACGATCGTGCTGGAGTCCGACGCGCTGACGATGGATCCCTTCCTCAACCTGTACGCCTCGGATGGCAGCATTGTGGCGCAGGACGATGACAGCGCGGGCAATCTGAACGCGATCATCGAGAACTTCGCCCTGCCGGCGGACGACACATACACCATCGAGGTCACGACGGCCTATGGCGACGGCGGCGGCCAGTACCGCCTGACCTTGGTTGGCGCAGAACTGGACGGCGTTCAGGCGGGGACAAGCATCACTGCCGTGTCTGGTGAGCGGATCGAAATGGGGGCCACCGTCACCGGCAACCTGCCGTTGGGCGAAACGCTGGATTACACCTTCGTTGGCAAGGCGGGCGATGTCGTCACCATCACCCTCGAGTCAGACGCGATTGCGATGGACCCGTATCTGGAACTGCGCGGCCCGACGCAGCGGTTGATCGCTGAGGACGACGACAGTGCGGGTGGACTTAACGCGCTCATTGACCGCGTGACGCTGCCTGAAGATGGTGTCTACACGATCGTTGTGCGCACATCTGCCGGCATCGGCGGCGGCAAATACACCCTGACGCTGCGTTGATGCGAGGAATGCGGAAAATGCTGCACCCACTGAACGAAACGCTATTTCTCGTCAATAAGGATAATGCGCCATTTCTCGCGGGGAATGGGCCGGCAGTCCCACAGCGTTATGGTGATGGCGGCTTCGACCTGGCGATCGCTGCGTTGATGGGTGGCGCATCACTTCTCCTGCTTGTTGGAATCGCACTTTTCCAGATAGACTTAAGTGGAGCAGCAGTTGTGCTGATCGCGGCTGCCATTGTCGGGGTGTTGATCTTTGCGGGCATCAGTCTGCGGTCGGGCTGGCGCTCAGTGCGGCGCGCCCACGCCTATCGAACACGTGCGCGCCGTGTGGACGGCACGTTCACAGCGCTTGAACTGGTTGATGAGGGCAGCGGTGACTGGTTTCTGAAGGGCAGCTATCAATTTGCCGATGAGGCGGGCGTCATTCATCAAGGAACCTTCGCCCAATTCCGTTACGATCTGGCGGGAAAGCCGCTGCCACCAACGGGGACGCGTGCCGTCATACTCGTTCTCGACTCAGACCAACACACGATTCTGTAGCGGGATAGACGACTGACGATCAGGTTTGCACGTGGCACAACAGGCGGATACACCGCGCAATCAACTTTATGTGAATGTCTTTCGACTAGTGATCACCGTCCGCCTGATGGCGGTGGTGATCACCGCGTTGTTTTTTGCAGCGCTGGGACGAGAAGAAGTCGCCGTGCTGGTGTTCAGCGCGCTCGCTATGTTCGCCTGTCTGCTCTACCTAAGCTTTCCGAGCCTGCTGCACCCGCTCCGTATCAGCTATGCCTATCTTGCCGCTTTATTTATCGTCACCGTGGTTGTGTTCGAGCAGCGGAGCATCATCACGGCATTAGACGCCTGGCGGATCGATGCAGGGTGGATTGCCGACTTCACGACTCCTAATCTGAACGGGATCAATCTACGGCTGGCATTGGTTGTGCTGGTCGCTTGGGGCTATTCATGGCGCAGAACCATGATCTACTGCCTGTATGTGCTGGTGATCGAACTGATCGCGCTGGTTGTTGTGTCGGATGCTGCCGTCCTTGATCTGGCATCCGTGCGGGCGCCGCTAATCAATCTGACGACCGGGCTGGTGGTGGGATATGTCGTCTCGCGTTTGGTTCAGTATCAAACGCAGCAGCAGCGCGAATTAGAGACCGCGCACACACAGCTCGCGCAGTATGCCGTGACGGTCGAAAAGCTCTCGATCAGCCGCGAACGCAATCGCCTTGCCCGTGAACTGCACGACACGCTCGCCCATACGCTGAGCGCGGCAACCGTTAAACTCAATGCGATTCAAGTCGTGTGGGATGCCAACCCGACCAAAGCGCGCTCGATGCTGATGGAGGTGATCGCTGCGATGAATGAGGGTATGATCGAAGTGCGCCGGGCGCTGCGCGATTTGCGCAGCACGCCGCTGGAAGACCTCGGCTTGCGCCTGGCGTTGGAGCAAGTCGCGCAGTCAGCAGCACAACGCGGTTCGCTCAGGCTCGATCTCGATCTTCCTCCTACGTTTGACGGACTGACCCCCGACGACGAGCAGGGGATTTATCGGATCATGCAGGAGGCGCTGGAAAATGTCGTTCGTCACGCGCAAGCCGAACATCTCAGCGTCATAGCACTGGCTGAAGACATGCATTATTGCTTTTGCATTCAAGATGATGGAATCGGCTTTGATGTGAAGCGCACCCACAGCCAGAGCCATTTTGGTCTGAATGGGATGATCCAACGCGCAATTCTCATGGGCGGCGATCTACACATCACAAGCACGCCTGGTGCAGGCACAAAGGTCGAGTTTACGGTGAGAAAACATTCATGATACGTGTATTAATTTGCGATGATCAGACAATTGTCTGTGAAGGGCTGCAAGTTATCCTGGAAAGCGCCCCCGACATTAAAGTTGTCGGACAAGCGCACGATGGCGCGCACGCGCTGGAACAGATCGTAGAGACCCGTCCAGACCTAGTTCTCATGGACTTGAAGATGCCGGGTATGAACGGCGTGCGGGCGACGCGCGAAATCCGTCAGCATCATCCGCACATCCGCGTGCTGGTTTTGACCACCTATGACGAGGACGAATGGGTGTTCGATGCGATTCGCAACGGAGCTTCCGGCTATTTGCTCAAAAATGTCGCCCCGGCGGACTTGATCAAGGCAGTACGCGGCACCATGAGCGGACACGCCCAAATTGATCCGGCAGTCGCCGGGAAACTGCTGACGCACATTGCAATGACCGACAGCACACTGCCGTCCGTCGCTGACGAAATCAAGATTAGCGACCTGACCGAACGCGAACTCGAAATACTGGCTCAATTGGGGAGCGGTTTAAGCAACGAGGAGATCGCCGGTCGGCTGCATCTCTCGATGGGGACGGTGCGCAACTATGTAAGCAGCATCTTCAGCAAGTTAAGCATTTCGGATCGCACACAAGCTGCGCTGATCGCGGTACGCTATGGACTCACCAATTCTCATTGAGTCACTGTGATCCGGGATACATAAAGCCATAAAAGACAAGATTTGATCTGACCGATTTGAACCCGCTGCAAGCCACGCCATTTGAATGGCAGTGGTTAGGCGGGTTTCTCGTGGGCTTTCGCCCGCCTGATGTGTGGCTGAATTTTGCATCGGAAAACTTGTCGGGCAGGGCGATTGCCTATCCAATCTTAACCGGTTCATGGCCCTTTCAGACCCCTCCCCGTATACGGAGACGAGTCAGGTGCGCATTCATCCCGTATATGGGGGCGGTGTCCCGAAGGGACGGAGGGGGTCGAAAAGCCGATTGAGAACACGTATACTGTTTATATGCGATTGCCCTAGCGTAAGCCCTGCATTTGCTGCGTTTATCCCGTCCATCTGATACAATAATTCTTTTACGCTGTTTTAAGGATAATGAGAATCGCTTATGCTCCATCGTTTCTT
>JACAEP010000219.1 GCA_013388795.1 Chloroflexota bacterium | reverse complement strand
TTGAATAAAGCTGAAACTGCCAAGCAATATGGTGAAGATCAGGTGAAAGTATGGCGGCGTTCATACGATGTGCCGCCTCCAGCCTTGGACTTGAGCGATGAGCGTCACCCGAAGTTTGATCGCCGCTACGCCTCGCTGACTCCCGAACAGCTGCCAGCCACCGAGTCGCTTAAGATTACGCTGGATCGTGTCCTGCCTTATTGGAACACGACCCTCGCACCGGAGATCAAAGCAGGCAACCGTCTGCTCGTCGTGGCACATGGAAATTCCATCCGCGCCTTGGTGAAGTATCTCGATAATATTTCTGACGCTGAGATCACTGAACTGAATATCCCCACAGGCTTGCCGTTGGTCTACGAACTGGATAAAGACTTAAAGCCGATCAAGAACTATTACCTCGGTGACCCCGAAGAAGCCGCCAAGAAAGCGGCAGCCGTGGCGAACCAAGCAAAAGCAAACTAATTTGTCGTAGGGCGGGTTTTCAACCCGCCAATCGTGAAATTCAAAGCGGTCGTCAGGCTGCAAACCTGACCTAACAAGAAGTTCGGTAATAATTCAACTCAGAGGACAATAAAGGCAAACAACCTTTGTTGTCCTCTTTTAATTTCACCACAGGAGATTATTATGCCACTCACGTCCCGCGAACGCGTCCTTGCGACCATTAATCACGAAGTGCCAGATCGAGTTCCTATTGTGATCGGCGCAAGCAACGCCACCGGCATCAAAATGCCAACCTATCGACGCTTAAAGAATCTGCTCAACTTCGAAGCGCCCGAACGCTATTTGTACGACTTCCCCGAACTTGGCACGGCGCTGCTTGACGAGCCCATCCTTGAGCGCTTGCGCGTGGATGTGCGCGGAGTTCTGGACCGTGAGCCGCAACATATCCTTGAACGAAATGCCAACCGCGAACCAGACTCGATGTACGTCAACTCGTGGGGCGGCGGCGTGACTAAAGCCGGACCCGATAACTGGTTTCCTTCATATCACCCCTTGTCTGAAACGCACTCCATTGAAGACCTTGAGACATACCCCTGGCCCGATATGGACGATCCCACCCGCGTGGCGCACGTCCGCGCTGAAGCGCAGAAGCTTCATCAGGAAAATAAATATGCGCTCATGGGCACACCCTGGCTGGCATTCCCTGTTGAGCGCGCTTATGAAATGCAGCGCATGGATAAGTTTTATCTCAACATGGGGCGGCATCCTGATTTTGTAGTGGAGTTACTAAAGAAGACTGGTGCATTATGCAAAACCCTGATGGGACATTTCCTCGATGAATGTGGCGACGTGATCGACATCGTAAAAATTGGCGATGATCTGGGCATGCAATCCAGTTTGATGCTCTCACCAAAGATGTACCGCAATTACGTCAAGCCCATTCATGCCGACTACGTCTCATTCATTAAATCGAAAACCAAAGCCAAGGTTTTCTTCCATACAGATGGTGATGTCTTCCCGCTTTTGCCAGACTTTATTGAAATGGGGATTGATATTCTCAACCCCATTCAAACTTCGGCGGGGAAAATGTCTAACCTGCCGGAGCTGAAAAAGCAGTTTGGCAAAGACCTTATCTTCTGCGGTGCAATTGACACCCATCGCGTTCTGCCATTTGGTTCACCGGAGGAAGTCCGCGCGGAAGTCAAACGCATCATTGATATCCTTGGCGAAGGCGGCGGATATATGCTCGCATCCGTCCATACCATTCTCGAAGATGTGCCCGCTGAGAATGTGCTTGCCATGGTCGATGCGGTGGAGGAATTCGGGTGGTATCCGCGTTAGAATTGGGGATATGACCCTTTCACAAGAGTTTGCCTATGATCTGAAAAAACGCTTCGCAGGCGACCTTCGGCTTGATTCTGCTTCCAAAGTTTTATATTCCACTGATGCCTCGTCCTATCAGATCGAGCCCTTGGGCGTTGCGATTCCCAAAACGCAAGAAGATTTACATGCCGCCGTGGAACTCGCAGCCAAATATCAAATCCCCATTCTTCCTAGAGGATCAGGGTCTTCGCTCGCAGGGCAGGCTATTGGCGCAGCGTTAATTCTGGATTGTTCCCGCTATCTTGATTCCATCATCGAAATCAATCCCAAATCCCAATTCGCCATCGTGGAGCCGGGCGTCATCCTCACGAACCTCAACCGCGCCGCCGCCAAACACGGGCTGACCTTCGGTCCCGACCCGGCTTCTGCCGAGCGCGCCACCCTGGGCGGAGTGATCGGCAACAACGCCACCGGCGCGCATTCCATCGTCTATGGCATGAGCGCGGATCATTTGCTTGCCGCCGATGTTGTTTTAAGCGATGGGAGTTTGGCGAGGTTCGATGACGCGATATTCGATATTCGTTCGTCGAATACTCGACTATCGAATATTGTTTCATCTGTTCAAGCGATCAGGCAGAAATATTCCGACGCCATCAAACACAACTACCCTAAATCATGGCGCAACTCGGCAGGCTATCGTCTCAACTATCTTTTGCCGTGGAGTCCATCCGCGCCGCCGCAATGGAATACGGGTCACGGGTCACGGATCTCTGACAACTATCCTCCAATTTCGCAGGACAAAATAAATTTTGCCGCACTGCTTGCCGGTTCCGAAGGGACTCTCGCCGTCATCCGCAAACTGAAGGTCAACCTCGTTCCCAAGCCAAAGCACACCATGCTGGGAATTTTGTCCTACGCGAGCATTGCCGAAGCCTGCGATGACGTTCCGCGCTTGTTGACGATGAATCCCAGCGCTGTAGAGTTGATCCCACAATTGATCTTGCGCAATGCGCGCAGCATTCCGGCATATGCTCGTCAGATGGGCTGGGTGGTTGGCGACCCGGCGGCGGTGTTGGTGGTGGAATTTAGCGGCGATTTGCCGTCGGTGTTGAAAGAGGCGGTTCGTCGTCTTGGCGATGTGTTGACCATCGCCGAATCTCCCGAAGACCAGGCTCGCATTTGGAACGTGCGCAAGGTGGGGCTGGGCATTTTAGACTCACAGCCCAAAGCGGCGCGACCGGTGGCGTTCATTGAAGATTGCGCCATCCCGGTGGAGCGGCTCGGCGATTTTGTGCGCGAAGTGGAGCGGATCCTCGCTGCGCAGGGAACCTTCGGCGGAATCTACGCCCATGCCTCGGCGGGTTGTTTGCACATCCGCCCGGTGTTGGATTTGCAGCGCGGCGAGGGCGTGCGCGCCATGCGCGAGATCATCGAGCAGGTCTTTGCGTTGACGATGCGCCTCGGCGGCGCGATGAGCAGTGAACACGGCGACGGAATTGCGCGCGGCGAATTCATTGAACGAACCTACGGGCGCGAAGTGACCGATGCCATGCGCCTGTTGAAACATGCCGCCGACCCGGATGGGATCTTAAACCCGAAGAAATTATTCGATGCGCCGCCGATGGATACCAATCTTCGTTATGGGGAGGCGTATCAGGCAAAAGCATGGACGTCCGTTTTGCATTTTGAGCATGAACGCGGATTCGAAGGCGCGATTGAGTCGTGCAATGGGCAGGGCGTGTGCCGCAAACAAACCGGCGTGATGTGCCCGTCGTTTCAAGCGACCCGTGATGAGGCGTTTAGCACGAGGGGCAGGGCGAATTTGCTGCGCGGTTTGGCAATGTCGAATATCGAATACTCGAAT
>JACAEP010000330.1 GCA_013388795.1 Chloroflexota bacterium | reverse complement strand
GGTGCGAAGAACGCCAAGAAAAGGGAAAACCTTAGCGCCCTTTGCGCCTTTGCGGTGAGAACAAAATGATGCAACCGCGAAGGCGCGAAGAACGCCAAGAAAGAGAAAACCTTCGCGTCCTTTGCGCCTTTGCGGTGAGAACAAAATGATGCAACCGCGAAGGCGCGAAGAACGCCAAGAAAAGGGAAAACCTTCGCGTCCTTTGCGCCTTTGCGGTGAGAACAAAATGCTCCCATTTTCCTCCCGTTTTCACGGGAGGGAGTGACGAACCATTCGCCCCTACCGCCGTGGTTTCTCCCCTCATGTTGCCGTACTCGCAACAACCATCCTCCATGCTGTTAGTCAATCTCACAACTGGAGGCTGTGGTATGTTCGGAAACAAGCAACGTAAGCAGGAGCGACTCCAAGAGATCGCCGAGGTGCTCCAGCAGCACGAGGCCATCTCCCAGGCCGCCCTGGCGCGCCAGCTGCAGATGAATCGCGCCACCCTGCACAAAGATCTGGCTGATTTAGAAAAGGCAGGCATTTTACTGGCCGAAGATGACGCCGGCCGGCTCTCGCTATTCAGTTGGCGTCGTCGGCGTTAACCCCATCCCCTCAGGTGGAGACGTAAGACCTTTACGTCTCCACCTTCTCTGGCATGTTGCCATTTTTGGCGTAGCGGCGTGATACACTGTAAACTTAAGCCACGTGCTCAGCGCCGGCCGGCGCCCACGTGTCAGTTCATCTTAACCACCCATGGCGGTTAGTATGGTTTGTTTTCACATCAG
Organism: Chloroflexota bacterium; assembly: GCA_013388795.1. Lineage (GTDB taxonomy): Bacteria > Chloroflexota > Anaerolineae > Anaerolineales > Villigracilaceae > Villigracilis. Next base: position 12,074 of record JACAEP010000330.1, on the reverse strand, counting down.
GAGAGTGACCCATGAGCCGAGGAGGGACTCGCGCCGAACGTCTGCTGGAGATGGAGCGTCTCTACATCCAGCGCGCCTTCACCGACATCGAGATGGCCAAGCGCCTGGGTGTTGACCGCGCCACTGCCTACAAAGATCGCTGCTATCTGGAAGACAATCTGCCTTTTATTGAAGATGGTCAGCGCGGTCACTGGCGCATTGACCGCAAACGTTACCTCTCCGCCATTCGGCTCAACCTGCACGAAGCCCTGGCCCTCTACCTGGCCGCCCGGCGCGCCTCGCGCCAGACACGCATCGCCCAGCCCCACGTCGCCAGCGGGTTGGAAAAGCTGGCCGCAGCCCTGCACCAGCCCATGACAGAACGCCTGGTGGCGGCGGCCGGCCGCATCCTAGATCAGGCCACCCAGCCGGGGCGTGTTCAGGTGTTGGAACAAGTCGTCGCCGGCTGGGCCGAGCGGCGCAAAGTGCGCATCACCCACCAGGCCCTGCGCGCCCGTCAGCCCTACACCTACCTCGTCAGCCCCTACCTCATCGAACCCTCCTTGTGGAGCGACGGCGCTTACCTCATCGGTCAGAGTGACGTTCACAACAATCTGGCAACCTTCAAGATCGAGCGCATCCAGCACGCCGTCTTGACCGGCGAAACCTTCGAATGGCCGGCCGACTTCGACGAAGCCACCCTGCTGCAACACGCCTGGGGCATCTGGTATGGGGAAGGGGAACCCGTCACCGTGCGCCTCCGCTTTCGACGTGGCGACGCGGCGCGCCGCCTGCGCGAAAGCATCTGGCATCCCACCGAAAAAGTAGACCCCCAACCCAACGGCGACTGCCTGTGGAGCGCCCAGGTAGCCGAATGGCAAGAAATGCTCCCCTGGATTCGCGGTTGGGGGGCAGATTGCGAAGTTCTGGAACCGGCCGAACTGCGCCGCCAATTAGAACGAGAAGTGTTGCGCTTAATGCAAAATTATCAAATCGAACCTAACAAGCCTTCAATTGACCAGGATGATGAAGATTATGATGACCTATGGGCCGCCGCTATTTTCAGGAAGGAGTGAGCATGGAGCTGTATAGTTACCAAAAACGTATCGCCCGGTTAGTTCGCCAGGGGAAAAATATCATTCTACAAGCGCCAACCGGGGCAGGTAAAACACTAGCCGCCCTTTGGCCTTTCATTCAGGCTTGGGCGGCCGACAATCCCAATGTCCCACGTAAGTGTGTTTATGCTGTTCCCATGCGGGTTTTGGCTAACCAATTTGACAGGGAATATAGACGTATCTGTGACCAGGAAATGTTGCTTCAGAATCCCCCTGTGATCAAGAGGCAGACAGGAGAACATAAAGACGATCCAGAGTTCCGCGCGGATCTGATTTTCGCCACCATTGACCAGGTGCTTAGCAGCTGGTTACTACATCCCTATAGTTTATCGCAACGTCAAGGCAATCTCAACGCTGGCGCTTTTGTAGGCAGTTATCTTGTATTTGATGAATTCCATTTATTCGATCCCGATTCCACCTTACCGACTAGCCTACACATGCTTAAAACGTTGCGCGGGGTCTCGCCCTTTGTATTGATGACAGCTACTTTTTCAGGCTCTATGCTCGCCAGTCTGGCTAAAACCCTGGACGCTGAACCCGTGCTATTGATGCCTGATGAACTAAAAGAGATTCCTGCCCAGCATAAAGAGCGTCGTTATACGATTTTTCCCGAAAGCCTGACGGCACAGAACACGGAGAGGCGGGTTGAGGCCACATCGGAGGCTGTAGCTCACATTTGGGCTTTACACCAGGCACAGTCTGGCCGGCCGCGCACTCTGGTTGTATGTAATCAGGTTGAGCGCGCCCAGGCTGTTTATCAGGCCCTGCGGGAAAAGGCTTCGCCAGAGACACACATCGAGCTTCTACACAACCGCTTTCTGCGCCAAGATCGGCAGATAAAAGAAAAACTGGTGGAGCGTGAGTTCGGTAAGGATCCCAAGCCGCGCACGCTGGCAAGTTTAATTGTGGTGGCGACGCAAGTCGTTGAAGTGGGATTGGATATTAGCTCCGCTGTTTTGCACACAGAACTCGCCCCAGCGTCTGCTGTTTTGCAGCGCGCCGGTCGCTGCGCTCGCTACGCTGGTGAGACCGGGCAGGTGGTAATCTATCGATTGGCAGACACTGACCTGCATCCCTATCATGAGAAACAGGCTGCCGATCAATGTCGGCGTACATGGGAATGGTTAGTGAACAACCAGGATCGCCATCTTACCTTTGCGGATGAACAGGCCTGGATTGATCATGTACACACCCCGGCCGATCAAGCCATGGTGGAAGTGTTACGCTCAAGTGCCCTCGAACTCGATGAGAATGTGCGTCGTCTGTGGCGAGGAGCTGGTGATAGGGGCGAAGCATCCAAATTGGTGCGTCAGGTGAGCAACCTGATGGTGACCGTGCATGATGATCCCGATCAGTTGCGCCATGCACCTTTTCAGGTTGATCAATTTTCACTCTTCCACGGTACTCTTTTAGGCAAGTTCAAAAATTGGCAAACGCAAAATGAGGCCCTGGATGCTGACTGGGATACCGGCAAGCTGGATTGGTTGGTGCAAGGCCTCGTAGAAGATCGTAGCGACGATGAAGCGCAAGCCAATCAACCCATTCGCTATGCCTTTAAGCCTGTCCACCAAACGCAGCAACTTTATGCCCCGCTATTGGTCATCAATCCCGCCCTGGTTGGCTATTCCGTTGAGTTGGGCCTGACGCTCTATCCAAGTTATCCCTATCGGGTTACCGTCCCATCGGCCGGCCGGGATACAGCTGGTCAACCCCGCTACACTTATCGTTTAGAAAGCTACCGCCGCCACATAGAACTCGTTCATCAAGCGTTCACTGAAGTAGCCTTAGGGGATGTTCGTCTGGCCGGGCGGCGACTGGAACAGGTCTTTGGTTGGGCGAGCGGAGTGGTGGAGCAAGTTGCCCATCTCATTGTCGTAGGGCATGATTTGGGGAAACTTAATGTCGCCTGGCAAAATGCTGTGCGCCGGTGGCAAAAAACGGCCGGTGCGTCAGTGCCTGACTTTGCGATTGCCCACACCGATTTCGATCCAGAGCAACATAGACACCTGCCCCGTGCGCGCCTGCCACATCATGCTGTCGAAGGAGCGGTGGCTGCTATTCCCTTATTAGAGGTATTGATACCAGATGATGAGCAACATGAGGCCTTGTTACGGGCGGCCTTCACCGCTATTGCGCGCCATCATGCTCCCTTTTCCACCGAGATATCCCCGTATCGCTTGATTCGGAACCATCATCAAATTGCTGCTCACACCTGGACGCTATTACCCCCGGCCGTGACCGCGTCCATTGCCAATCAATTGCTTGAAAATGAGGTGGAGGTGGAAAGGCAGTCAGATTACCAAAGACTTTTGGACGAAAATTACTTTGTCCGTGAGACCAACCCGGCCGATATGTGCGCTTACATGTTGCTTGTACGCGCTCTACGCTTTGCCGACCAGGAGGGGACGGCCCGGGGTATGCGTTAACAAGTATGGTGCTAAAAGTGAGGGTACTCTCTAGCGAGTCGATGTACATGGTACGCGAAAACGACAATACCAGCACCATAACTTTTCAGTACTCACAACGAGTCGAGATGAGATTTGACAGCCACGCGGCCCTGTGCTATGCTATTAACATGGCCGCATACAGAACGAAATACAGCACCACAACGGGAAAGGAATCAATCAGACAGCTCAACTTATTATGTTATGCAGAACAAGAGCAACAAGTCTTGATTGATTTATATGAAGCCTCCGATCAAAGTATTCGCTTTCTTGAGTGGCTTATCGCAATTGATGTGCCACCTGATGAAATTATTATAGCTAACATTGCCGGGGATGCACGCATCCAGGTGAGGAGGTTACTGCCATTGCTTAAGCAACTGAATGTTCATTTGGAGAAAGGCTATGCTGAAAACGTTTTTCATTGATAAAACCACAGGTACTTTTGCCGACGATCTGTTGGCGGCCGGCGTGATACACCTGCTCCGCGAGCTCTATGCTCAACATCTTGGCCGCGAGCCTGAGATACTTCAGACAGACCATGGCAGCTACTTCCAGGTTGATGCTGATGCGCCGCTCGATCTCAGGCAAGTGGAAAACGCCACCGCCTTCTTCGTGCCCATCCGTTATGTCCGTACACGCAATAATCAGGATAGCGTTCCCGAACGCCACGCGGTTGACTTTGAACTGGAGAAGGAAAGGCGACGCCTTTTCTTCGAGGTTTTGAAAAACCAGCCTAACATCGTCAAGCGCGCCTATGTGACCGGTGGTGACGATCAAATTCTAGCCACCTTACCTCCTCCACCGTCACGTGACTATGACCTGTTACGCGCTCTCAACACACCCACCACCTTGACTGGTTATAACAATGTGGTAGACCAATGGATGGCTTTAGAAAACACGAACCTTATCGGCCCGGTATGCCGGGTGTTATGTGAGATGTTTAGCCCTGGGCCGGCCGGACACTATCAACCCAACCATGTGGAAGCAGCTCGCACAGCCTGGAAACAGATAGCTAAAGCTCATGCTAATCTGAGCGTTGTTGACGCCACCGCCAGCCAACTGGTCAATCCTGCTCAGGGCAAAGGCATCAATCGCCCTCTTCCCAACAGCGCCGCGCCGGGTAACCTCAAAAGCTTCTGGCTTTTAGAATGGCTCAAGCTGGTTGGTTTATGGAAGATCGGCCTGACCCGTAGTTTGCGAGATAGCAGCGACCGCAAAACGTATGTGCCGGCAGTGGGCAGGATGTTGCTATACACACGGGACCGCGTGGACGACCGTTTTAGGCAAACCATGCCTTTTCAGGAAACGCCTGTCCTCAGCGATATTCTAACCATCTTGCGTTACACGCGCGCCTTCCTGCACTACATGGAACAGTCCCAAGGCACCGCGACTTCTCTCATTCGTTCCAGTCGGCGACAACGTGTGCGGCCGGCCGACTTTTTGCGCGGTTTTCATGTTGCCTTTTATAAAGACCTGGGCAACGCCGCTGCCATCATGAATATCGCCTTCCTCAACTTACCTGGCTGGGTTGCAGTCGAAACGACGGAGGAGGCACAAATCTTAACCCAAGTTTTGGAGGAACATGAAGCCATTGTACGTCAGTTCGCCGAGAACAAAGGCGATCAGCTCCAATTGCTCCAACATTACCGCGACTTCATCGTTGCTGATCACCTGGCTCCGTTTTTTGATTTCACAACCGCATACAGCAGCTATGTTATGCGGGAGGGTGAGAAAGGAACCTATCCACCCCGCAAATTCACAACTGATAATTTAAGGAGGTTGTTAGTGAGCACACAATCCAACTTACGCGAAATACTGGATAACCCCGGTTTTCGCAACATCGCCTACGCCATTCGCCAAAGCACAGTCACAGCGCAATATCGCAAATCCCAGAACGATCGGCGCTATGACGTGCGCTATGGGTTAGGTCGCGACCTGATTCGTCGCGCCCAATATCCCACTGAGTTTATGGCTGCCCTGGGCGAGTTCTTGCACAACTACAACGCTGAAAATGCGCAGGTTATGGAGACGCGCCCTGGCCCATACCGCCGCAGCGTGCAGACCACTGATCTTGAGCATATCACCGCCCTGATTGACCAACATGGCTCTGATCTGATCGCCAAACTCCTGGTTGCCTTTGGTTATGCACGGGTGCCTCGCGCCGATGAGCCTCAACCACAACACCCTGAAGACACTGATCTGTTGGAGGAATAACATGCCCCAGTCCATCTATTCATTATCCCTTTCAGCCCAGGTTACCCTTGACATGCACTCGTTGAATAACGAAGGTGGTGAGGGAAACCAGATTCAGACCCGGATGGTCAATATTGTAGACGGTAAAGGCCAGCTACAAAACGTCAATGCCATCTCTGGTGACATGGTCAAACATATTCTGGCAGAACACTTACATCGCATTGCCCAGGCCGCCAATTTGCCCTTGTGCAGCGGTTGTCGCACCTTCAATGCCAATCGCATTAGCGCCGATGAAGCCTTCATGGCGCGCATGGCCAATCACAGCGATGCCGAGACACTGACCCAGGTGCTGCAAACTTGCGCCATGGACGACATGCTGGGCAACCTGATCACAGCCGGCAATCGCTCTTTGCCTCGCAAATCTGTAGTTGAATTTGGGTGGGTGGTTGGCTTGCCTGAAAGTACCGTGTCCGACAGCTACTTCCATGTCAAATACGTCACTGAGCGCGCTGAGTTGGCTAAAACTAAAGAGCAGCCCAAATCAGGTGAGGAGAAGAAAGCCGCCGAGGAATCACGCAAGGCCAATCTTGGTCAGGCTATCTTTCATCGGCCTGCCAATAGCGGTATTTATGCTCTAGTGGCAACTATCGAGGCGGCGCGTATTGGCTTCAATGACATTACCCAACGCTATGTCATGGACACCGCGCAGCGCCAGGCGCGTCTGCACGCCCTACTGGAGGCGTTATTGTATACTGTGGTGGAGCCGGCCGGGGCCATGCGCAATACCCAGGCCCCCCACATTGTGGATGTCCAGGGTGTTCTCACCCTCAGTCGGGATGTGATCCCTGCTCCAACTTTAAGCCCCCTCAAAGCTGGTTACAATGACGAGTTACAAGCCTTGTGCACAACGCTGAATGGCATCCGGCCGCACGCCCTCAGCGCTCATCCTTTTACCTCCATGAATGGTTTTGCCCAGACTGTTAGCGCTGTCATACAAGATAGCACGCCTTTTGTCTTGCAATATGTCGCCTGACCGGATGGCTAAGCCCTTGGGGGCAGCTAAGGAGGCAACCGATGCGTTGGATCGAAGCTATCTATGAACCGACCACGCTTTTCAGTTTGAAGCCATCGTGGGCGACTTCCTCAGGCGCTAAGAGTTTGTTATTGCCCACACCCTACGCTGTCAAAATAGCATTGCTAGACGCTGCCTTGAGGGTTGATGGTCTGCCTCAGGCGCGATCTGCCTGGCCCTGGTTGCGTAGTCTGGGACTTGCAGTGCGCTTGCCGGAGCAGATTGTTGTCACCAACCTCTTCACCAAAATTCTCAAGCTACGTCGCAATCGGGCCGAGTCGGGTGCAGCCGACGCCGGCCCATACCAAAAGAGTATTGCCTATCGAGAATATGTCTTTCTCGCTGGGCCTGTGAACCTGGCGGTGGGTATACCGGCTGATGCGCCCGCCGACGTGCGCCAGGAGCAGTTGATACGCTGGTTACTCAACATCAACTACCTGGGCAAACGGGGTAGTCTGATACAGTTGCGCCGGCCGCCGGCGAGTTTGGACACCTTGTCCGACCACATTATGCTCACTGAAGCATCCACAAGGTTTCCACTTTTGGGGCTGGCCCAACAAATTGACGACTGCGATGAACAGATGACATTCGAGCAGGCTGACATCTACGATAGCAAACGCCCCAAGCGATTGGTGCGAACCGTTGTGCTGCCCTATCGGTTGATACGTTCCAGTCGTTCCTATTCGCTCTACGAGCGGCTGGGGTAATCAACGCAACAGTCAGGAGTCGGGCTTCCGGCCGAAGCCCGGCTCCCGGCCCGCCAGATTATTCAAAAAACTGGTTCCATGTCGGAAGGGCGGAGCACGCCCGGCCGCCAAAGGTTATTCACTCAGACCTGAGTAGAGGACAGTCGCTCTTGCAGCCAAAGGTTGATCAGGCTTTCCGTATTTAACCCCCGCGCCATCGCTGTTTGCTGCAACTTCTGCAGAAGCGCGGGGTCAATGGCAACATAATGACGACGAACCGATAGATCAAAGGTCATGTCAACTTCGTAGGTTCGATCTTCAAACATGGTGGTATCGTGTTCATCCCAAAATGTTGCCATATCAGTTAGCGACTGGGCTTGAGAAATGTCACTTACGCGATTTTTTTCGTCCATAGCTTCTTATTTCTTGCCGGGTCATATCCCGTGCGGTGACGATCAAGGCGGTGCGTGTACCTTTAAGAATGAAAAATACGGCCAGATAACGGCCACCAGCTGTTTGCCCAAAAGCGGCGTACAAATCTTCACCCGGTTGGTGGCCGCGTTCCATGAAACGCACATGCGGGCTGTTCATTAACGCCGCTTCAACTTCCAGGGGCTGAATACGATGCTTGCGAAAGATTTTATCTTCTACCGCTTCCAACCAGATAATCTCTTGAATGTTCATAAGGTCAAGGTGCAGACTATGGAATATTCACCTCAACACCACAGTAGATAAATCCCATCTTACAGACGAATCCGACGACCGTCAAGCCGATGGACATGATCCCGATCAACTTTTCGCACTCCCCGCTATCGCTGTCTAAAGTGACTCCTTATGTTGAGTTGGCCCTTGAGCAACTGGAACTGGACGAAGAGCTTCCAACGCGCAAGCCCCTGGCCAGTTATTGACCTATTGGATGATCAAACAATGACCCACCTTGTGATGACCCACTTACACTTTGAAGCCATTGCCAATGACCCGGTTGTGCTGCGTCGCTATTGGGCGGGCAACTACTTGCGCGGTGCATTGGGACAGATTTTGCTGCGCACCACCTGTTCTGAATACGGTTGGCGCTCGACCCCACCGCCCCCGGAACATACGGCCAACTGCCCGGCCTGTTGGTTGTTGACCCATCGGCTGGACCCAGGCCATGCGCGTCGGGCCTACAGTTTAGTTCCTCCCCTGCCCCCGGTGGAGCGAGTGGAGCCGGGTCAACGCTTCCATTTTACGCTTACGCTGTATGGAGAGAGCTGGCAATTTCTTCCCTATTTTGTGCTCGCCGTCGGCCAAATGGGGTATGAAGGGGTGGGGGTAGGGCGCGGCCGATTCACGGTGCGTTCTATCACAGCTCGTAACCCGTTGCGTCAACGTGAAGAGGTTATTTTGGCTCCCGGTGAGGATCTCGTCAAAGTGCCAGAACTGGCTGTCACCTGGGGCGATGCGTTACGGCCGGCCGCGCCACCGTCCGCCGCTGCAGTGACGCTCCACTTCCTCACCCCCACCCGGTTGATCGATGATCAACGCCTGGCTAAAGCTCCCGATTTCGCCCCCTTCTTTCGTCGCCTTTTGCGTCGGCTGGATGATTTGCGAGTGCAATTCGCAGCTGAGCTGCCACGCGACCTGGCGCAGGTAGCCCGGTTGCATCAGGCGGCCGACGAAGTGCAAAGGGTGGAAGCTGCTATCCACTGGATCGAGATGATCCCCCGTTCAGGACGGGATGGGCGCGAAAAACCATTGAGTGGTTTTGTGGGATGGGTGGCCTATCGGGCCACCGATTGGGAGCCTTTATGGCCCTATCTGCAACTGGGTCAGGCTCTGCAGGTGGGCAAGAATGTCACCAAGGGTAACGGAGTGTATCAAATAGCCCCACTTGCTGTCGGGCCAGCCTATTGGCAGGCCGATGCTTTCTCCCACTCCGCCTGATGAGGTGTTGGGATTCATAAATGTATAGGTTAGAGACAGGAGAAGAAGTCATGCCCATCGTCCAAAACTTAATCGCCGACGTTTTCGGCTCCCACATTGGCAAATATAGCGAACGCCTCAAGGTGACCCAGGGCGAGGCTGTTCTGGCTCAAGCTCCGTTGTTGCATCTGGAAAGCGTCACCATCACCAGCAAAGGAGTCAGTATCTCGGCGGATGCTATTCGCGCTTGCGCAGAGCGGGGTATTCCCATCCATTTTCTCAGCGGCACTGGAACCGCTTATGCCTCGCTTTACAGCTCCGGCTTGATCGGCACGGTGTTAACACGCCGGGCGCAGCTGGAAGCCTACCATACCCGGCGCGGCTGCGAACTGGCTTTCGCCTTCGCCTACGGCAAAATCCAAAATCAGGCCACCTTGCTCAAATATGCTGCCAAATACCGCAAGGAGAAGGAGCCGGAAACCTATCAGGAAGTGCGTCGCCTGATAGCAGAGGTGTTGGATCACCTGGCTGAATTGGAGGGATTGGTGGTGGTCGCCCGGCACGACAATCTTTTCATTGACGAGGTGCGTGAACAACTGATGTCGGTGGAAGGCCGTGCTGCCCAACGTTATTGGCAGGGGATTCGTCATTTGCTCCCGCCAGACTACCCCTGGCCCGGTCGTCAAGGGCGTGGGGCGCGTGACCCATTCAATAGCGCTTTGAATTATGGCTATGGAATTCTCTATGGACAAATCGAGCGCGCCATTGTACTGGCCGGCCTTGACCCTTATGGCGGTTTCATCCACACTGACCGCCCCGGTAAGCCCAGCCTGGTTCTCGATCTCATCGAAGAGTTTCGCGCCCCGGTTGTAGATCGCACCATGCTGGGGTTGGTGAACAAAAAAGCAGCCCTGGAACGGGACGAGCAAGGTTATTTGACAGATAAAACGCGCCGGCAGTTAGCCTCCAAAGTTCTGGAGCGGTTGGAGAGCACTGAAGCGTATGAAGGCAAACGCCATACCTTGCGCGGCATCATTCAAATGCAGGCGCGTCAAATGGCCGCTTACCTGCGCGGTGAACGCCCCGAATACCTTGCCTTTCAAGCCAGTTGGTGACAATGTGAGGGTCGCTCCGCCTGATGGGTAACAGGCGGAGGGGCAGGATGTTCACCCATGCCTTGTTTGCTAATTTACGACATTCCTGACGACGGTAAACGCGCCAAAATTGCCGACATTTGTCTGGACTACGGTCTGGATCGCATTCAATACAGCGCCTTTGCCGGCGACATATCGCGCAACCATCAACAAGAGCTGTTTTTGAAAGTCAAACGAACCCTGGGCAAAAAGCCCGGCAAAATCCAGTTGTGGTTCATTTGCCGCAATGATTGGCAAACACAATTGACCCATATAACCGAAGCAAACGAAAAGGCTTCTGCTTAGGTGTAGGGCCGGGCGCACTTCCCAGGCCTTCGCTTTGCCCACAGGAGATAATCATGCCAGATGATCTTCCCCCCTTTTCCACAGCTAACTCGCCACAGGTAACCACCATCGATCCTGGCCTGATAGCCGACGATGTATTCACCTTTCGCGTAACCGATCTCAAGCAATATGCCTATTGCCCGCGCATCCTCTACTATCAGACCATCCTACCCCAGGTGCGCCCCATCACATATAAAATGGAGGCTGGCATTGAGGCTCACCGGGCCGCTGAACAGCAGGAGCAACGTCGCAGCCTGCGTCCTTATGGCATCGCGCAAGGGGAGCGTATTTTTAACCTCCCTCTCGTAGACGTTGGACTCATGCTGTCCGGTGTAGTAGATATGGTGATTGCAACAGAGGCGGAACTTATCCCGGTCGATTACAAGCAGGCGCAAAAAGAAGGTCCCCATTACCGACTACAGCTGGCCGCCTATGGGTGTTTGTTGGAACGACAGCCCTCGACGCCGCCGCGACAGGTTAAGCGAGGGTTTCTCTACCTGTTGCCCTTGCGTCGCGCCATCGAGGTCCCCTTCACACCCGCTTTGCGCCGCCAATTGGATGCCGCCCTTCTGGCCATGGGGCAGATTGCACGTGATGAACACATGCCTCTCCCTACATCGCAACGGGCGCGCTGTGTTGATTGTGAGTTTCGACGGTTTTGCAATGACATCTAAAAGCACCATGTACAGACCCCTCTTCGCAAATCGTCCCCTTGTCTGGCCTATCGCCTGGCCGCAAACGGTTCTGGCCGTAGACGACCAGAGTAACAATCCGTCGCAAATAGGCCGCCCGCTACGACAAAAAGCCATTTGCGATACAAAGGGCCAACGACCCTCTCCCGCTCCGTGGAATTCCAGAAAACCACCCCCTAAAATGCCCCTATTTGCGTTTAATTCCCCTTGTCACACGTCAGGACCTATGTTATCCTGTATAATGGTGCGCTGGCTTCACCAACTTCGACTAGACTGAGAGTACTGAAACATGGAATTGGTCTACAACAACAAGTTCTTATTAGCGGGCTTCACCAACTTCGACTCGACTGAGAGTACTGAAACGATGATAGGAACATTTATAACGCATTAGTTCCTATCGCTTCACCAACTTCGACTCGACTGAGAGTACTGAAACACAATTGATATTTATGCGAATGTTTTTACACTAAGCCGCTTCACCAACTTCGACTCGACTGAGAGTACTGAAACTGG
>JACAEP010000206.1 GCA_013388795.1 Chloroflexota bacterium | reverse complement strand
GTGACCGAACTCAATGCGAAGAATATCATCATCGCCACCGGCGCGAGCGCGGCAACCCTGCCCGGTGTAAGCGTGGACGGCAAAAAGATCGTCACCTACACCGAAGCCATCTTGCAGGACTCACTTCCCAAATCGGCGGTCATCGTCGGCGCGGGCGCCATCGGCGTGGAGTTCGCCACCATCTGGAATTCCTACGGCGTGGATGTGACCATCATCGAACTGTTGCCGCGCGTATTGCCGCGTGAAGATGAAGAGATCAGCAAGGAATTAACGAAAGAACTCACCAAGGCGGGCATCAAGATCAAGACCGGCGTGAAGTTTGAAAGTATTGCCGTCAGCGGCGACAAGGTGAAGGTCAAACTGCCAGACGAGACTCTCGAAGTGGATCAGGCGTTGATCGCAACCTCCTTCACGCCGAACAGCAAAGGGCTTGGGCTTGAGGCGGTCGGCGTGAAATTGACCGAACGCGGAAACTTCATCGAGATCAACGAGAAGATGCAGACGAATGTGCCCGGCATTTGTGCAATCGGCGATGTGACCGGCAAACTGATGCTGGCGCACGTCGGCTCGGCAATGGGAATCATCTGCGCCGAAAACATCGCCAGGCACGAAACCACCACCCTCGATTACGACATGATGCCGCGCGCCACATACTGCCATCCGCAGGTCGCTTCGTTTGGGTACACCGAGGCACAGGCAAAAGAAAAAGGCTTTAACATCAAGATCGGGCGTTTTCCATTTCAGGCGAACGGCAAGGCGCTTGGCTTGGGCGATTACGCAGGCTTCGTCAAGATCATCACCGATGAAAAATACGGCGAGATTTTAGGCGCGCACATGATCGGTCCCGAAGTGACCGAGTTGCTCCCCGAATTGACCCTCGCAAGGATGATGGAACTCACCCCGCATGAGATCGCCCGCAACGTCCACGCGCACCCGACGCTTTCCGAAGCGATCATGGAAGCAGCCCACGGCGCGGACGGAAGTCCAATTCATATCTAATCAGCCAGACCTCCGAGGTATTGAAAACCTCGGAGGTCTTTTTGTTACGGCGCAGAAAGCGGAAATTCGCCGATGCAAGTAAAGCCGATGGGCGCTTGGAGCGGGGCGTAATTGTATTCATCCAGATAAAGCGTCGCATCCACGCCTTGCCCTGTGATGCGATACTGATCCAGGATGGTGTCGCCGCTGGGAATGGAACCCATGCGTTCGTAGGTCAGCGCCTCGCCGTTAGGGCCCAGCAGATTGTCAAAATAGGACCGTTCGCGGGCTGGACCATCCAAAAAGCCACCGCCTACTTTGATCGGATTATCTTCGGCGTACCCATAGGTTTTATCCTGACTGACAGGACAGGTCTCATTGTTCCGAGTTTCAACAAATCGAACAGAGGTGGTCAACATCTCAAAGTATTGTGCGCCGGTAGTATTCCATTGCTCTTTATCGGTCGTCAGGTTGGAAATGCCAAGACCAATGAATACGGCTTTTTCTTCAGGATACACAGCGATTGCCCGCCCTTCCACCGGGGAACCGAGCAGGTCACCGGCAAGGTCAACAGCGATACCCTCTACCCCATCAAGGACGAGCGGATAAGGTTCGCTGTTTACAAACTCGCCGCCGCGGTCTGCGACTTGGCTGAGATATTCGTTGAGGGCATCCTGAAGCGAGTTTGCTGGTTCGTTGTAATCTGTGCGTATGAATGAGGCGATAAAGGTTCCCTCCTGATCGAAGACACCCACGACATTATTCTTGATCTCGTACGACAAGACGAGCGGAACGGATAAAGAAAAGCCATCGGCTTCGAGAGTCAAGGCTTTAGGCAAAGCGGCAGTTGGGGTGGGCGTAACAGGTGTCGGCGTAGGGGGTGAGGCGGGAGGTGGGGTTGTCGTTTGTGTAGGGGTGGAGGTCATCTCTGGAGTGGCGGCAGTGCATCCGGTTTGGAAAAGAAGCAGGGGAATCAGGATGATTGTTCGGTTCATGGTCTTATCTATAAGGAGTGTAGGCATTTTACCCGTCTTTCTTGATAAGTTTGCGTATATTTGGCTATACATCTTGAAATTTTCGAGATAGTGTGCTATTAACAAGCGGCTACATATATTGTCAATTCCCTGCTTTGGGCCAGTGTTTGGGGTGAGCAGGAACGTGGAAGGTTCAGAAATGCATCGTGAACGAGTTTCAGAAAACGTATTTTGGTTTCAAAGCGAAGTCTATGCGCAGGTTACAGCGGGGGTGATTGTTGGCCCGCAATGGGCGGTGGTGGTTGATACGCTTGCCCTGCCTGAAGAGACGCTGAGTATGCGCGAGTTCATCGAACATGAATTGGGCGTACAGGTACGCTATGTCATCAATACCCATTATCATGCCGACCATTGCTGGGGCAACTGCTTTTTCCCCGGCGCCGTGGTGATCGGGCATGCCAGGTGCCGCCATCATTTGGTGGAAGACGGCCGCGCCTCGTTGGAGAACGCCCAAAAGCAAAACCCAAATCTGCGTCAGGTGAAGATCGTTCCGCCGCAGATTACATTTGAAACCGGCGAAATGACTTTACGAGTCGGCAAGAAAAATCTGATCCTGTTTACGTCGCCGGGTCACAGCGATGATGGCATCTCCGCGCTGGTCGAAGAAGACCGCGTCCTTTTTGCGGGGGATGCTTTCATGCCCCTGCCCTTCATCGTCGACGGGGATACGGATGACCTGCTGGCTTCGATCAAAAAGATCGGCAAGATGGGCTTGGAAAACATCATCCAAGGTCACGGTGACATCATTCTGCGCGGAGAGATCGACGCCGCCGTACGCGAGAATGTCAACTACCTCAACAATATCAAGAAGGCCGTTAAAGCAGGCGGCAAACGCAAGAATGCCGATGAATATCTAGAGGAGATTACCATCGAAGAGTGCGGCAAGAGCCGCGTCTATCTCGGCGGGCTGGCAGAGACCCTGCACCGGCGCAATTTGCGGGCTTTACACCGTCAAACGTTTGAAGTGTAAATTGCTCTGTTGCAAGGATGTCATTGCGAGCCGCCACAGGCAGCACAGCAATCCTCTCGCTGGCAGGAAGACTGCTTCGCTTTGCTCGCAGTGACAGATTTTGAGAGTGTTTGCAACAGAGCAAGTGTAAATCAAAATGCCGAGATGTTGCAGATGCACGACCGGTCTGCAACATCTTTGTTAGTAGAGCGCCTCGCACTTTTTTGGAGAATCGATTAATGAAATTTTTGCTCGAACGCTCGCGCTATCTGACCCTGATCGGCATTATCTCCCTTTTGATTGCCTCCTTGGCCGCCTTTGCCTGGGGCGCCATCAAAACAGTGACAACTACGCTGTTGGTGATTCAATCCGTTGGCAAAGACACCGCAATTACCATTGAGTTGATCGAACTCATCGACATCTTCCTGATCGCCACCGCCATATTGATCTTCTCAGCCAGTCTGTATGAACTCTTCATCGCCAAACTCGACCTGCCTGAATGGATGCTGGCACATAACCTGTATGAGCTCAAGACCAAATTAAGCAGCATGATCGTGCTGGTAATGGCGGTAAAGTATTTACAAAAACTGATTGAAATCAAAGATGGAATCGAACTTCTGCAGCGCGGTATTGCGGTGGCGGTTGTTTCTGGCGCGTTGATCGCGTTTGGATATTTCAGCAAGAAGGACTGATGCGCGCATGAGAAGGTCAAGTCGCTTATTGAATGGCTTGCCGCCCTTTCAACAAGGAGGCTTGGACTCGCTCTGCGGCTTGTACAGTATCATCAATGCTGAACGTATCATCAATCATTCCACAGATGAAGAGACCCAGATACTTTTCGACGACCTGATCGGCTTTCTTTCGCGGCGCGGACTGCTTGGGAAATTTCTGATTGGCGGCATCCTGCACCCCCAGATGCTGTTGATTCTAGACAAGGTTGTGGGCAAAAAGCGCATCTCAAACGTGGACATTCCCTGGCGCGGTGTGCCCAACCCCGACCTGACCACCTTCTGGAAGTCGATGCAATATTTTTTAGATGGCACTCCCGGGCGCGCCATCATCCTGGGCTTGATGGGCTACCATGAGCATTGGACCGTGATCGAAAAGATCACAAACCGTTCCATCCTGCTTTACGACTCGGCGCTGATCAAACGCCTGCCGCGCAATTTTTGCACCACCGTTTACGCCAAGGGACAGCGCAAGCACGTCCTGCTTCCGGCGCAGACTTACTTCCTTTCGAACAACCAACACATTATCGATCAGTATGATACGTAGGAAAATTACCCATGCCAGATTGGTCGTATAATGGCATAAAAAGCGCAAACACTAATAACAATACGGCCATCCTATGACATTTCACCTATGCTTAAGTTTTGAGTACAGCTCTTCCACTTTCTTGCGCGCCCATCAGGTTTGACATAAAAACTTGATTGGAATACGCCTGTCGGGGTTTCACACGAAGGTGGGGAATACTGTTTTGAGCGCATACTTTCCACATACCATAAGGAGACTTCCATTATGAGAATTTCTCAATCTCTCAAAGACCTGATTGCTTCCGGCTGTGACGCGCACCTCGTCACCCTCAACAAGGATGGCAGTCCGCATGTCACTGTCGTTTGGATCGGCATCGAGAACGACGAAATCGTCTGTGCGCACCTGCCGCGCAATCAAAAAGTCCGCAATATCGAGCGCGACAAGCGTGTGGCAATCTCGCTTGAAGCCCGCACCAAAAGCCCGCTTGGGCTGACCGAATACGCCGTCATGTATGGCGAGGCGCGGATCACGGAAGGCGGCGCGCCTGAACTGTTGCAAAAGCTGGCAGAAGTGTATATCGGTCCTGGCGTGAAATTCCCCCCCATAGACAATCCACCTCCCGGCTACATCACTCGCATCCATGTAACCCGCGTAGAAGGCGTTGGACCGTGGACAGGCAAAGCGGTTTAGATTTTATCCATAGCGGAATACCTTTCTGCATCGCAAAGTTAAAAAAAGACCTCCGAAAATTTCGGAGGTCTTTTACGGCTTTCTGTCTACTGCTGACGGGCTACCCGTTCCTCTTCTGGAAATCTGCCATGAACTTGCTCAGTTCCTTCGCGCCTTCAATCGTCATTGCATTGTACACCGAAGCGCGCATACCACCCACAGAACGATGCCCCTTCAAGCCGATCAGGTCGTTCTTCTTGGCTTCCTTGGCAAAGGTCTCTTCAAGTTCTTCGCTCGGCAAACGGAACGGAATGTTCATCAACGAGCGGGCTTCTGGCACAGTATGCCCGCGATAGAAACCAGCGCTGTCGTCAATGGCGTTGTAAACAATCGCAGCCTTCTCGCGGTTGTGTTTTTCCATGGCTGCCAGTCCGCCCATTTTCTTTGCCCACTTGAACACCAAGCCAACCATGTAAATCGCAAACGAAGGCGGAGTGTTGTGCAAAGACCCGCTCTCCGCGAGGGTCTTGTAATCGAGCATGACGGGCAGGTTCTCGGGAGTCCGAGCGATCATGTCATCACGCGCGATCACAACGGTCACACCGGAAGGACCCGCATTTTTCTGTGCGCCGGCATACAGCAATGCATATTTACTCACGTCAATAGGGCGGCTGATGAAGTTGGATGAGGTATCGCAAACCAGCGGCACGCCATCGGGGACTACGGGCTCATTGAAAAATTCCACACCGTGAATGGTTTCGTTCATCGTGTAATGAACGTAAGCCGCCTTCGGGTCAAAGTCGTATTTATCGGGCAGGCAGTTGAAGTTCTCAGATTCAGTCGTCGCCGCGATATGCACCGCGCCAAGTTTCTTGGCTTCTTTCAGCGCGGCCTTGCTCCACGAGCCCGTCACAACATAATCAGCAGAAGCGCCTGCCGCGCGCAGGTTCATCGGGATCATCGCAAATTGCAGCGTCGCGCCGCCCTGCAGGAACATCACCTTGTAATTCGAAGGGATGCCCAGCAATTCGCGCAGGTCGGCTTCAGCCGTTTGGATCACCGCTTCAAATTCCTTCGAGCGGTGGCTAATCTCCATCACCGACATGCCTGTGCCTTTGAAGTTCAGCAACTCTGCCTGCGCCTCTTGCAACACTTCCAACGGCAGCACGCCCGGACCGGGATTGAAGTTATAGACTCTCTTTAATTCAGACATGGATTACAAACTCCTATTTTTGATTTTGGATGACAAACGCCTCATCACAAGACGTTGGCTTGATTCTGTTTCTTGTACAGTTGCCTGCACCGGAATTTTAGTGCAAAATCAGACAATCGTATCTAAATCATTATAGTTATTGTCAGACAAATCTACAAGAACAATAAGCACCACTCCTCCCTGATTAATGTCGTTGACAAAGGAAATTCCCATTGTTAGAATGACCAATGTGCTGAGTATCAATTCACAAACAGGAACACAGCCGCTTCGGCGGTGCGGTTCCTGTTATTAATTTCACTGTAACGCGAGATAAATCTTGCGCTACCCATCAAGGAGAATCCAATGAAAATCATTATCTGCGATAAAACCGAAAAGGAATATATCGAACAGATGCGCGCCGCCGGGTTGACCGTTGACGTCCGCGACGACATCACGCCTGAACAGTTGATGGTCGAGCTGCCGAATTATGACGGCATGGTCGTCCGCTCGCGCACCAAAGTCCGCAAAGATCTGATCGACGTATGCCCGAACCTCAAGGTCATTGTGCGTGGCGGCGCCGGGCTCGACACCATTGACCATGAGTATGCCAAGGAAAAAGGCATTGCTGTCATGAATACTCCGCTTGCCAACTCCAAGTCGGTGGCGGAACTGGCGATTGGCTACATGTTGATGATGGCTCGTTCGCTTTATGCAGCCTCCGCCACCATGAAAGCCGAGAAATGGGAAAAGAAAGCCTTCAACGGCGACGAGATCGGCGGCAAGACTCTCGGTTTGATCGGCATCGGCAACATCGGCAAGGAAGTTGCCAAACGCGCCCTCGCCATGGAAATGACCGTCATCGCCTACGACCCATATGTGAAAGAGGCGCCTGCTGGCATCAAACTCGTCTCGCTTGATGAACTACTCGCCCAGTCCGATTACATCAGCCTGCATCTGCCCAAGACCAAAGAATCCGCGAACATGATTGGCAAGGAACAGTTCGCCACGATGAAGAATGGCGTACGCATCGTCAACTGCGCGCGCGGAGGAATCGTCAACGAAGAAGCGCTCTACGAAGCGCTGACCAGCGGAAAGGTCGCAGGAGCCGCGTTGGACGTCTTCAACGAAGAGCCCCCCACCGACTGGAAACTCGCCAAGCTCGATAACGTCATCGCATCCCCGCATATTGGCGCAGCGACGAAAGAAGCCCAAGCCCGCGTCGGCGCGGAAGTGGCAGAGAAGTTGATCGCGTTCGCGAAGAAATAATCCCACCATCCGTCATTGCGAGGAGGGTGCTCTCCCCGACGAAGCAATCTAATGAGCTAATTATGAGATTGCTTCGGGCAAAGAACAAGAGCGACCTCGCAATGAAGGGATTCTTTAATGGAGACATCCTATGAAAATCATCAACGACATTGGCATTCAGATCCCGCAAGTGTATCTGCCAAAACCTGGCATTGATCTGCAGAAGTGGGCGGTCATCGCGTGTGACCAGTTCACATCGGAGCCGGAATATTGGAACGAGGTTGAGAAGATTGTCGGCGATGCGCCATCTACTTTGCGATTGACCTTCCCCGAAGTGTATCTTGAAGGCGAAGGCGGTGACGAACGCATCAAGAATATTCAAGCGGCGATGAAGAAGTATATGGATGAAGGCATCCTCCAGCCGCATGATGGATTTGTGTACGTTGAGCGCGAGACCCTGCACGG
>JACAEP010000242.1 GCA_013388795.1 Chloroflexota bacterium | reverse complement strand
GTGACAGGGTTCACTCTCGGTAGTTGGAAAGGAACATTAAACTGGAGGCGCTTGTAAACCGCATGTGGACGTTTCGAGTCAATGATCAGCGTTTGAAACTAATGCATCGGTTGAATGCACGTCATCGGCATGTTGTTCGGGTTTTGTGGTTTGAGTCTCTTATTGCCGACAAAGCCGCGACGTGTTTATTAATAAGGAGAATGAAAATGCAAAGAAGGACGTTCGTGTTACTCGTTTTGGTGATCGCTCTGATGCTGGCAGCCTGCGGCGGGCAGCCCGCCACCCCGCCTGCGCCGCAACAGACGGAACCGCCTCAACCTCCGCCCGCAACGCCCGGCGGACAAAACCCGCCGCCCACCGAACAACAGAACGCAAACCCACCGCCTCAAAACTCGCAGCCCGAGTTGACCGAATCTGCCGAAGCGGCCGCCGTTGCCCAATGGGTGAAAGACCTGCCCACGGTCAGCGCGGAGGCGAATCACTTTTCCGCCATTGGCACGATCTCGATGCACATGGTTCAAAATAATGTGCGCGAGTCGATCATACAGCAGGGCGTTGCGGCGTTCTATGCCGACACTGCGCTGGTGGAGCAGGCCGAAAGCGACTTTGCGCGGCGGATGGATAAGGTATTGCCCGCCATGCAAGAAGGCGGTTTGATTTATTTGCGCGATGTTCAAAATTTTCCCTGGGGCATGTTGGAGCCGCAGCAAGGCGATTATCACTTTGAGTTAAGCGATGCCATTGTCAGTGGAGCGCAGGCGCAAGGGTTGGAATATGTGGGCGTGGTGATGCCGTTCGCAGGTTGGGACCTCGCCTCGCGTGGCGCAGCAGCGGAAACCTGCACGCATTTCTTTCAGGAAGACTACCCTTATCTTGCCTATGAAGGCGCGATGGATCGCTACGCAGACCTGGACTCCTTTATTGTCTTTCTCGGCAAACTGGTGGAACGCTACGACGGCGACGGCGTGGATGACGCCCCCGGCTTGCAGCGCGGCGTGAAATACTGGCAGCTGCACAACGAACCCGAAGGCGATAACTGCGGGCAGTTCCGCAACGACCCTGAAGCCTTTGTCGAATTCATGCAGCGCGGTTACGAAGCCGTCCACGCCGCCTGCGCCGATTGTCAGGTAATGAACGGCGGCGCAGCCATCCCGTTGTGGAAGGATATGCCCGGCTCGCAGTTTTGGAAACAGTACGCCCAGGCAGGCGGCGCGCCGTATCAGGACATCATCGCCATTCACTATAACGAAGGCAAGCATGACTCTACCGGCGGAAGCGTGGAAGACTTTGAAACCCAGATTCAATCCATGTATGACTCGCTCGGCGCGGAAAAAGCCATGTGGGTGACAGAGTTTGGCGTGTTGGTTGGCGAGAATGACAAGCAGGGCCGCTTTACCCGCCTTCCTGAAAAAGACGCCGCCGCCTGGTACATCCGGTTTTATACCGCCGGTCTGGCAAGCGGAGTGGATCGCTTCTTCTCGGATAACACCTCCTTCCATGACTCGCAGAAAAATGAAATCCTGCTGCCTTTCTACGTCAACAAACTGTTGGAGGCAAAACTGGGCGGTTTCACCGCAGCAGAAAAGATCGCCGAAGGGCAATACCGCTTCACCGTGAACGGCAAATCGGTTTACGTACTCTGGAACGGCATCCCCGCCGAATTGAGCGGAACGGTGACGGCGATTGATATGTATGGCAACACCCAAACCGCCGACGCCGCCGCCTTGCAACCCAGCGAATCCTCGCCTTTGATCGTGGAAGGACAATAGTCCACTGAATTAATTTCCAATGGCTTTGTCGGCAACCAGAGACTCAAACCGCCAAACCGAATCATGCACAGCCAATTTACAGGCTGATACAGTGAAAACAAATCAAGAACGTAAACAAGGAACAACCCATGACAACAGTAACCCTACCCTCACAACCTCAACCTTCCATACTTGGCAAAAAGATTCTGCCCGGCATGAGTCTAGGCGCGATCATTGTCATCGTCATCATGATCGCCTCGTTTGCATTGCACATGCTCAACATTGAAAGCATCGGCGACGCAAACGCCTACTACACCGCCGCCGTCAAATCCATGCTGCAATCGTGGAGCAACTTTTTCTTCGTCGCCGCCGAACCGGGCGGCTCGGTGACGGTGGATAAACCCCCGCTGGGGCTGTGGATTCAAGCCATCTTCGCCTACTTCCTCGGCGTGAGCGGATTCAGCGTCACATTACCCAACATCCTCGCGGGCGTGTTCGGCATCGGCTTGCTTTATAGCATGGTTAAAAAATACATGGGCGAGTTGGCAGGCATCACTGCCGCATTCGTCATGGCGATCACGCCGGTCTTCATCGCCACCAACCGCAACAACACCATGGACGGTATGCTGGTCTTCACACTTCTCCTCGCGGCGTGGGCATTTATCAAAGCCACTGAAGAAAGCAAATTGCGCTGGGTATTGCTGGGCGCGTTCATCGTTGGGCTTGGCTTCAACATCAAAATGCTGCAAGCCTTTCTGCCCCTGCCCGCATTCTACGCGCTGTATTTCTTCGGTTCAAAAGAAGGCTGGCTCAAGAAAATTCTCAACCTCGGCATCGCCACAATCCTCCTGGTTGCCGTCTCGCTTTCATGGGCAGTCGTTGTGGATCTCGTCCCCGCTGAAAATCGTCCCTACATCGGCTCCAGTGACAACAACACCGTGATGGGATTGATCTTCGGTCACAACGGAGTCTCACGCCTTGAAAGCAATGGCGGAGGAGGAGGAACCCCGCCTCAATCTGGTACTCAGCCGGGTCAACCTTCCAATACTCAGACTCAGCCTCAGCAGAATCCTGGTCAAAGTCAGGTTCAGGGTCCACCGCCAGCCGCGTTGGAAGCTTGCGCAAGCCAAACTCAAGGCGCAGCCTGTTCATTCACCACGCAAAATGGAAACACCATCAATGGTCAATGCATTACACCACCCAATATCTCAGAGTTGGCTTGTGCTCCTGCTGGGATGATTCCCGGTCAGGCTCCGAATGGGCAGCAGCCAGATGGTAATCCGAACGGGCAGCAAAATGGCGGCACTCCTTTCAGCAATGAAACAGGGTCCCCCGGCGTCTTGCGCTTCTTCACCTCTCCCCTCTCCAAACAAATGTCGTGGCTACTGCCTTTCGCACTCATCAGCATAGTTCTTGCCCTGTTCGGTTCACGCATTCAATTGCCGGTGGAATCTGGTGTTCACAAAGCGCTCATCCTTTGGGGCGGCTGGCTGCTGACTTGCGTGGTCTTCTTTAGCATGGTCTCCGGTATTTTCCACGCTTACTATGCCATCATGCTTGCTCCGGCATTGGGTGCCATGGTAGGCGTTGGCTTTGCCCAGCTCTATACCTGGGGCAAACGATCTGCCTGGGCGTTGACCGGTCTGCTTGTTGCAGTCGCTGTAACTCTTGGCTTTCAACTCTTTACCGCCTCACAATACAACGAATTTGGGTGGTGGATGCTCGGAAGTGGCATCCTGCTCGGGCTGGGAATCATGCTCCTGTCCATGTCGAGGCGGGCGGCGTATGCCCTCATCTTCAGCGCCGCGCTCATCATCCCAACCTACTGGAGCGTGATGACGGTTACGAATGGCTCAAATAATAACCTGCCCACCGCCTACGAAGGCGGACAGAACCGCGGCAGTCAGGACGGCTTCCTTGCCAGCCCTCCACAAAACGGCGGCAATAGACAAGTCAACGCAGAAATGCTCGCTTACCTGCAAGCCAACACACAGGATGTGGAATACCTGATGGCGGTTCCGTCTTCACAACAAGGCGCGCAATACGTCATCGAAACCGGAAGACCCGTGCTTTATATGGGCGGCTTCGGCGGGCGGGATGAAGTGGTGACGTTGGACGACTTGAAAGAATTGGTTGCGAATGGCGAACTGCGTTACATCCTCTACGGCGGCGACCGGGGCAATAATCAGGATATTACCAACTGGCTGGACTTATCCTGCAAGGTGGTGGATGGCATAACCATCACCCAGAACGGGCCGCAGGGTCAGCCGGGCGGTCAGGAGATGAAGTTGTACGAGTGCCGGTAATTATGTAGGGGCGACCCCTCCAATCAATGCCAATTACAACGCAGACCTTCGAGGTGATAAAAAACCTTGGAGGTCTTTTTACATCCCGTTTACAACTCAATGACTGAAATCATGGGCGGGGAAATCAAGTCATGATGACGCGCACTCTCCCTTTGACCCGGCAATCGGTAGGATTAGGTCGAAAGGAGAACGATATGAAACACAAAACCCTATTCCTCATGTTGACCGCCGCGCTGATGCTTTCAGCGTGCGGCGCAATTCCCGGCGGCGAACCGGCCGGGGCGCAAGACCAGCCCGCCGTCAAAACGGAGGCGGCAGCGACAGCCATATCACAGCCTCAGCCTTCTGCCGCGCCGCCATCCCCGGCGGACCCCTCAACAGGTAAGCCCGGCTCGCCCTGCGGAAACGGAGTCTGCAATGGACCCGAAAATGCGCAGAATTGTCCGGCAGATTGTTCCTCCTCTGCCTCTACGCCACTGGGAAATCCCGCCGGAGCGCCAGGCGGAGCAAGTCAGGCGGGCGAAACCGCTTACGCCGTCACCAACCCGACGAGCGGAGCGTCGCTTTATGTCGCCACATTTTTTCCCGCCTCATGGGATGGGCAGACTCAACTCCCCGCGCTTGTGCTTGTCCCCGGCGGCAGCGGCAATTCGGGCGGGTTTCTGAAACAGAATCCCGCCGGGCAGTCTACGGTTTCAACCATCACCGACGCGGGCATGGTCGCCATCGTCTTCGACCCCGACGGGCGCGGACAAAGCACAGGCGCGGAAGATTACAACGG
>JACAEP010000089.1 GCA_013388795.1 Chloroflexota bacterium | reverse complement strand
TCCCGTGCGAAGCGGAAGCGGCAGAGTCCAATAGCAGGTTCGTCACGCCAGACATGGCAGACGTTACGACGACGACTCGCTCCCAATCCTTTTTCGCATCGCGGATGATCTGAATGGCGCTCTTCAACGCATCGGCAGACCCGACGGAGGTTCCTCCAAATTTCATGACCAGCGTTTTTGGCATCGTATCTCCTTGCGACCTGACAGGTTCTTAAGACTGGTCAGGTCTATATAATAAAAAACGCCCCGCGTTTCCTGCGAGGCGTTGTGCGTTTTGAAATCCGTTCTGACGGTTACTTCATTCCATGCACAAATGCCTCGCGGCTTTTACCGGAGGTGGTGGTCATGGTCATGGAGCAACAAATGGGTTTCATGTTGGGCGGTATTCTACTCGAAATATAAAATCAGTCAAGTGTGTGTTTTCGTTCTTTCAAGCGCTGTTCGCGCTGATAAAAAACCGCCGAAAATCTTTTGATTGGATTGGCAGAGAATGGAACGATGACACAAAAATTGTTTATACATATTATAATAGGCGGAATTTGCCGCCTCAAAATTGCGGCTGCAGGAGCCAAATGTACATGAAACCAGCAACCCTTGTACTTGAAGATGGAACTGTTATGGAAGGCCTTGCCTTTGGCGCGGAGGCCGATGCGGTGTTTGAGTTGGTCTTCAACACCAGCATGACCGGCTATCAAGAAATTCTGACCGACCCTTCGTATCGCGGACAGGGCGTTTTGTTCACGGTTTCGCATATCGGCAATGTGGGCATCAATACAGAAGATGACGAATCGGCATATCCGCAAGTTTCTGCTGCTGTCATCCGTGCGTTGAGTCCTGTGGTGTCGAACTGGCGTTCGGCGCTTTCTTTATCAGACTGGCTTGCAAAGCATGGTGTGCCGAGTATCAGCGGCGTGGACACGCGCTGGCTGACTCGTAAACTCCGCGATGGCGGTACACAGAAAGCTGCACTTTCCACGAAGGGAACTTCCGCTGAGGCGTTGTTGAATATGGCACGCGAGTGGAGCGGGCTCGACGGGCGTGATATGGTGAAGGAAGTGACCTGTGAGGAAATATATCATTGGGCGGATGACTCTGGAAGCAAATGGGTTGAGAAAAAAGATAACTCGATACTTGATACTCGAAGATCGAATAACGAATATCGAATTGTTGCCTACAATTTCGGCATCAAAGAAAATATCTTGCGCCATCTTTCCTCTTACGGCGCGAATGTGACGGTTGTGCCTGCAGATACACCTGCTGAAGATGTGTTGGCCCTGAAACCTGATGGGATCTTTCTTTCAAACGGTCCCGGCGACCCGGCTGGTTTGCCGTATGCGGTTGAGGCTGTGGAGAAATTGATTGACAGCAATGTGCCGATGTTTGGTATTTGTTTGGGGCATCAACTGATTGGCCGTGCGCTGGGGGCGGATACGCAGCGCCTCAAGTTCGGACATCACGGCGGGAATCACCCCGTTCAGCATTTACCCACGGGTCAGGTTTTGATCACCGCGCAAAATCATAACTACTGCGTCACTGCTGGGGATTTGAATCAAGACGAAGTGGAAATTACCTACAAGAGTTTGAATGATGACTCGTTGGAAGGAATTCGCATGAAGAACAAGCCTGTCTTTAGCGTGCAGTTCCACCCCGAGGCCGCGCCGGGTCCGCATGATGCGCATGACATCTTTAGCGATTTTTTCAAGATGATTGGAGAAAAGAAATAATGATTGATTTCCATCAAAAAACATTGAACCGCGAAGCCCGCCAAGAACGCAAAGATCTTAAGAACTTCTTGGCGACCTTCGTGTGCTTGGCGGTTAAAAATTCATCCCGCACAATTCATCATTCATCCGTATAACCATGAAACGAACTGATATTCACACTATTCTCGTCCCCGGTTCTGGAGCAATTGTTATCGGTCAAGCCGCGGAGTTTGACTACTCTGGCACGCAAGCGGTCAAAGCATTGAAAGCCGAAGGCTACCGCGTGGTCTTGGTCAATTCCAATCCCGCCACCATCATGACCGACCCCGAAATTGCGGATGCGACCTACATCGAACCGCTTACCCCCGAAACCCTCGAAGCCATCATCGCACAGGAAAAACCTGATGCGATGCTTCCCACGGTTGGCGGACAGACGGGATTAAATCTCGCGCTGGCTCTCAGCGAAAACGGCGTGCTGGAAAAATATGGCGTGCAACTGATCGGCGCGAATCTCGGCGCCATCAAAGCCGCAGAAGATCGTCTGCTCTTCCGCGAGACGATGAAAAAAAATAATATTCCCGTCCCGCGCGGCGGAGCGGCATACTCACTCGAAGAAGCCGAAGCCTTG
Organism: Chloroflexota bacterium; assembly: GCA_013388795.1. Lineage (GTDB taxonomy): Bacteria > Chloroflexota > Anaerolineae > Anaerolineales > Villigracilaceae > Villigracilis. The sequence continues at coordinate 6,593 of JACAEP010000089.1, read as the reverse complement.
GTAAAAGAAACAGGCTACCCTGTGCTCGTCCGGGCTTCGTTTGCGATGGGCGGCACGGGTGCGGGTTGGGTCAATCAACCCAGCGAATTGCCAGAAGCGATTCGCAAAGCGATCTCCGAATCACCAATCGGGCAGGCGTGGCTCGAAGAGTCGGTCATCGGTTGGAAGGAATACGAACTCGAAGTGATGCGCGACAAAGCCGATAATTTTGTCGTCGTCTGTTCGATTGAAAATCTTGACCCTATGGGGGTTCACACGGGCGACAGCATCACCGTCGCGCCTGCGCAAACGCTGACCGACCGCGAGTATCAGATTCTGCGCGACCTTGCTCGTCGGGTCTTGTCTGCGGTTGGCGTTGAAACGGGCGGCTCGAATGTGCAATTTGGCGTTGACCCGAAAACAGGGCGCGTCGTCGTCATCGAAATGAATCCGCGTGTCAGTCGCTCGTCGGCGCTGGCGTCCAAAGCCACGGGCTTTCCCATCGCCAAACTTGCCGCGCTGGTTGCCGTCGGTTACACCCTCGACGAGATCACCAACGACATCACAGGACAAACCAAAGCCGCGTTCGAGCCTTCGCTCGATTATGTCGTGGTCAAAATTCCGCGCTGGGCGTTTGAGAAATTTCCAGGCGTGGACCCAACTCTCGGCCCGCAGATGAAATCGGTGGGTGAGGCGATGGCGCTTGGGCGCACTTTCCCCGAAGCATTGAACAAGGCGATTCAATCCCTCGAAATCGGCGTGGACGCCCTCGACGGCTCTGGTCCCAGCCGAGAGTTGCCCGCTGAACCCGAAACATTCGCCACGTTGAAAGTTCCCGCCGCTGACCGATTGTTCCGCGTGTATCGAGCGATTCAGCAAGGCATGGCGCTGGATGAGATTGCAACAGCGACGGGATATGATTTGTGGTTTCTGGCTCAAATGGCAGAGGTCGAACGTCAAAGGTCAAAAGTCGAAAGTTTTAGTGGACGATTAGACGACCAAAATCTTAAGTTCGTATTGCACAACGCCAAACAAATGGGCTTCGCTGATGCTTATCTTGCTCGTCTTCTATCCACCCACGACCTTCGACTTTCGACGTTAGACATCCGCGAATTAAGAAAGAAACTTAATATCCTCCCAACATTCCAAAGAGTCGACACCTGCGCCGCAGAATTCGAATCGCACACGCCTTATCTTTATTCCGCCTATGAACTGGACGACGAGTCGCGCCCGACGGATAAGCAAAAAATACTCATCCTCGGCGGCGGACCGAATCGCATCGGTCAGGGAATCGAGTTTGATTATTGCTGTTGTCAGGCGGCATTTGCGTTGTCAAAGATGGGATTCGAGACCATCATGTACAACTGTAACCCTGAAACCGTGTCCACAGATTATGATACGGCAGACAGGTTGTACTTCGAGCCGCTGACATTGGAACACGTTCTTAACGTCATTGACAAAGAGCAGCCCATCGGAGTCATCGTCCAATTCGGCGGGCAGACTCCGCTCAACCTGGCGGCAGGACTGGAAGCGGCAGGCGTGAAGATTTTGGGAACGTCGCCTCATGCCATTCAACTTTCCGAAGACCGCGAAGAGTTTGCGAAACTGCTCAAAGAGTTGGACATTCCCCAGCCTGAAAACGGAATCGCAAGGTCGATTGAAGAGGCGCGGCAAATCGCTCAACGAATCGGCTACCCTGTGCTGGTGCGTCCGTCTTTTGTTTTGGGAGGGCGAGCCATGGCTCTCGTGGATTCCGAAGCCAATCTGGCGGGCTTCATTCAAGGGGCGATCGAAGCGGCTCCTAGTCAACCAATTCTCATTGATAAGTTCATGGAAGACGCCTTCGAGATTGATGTCGATGCGTTGGCAGATGGGGAACGAGTCGTTGTTGGCGCGGTGATGCAACATATCGAAGAGGCAGGCGTCCATTCGGGCGATGCGGCGTGTGTCCTGCCTCCTTATAAAGTCAGCGCATATCATCAAGGTATTATGCGCGAGTACGCCGAACAGCTGGGGCTAAAACTTGGCGTGCGCGGATTGATGAATGTGCAATTTGCCATGAAAGATGAAGTGGTGTGTGTACTCGAAGTGAACCCGCGCGCGTCGCGGACTGTGCCGTATGCGAGTAAGGCGACGAATTTGAATCTCGCCTACAAAGCCGCGCAAGTGATGGCAGGCAAAAAGTTGGACGAGTTGGGAGTCACCGAAGAACCGCGCGTGGATGGTTTCTTTGTCAAGGAGGCGGTGCTGCCGTTCAAAAAACTTCCCGGCTCAAGTTCCTTGCTCGGACCGGAGATGCGCTCCACGGGCGAAGTGATGGGACATGCCTCTCGTTTTGGGCATGCCTTTGCAAAGTCTCAGATCGCGGCAGGGCAGAGCCTGCCACAAACTGGAGCTGTGCTTATTACCGTTAATGATATGGATAAAAGCGCAGGCTTGAAGTTCGCGCGTGATATGCATCGCATGGGTTTTAAGCTTTATGCCACGCCCGGCACTGCCGATATGTGCGCAAAAGCTGGCTTGCCTGTAGATGTGGTTGACAAAGCAATGGATGGTTCGACGCAGATCGTGGATTTGATCCGTGCTGGAAAAATCCATCTTGTATTGAATACGCCATTGGGACCACACGCTCACATGGACGGCGCCGAGATCCGCAAGGCGGCGATTGCAATGAATGTTCCGCTGCTCACGACTCTTTCTGCGGCAATGGCGGCGGTTTCTGCGATACAAGCGCTAAAGAAGAAAGAATTAAGTTACAAAAGTTTGCAGGATCATTTTAGACTGAAGACTGAAGACTGAAGAATGAAGAATGTCTATCATGTTTCTCATTCCATCATGGAATGCTGGAAATACTAAAGGCGTAAGAATCTTGCCAGAAAGCAAAAATATCAACGAGGCTCTTCGCCGAATCGGAAAACATTACCCTTGACGGATTTCCCTTTCCGCCTATAATCGGGCGAAATCAAAAAGCCATGAATATGTTTTACAGCCTCTCCCTTATTGTCATTCTTACCGTAGTCCTTATTATTAAAGGACAATTTTCGGTTAGGATGGCAGCGGTGAGAGCAACATAAATCACCGAATAAGAACGAGAGCCGCCCTAACCACGGGCGGCTTTTTTGTTACAAAAATTCAAGACCTGACAGGTCTCCAAGGTTGATTTTTTGATGGAGACAGCGCCTAAGACCTGTCAGGTCTCTTTAGGAGACTTATGCGATCAGATACAGTTAAGAAAGGGTACGAAAAAGCGCCGCATCGCGCCTTGTTACGCGCGACAGGTTTGCAGGATGAAGACTTCAATAAGCCGTTCGTTGCCATTGTCAATTCGTATGTAGATGTTGTGCCCGGGCATGTGCATTTGCAGGAGTTCGGCAAGTTAGTGAAAGAAGCTGTTCGTGCGGCGGGCTGTGTGCCCTTCGAGTTCAACACCATCGGTGTGGATGATGGCATTGCGATGGGTCACTTGGGGATGAAGTACTCGCTTCCTTCGCGTGAATTGATCGCCGACTGCGTGGAAACCATGATCGAAGCGCATCGTTTTGATGCCATGGTTTGCATCCCGAACTGCGACAAGATCGTGCCGGGCATGCTGCTGGCAGCCATGCGTGTGAACGTGCCAACGATTTTTGTTTCGGGCGGACCGATGGCGGCAGGGCAAACCCCCGAAGGTGAAACGATTGATTTGATCTCCGTCTTTGAAGGAGTCGGCGCGTATTCTGCGGGCAAGATCGACGAAAAACGCCTCACCCTGCTGGAGAAATTTGCCTGCCCTTCCTGCGGCTCTTGCTCCGGGATGTTTACCGCCAACTCCATGAACTGTCTCATGGAAGCGCTGGGATTGGCTCTGCCGTATAACGGCTCGGCATTGGCGAAGACTCCTGAACGTGAAGACTTGGCGAAGCGAGCGGCGGCTCAGATCATGACCTTGATCGAGCGTGACATCAAACCGCGCGACATCGTCACTGCCGATGCCATTGATGATGCGTTCGCGTTGGACATGGCAATGGGTGGTTCGTCTAACACAGTGCTGCATACGTTGGCATTAGCCAACGAAGCCGGTGTGGACTATCCGCTGACCCGCATCAATGCGGTGGCAGACAAAGTGCCGCACATCTGCAAGGTGAGCCCGGCGGGCAAATGGCACATGGAAGATGTGCATCGCGCGGGCGGAATCCCAGCGATATTGAACGAAGTACAGCGGGGGACGGGCATGTTGCATTTAGACCGCATCACGGTCACTGGGAGCACGTTGGGGGAATCGATCAAAGATGCAGAAATCAAAGATGAAGAAGTGATTCGACGTTATGAAAATGCACACTCCAAGCGCGGAGGCTTGTCCATTTTGTTTGGCAACCTCGCGCCAAATGGGGCGGTGGTGAAGGTCGGTGGTGTCAGTGAAGCCATGATGAAGTTTGAAGGTCCGGCTGTGATCTTTGAATCGCAGGATGAAGCCATGGCGGGGATTTTGGCGGGCAAGGTCAAGGCTGGCGATTGTGTTGTGGTGCGCTATGAAGGTCCCAAAGGCGGACCGGGGATGCAGGAAATGCTCTCGCCCACATCCGCCATCATGGGGCAGGGGCTCGGCGACAAGGTCGCGCTCATCACCGATGGACGTTTCAGCGGCGGCACGCGCGGCGCGTGTATCGGTCACGTCTCACCAGAGGCGGCGGCGCGCGGTCCGATTGCGGCGCTTCAGGCTGGGGATGTGATTCAAATTGATTTGGCGGCGCGCAGCCTCAACGTTAAGTTAAGCGAGGCGGAGATTCAGAGTCGGCTTGAGGCGCTGCCGAAGTTTGAATCCAAAGTCACATCCAAGTGGTTGAAACGTTATTCGCATTTTGTGACGAGCGCAGACACGGGCGCGGTACTTCAAAGTTAACCGTCATTGCGAGGAGGGTGTTCTTCCCGACGAAGCAATCTCCAACTTAATCATGTGATTGCTTCGGGCAAAGAACAAGAGCGCCCTCGCAATGACGATAAGGAGAAGAAATGAAACTAAAAGGTGCAGAAATTGTTTGGGAGTGTCTGGTGCGCGAAGGCGTGGAAGTGGTCTTTGGCTACCCGGGCGGGGCGAATATGCCTATATATGATGCGATGTTGAATTATCCCGTTCATCATGTGTTGGTGCGGCATGAGCAGGGTGGGGCTCACATGGCGGATGGGTATGCCCGCGCTTCGGGCAAAGTGGGTGTGGCAATGGCTACTTCTGGACCCGGCGCAACCAATCTGGTGACTGGTATTGCTACGGCGATGATGGACTCGGTTCCTGTAGTGTTTATAACGGGACAAGTTGCGGCGCATTTGATCGGCGGGGATGCGTTTCAGGAAACCGATGTGACGGGCATCACGCTGCCGATCACCAAACATAATTATTTGGTGACGCGCGCAGAAGAGATCGCAGAGACCATTCGAGAGGCTTTTTATATTGCCAAGAGTGGGCGCCCCGGACCTGTGTTAATTGATATTTGTAAAAACGCGCAAGTTGAGTCGTGCGAGTTTGCATACCCGGATGAGCCGGAGTTGCCGGGCTACAAGCCGGTGATGCATTCGCCGCGTCCGCTTTTGGATGAAGCGGTGAAGCTGATCGAAAAGGCGAAGCGTCCCATCATCTTGTGTGGACATGGTGTCATCATGTCTAATGCAGAAGAGGAATTGATGCAGTTCGCGGTTCGGACTCAGACGCCAGTTGCATCCACACTTCTTGGCTTGGGTGCCTTCCCGGCTTCTCATGAATTAAGTCTCGGCATGATGGGTATGCATGGTGAAGTGCATACCAACCTCGCCATCCAAAACTCAGACTTGATCCTCGCTTTTGGTATGCGCTTTGATGACCGTGTGACCGGTACGCTAAAGACCTATGCGCCCAAGGCGAAGAAAATCCACGTAGAAATTGACCCGGCTGAAGTTCACAAGAATGTGTTTGCTGATGTGCCATTGGTCGGCGACTTGAAAACAGTTCTGCGAGACATCATTCCATTGCTCGACGAATACGACCACGAAGATTGGAAACAGGAGATCAATCAGTGGAAAGCCGAAGCGGACGCCCGCAGCATCATGAACTGGGAGGACGATGGCAAGTTGTATGTGGCGCATCTCATCGGCGATATTTGGAAGGCAACCGGCGGCGGCGCGATTGTGACGACGGATGTCGGTCAGCATCAGATGTGGGCGGCGCAATATTATCAGTTGGAAAAACCGAATCGTTGGATCACCTCTGGCGGCGCGGGCACGATGGGATTTGGCCTACCCTCTGCCATCGGCGCATGGTTCGCGGCGAAAGATCAGGAAATTTGGGCCATTGCGGGGGACGGCGGTTTTCAAATGACGGCCGCCGAATTGACCACTGCCGTGCAGGAAGGCGCCAACGTCAAAGTCGCCATTATGAATAACAGCTTTCTCGGCATGGTGCGTCAGTGGCAGGAGTTCTTTTTTGAGAAGCGTTACTCGGCGGTGAATATGCTTGCGCCCGATTTTGTGAAACTGGCAGAGGCGCACGGAGTCCCCGCGAAGCGTGTCACCAAGCGCGAGGAAGTAAATGAGGCGATTGAGTGGGCGCGGAATACACCGGGTCCCGTCGTCCTCGAATTCCGCGTAGAGATGGAAGATGCGGTCTA
>JACAEP010000336.1 GCA_013388795.1 Chloroflexota bacterium | reverse complement strand
CCGATCTCCTGCGCTTCATCGACGATGAAATAAAACGGCACTGGCTTCTCCAAGGTCGCCTTGCGGTAAGCAGCCTCGAAGACGTTGTAGAGAACGGAGGCAGTTAACCTTGCCCCTTCACGTCCCATTTCACCGGAAGGCAGACGCAATACGATCCAGGCGCGTTCGTCGATCCACTTATTCAAATCCACAAAGCGTTCCTGATGCATGGCGGAGAACAACCAGGGCGAGAGTTCCAGTGCCATGACCTTCGAGAGTACCGGGCTGATCACCTCCGTGATCCAACTCTGACTCTTTTTATCCTCCTCCCCGATTTGACCCAATAAGGCATCGAGCGCCAGGGCGCCCATGCGTTCACCGGGAGGTAGCAGCGCCATTGCCGTATGCCGCCATCTCTTGTTGAAGGCCATGAAAACGATATGCAAGAGTCCCAGCCCGGCTTGCGGATGGTGCTGATTCCAGACATGTGCGAGACGAAACAATCCAAGCAGCGCTGCCTGCATACGTGGACCCCAGTAGTCATCCCAGATGCGCCGACCGACCTGTACGATGGCGTTACCTGCCCAGGTGAAGTCGGGGACAGCCAGCAGGTTCAGTGGAATGACCTGCGGTTGATCCGGAGTGATGACACGCAATCTCTTGATCGCCTTTTGCTTTTGTTCCTTCGGCAATTGGGCAATTGCATCGAGAAAGGCATCCGCCAACGACACATGCGGATCGACCAGAAAAATGCCTGGCGCATCATCGCCACGGGCGATCAGTTGTTCCAGCATCGAATACACAAAGGAGGACTTGCCCGAACGACTGCCACCGGTCGCAAGACCATGTCCATCTGGATCGACACCGACCTGTTCGCCAGCGGCGACACTCTGCCCGATCTTGAAGCCTGCCTCAAGCAACGGTTGAGATGGCGGTGGCGCCGGTACTTCCTGCCAGACGGCACGATCCAATAGACCCGATCCTTCGCCAAATTGCAGTGGCGCGATCAGCCCTGCTAGTTCACCAACTGGGAGCGGGAAGGTGTGTTTCTGGATGGCGGTCCAGGATGATTCGAGTTGTTGCCAGGATTGTTCTCCTGCCAATAAGGGAAGATTGATCGGCTCGGAAATAGAAAAGGCAACTTTCAACAAAGGCTGTTGAGTGCGTAGTTCCACGACTTCTTTGGGGATGGAGCGCCAGGCAAGCCAGTCCCGAATACCAAGTGCAGAAGCAACACAGATCGTGATGCCGGCGATCACGAACATGGACACGGCAAAGGGATTGAACCAACCTGCGAATAGGATCCCGCCACTGATACCTGCCATGATCATCCCGAGGAACAAGCCTGCCCGCAGAAAGTCCAATTGCAAACCCCAGGAATTGGGTGTGTCATTACCGACACCGCCTTCCGTGCCATACGAGTAAGAAGACAGGCTGCGCAACTTCTCCTGCAGTTGATCTTCATTGCCGAGGAGCCATAACCTCAGGCTTGCTTCCTTTCCCTCGCGAGCTGCGCTGATCAGCCGGCTGCCGATGGCAAGCAAAGGATCGCTATCTTTGGCAGAGGCGATCAGGGAGGGCAAACGGTTCGAAGTGTGCAAGGCAAATCCATCTGTTTGAACCTTTACCATTCCCAAACTGCGCCATCTGGAATGTTGTCCGGTCATGGCAGACCAGGAATTCACAACTCCTTCTGCCACATGCGGAGGCAGATACAACCTGACACGCAATCCTTTGGGAGAGGCGATCCATTCCATGATCGTGGGAAACGGCAGCTGCGCGATCCAGCCCATGACCTGGGCGCGCAAGTCATCCAAGGCATGTGGCGCAAAGAGTAACTCCCAGCCTTGCCATTCACCTTTACAGAGTGGACATTGATCTGGTGCTGTGGCATGTTCATAGCCACATTGAATGCATATCATCGCTGTACCCCCATCGCCCCGAGTTGCTTCCAGAACTGGATCCATGTCGGCGGGATGGAAACCAGGACCGGAAACAAAGCACCGCGTCCGGCAGAGGGTGCTGCGAGAAAGACTCTTGGCGGCAGACGTGAAGTAGTCTCTGCATTTTTACGTGCTTCGCTTTCAGGCACGCCCAGCGAACGATAGAAGGCAAAGGCTTCATCCGGTCCAAGCCGACCGATAAAAGCTGTGGATGCCAGACTCAAGGAGGTGGGATTTTTCATCAGGTCGGCAGGCAGGTGCGTGATGAGAGTCACGCCGACTCCACGTTTGCGTGCGCGTCTCCCAAGCTCATCCAACAAGTCTGTGAACGGACCACTGCGCAACAAGCGCCAGCCTTCATCGATGAAGATGTCCATCGGTTGTTTGCCCACCGTGACGGCATGATACAAAAACCAGGCCAGCACCGAATGCACAATGGCGCGGTTCTCTTCACGCAGGGAAGAGAGATCGAAGTTCCACCACTGACCGGCAGGGAAGTGCGGAGATAGCAGCGCTTTGGGTCTGTCGAAGAAACCTTCAAATAAACCGCCGCGCATAAAAGGTCTAAGTAATGCCAAGGGCATGGCGGCTTCCGGGACATTGATCGTTCCCAGGGTTTCCACGAATTCTGCAATGGACATCGCGCCGGGTCTACGATCCCAACGTCTCTTCACCGCTTCATGTAGAGCAGCCTGTACGCCGGGAGAAAGTACGGACTCACCAGCAAGAGATGCGATCAGGAAACGGACAGCCAGCAACAACTCTGCCGGATTTTCGCCCTGCAAGGGATGAATGAGGCAGGTGTCCTTGTCTTCGGGAATGCCAGCCGGCACGACTCTTCCGCCCACCGCCTCACAGAGTTTGTTGTTCTCGCCTTCGGGATCTATCGAGATAACCGTTCTGCCTTGTAATAAGCGTTGCAACATGATCCAGCGCAAGAGACTGGTCTTGCCTGCACCGGGTTCACCGAGGATCAATGTAGTTGCATGGGGTGGCGGAGGGACAGCCGGATCAAGTCCCTTGGTGAAGGAGAAGTGGATGTCACGACCATCCCTGGCATGCGTGCCGATCCAAACAGAATCCTCGACCGGCATAACCTGCCGGGAAGGAGCAGGCATCAAGGGCAGGGTTTCTTCCAGAAACAAGGTCGGCTCATCCAATCCGGGAAACAACTTTCCTCCGGGTTGGAAATGATGCAGGGCACGTTCGGCAATGTAGAAGAGTCGTTGGGCTGTGAGCCCACGTGCCCGCAAATTCGATTCAATGACTCTGCGTGCGGCTTCCGCTTCTTCAAAGCGATTACGCTCGACAAACAGTGCCGACATCAAGGCGATCTTGAAGGCAGGCTTGCCGAAGGTCAGTTCCGACTCAGCGGCATCCATCGCATGGTCGGCGGAGCGTTCCGCCATCGAAGGACGGCGACCGGTCTTCTCTGCCAATGCCATCATGAAACCCTCGAAAAGCGTGCGGCGCGCGCGTAATGATCCACGCAGAACATCCGGCGGTTCACGATGCATGGATAAGGAATACATCACCGGCAGGTTGGGATAGAAGACATCGGCAGAAAGCCGCGACCAGGGACGATCTGTCATTCCCGGTACACCCGTTCCGCGCGCAGAGAGCGGCAATAGATAGCCGCCCGGAAAGAGCAGATGATCTTCCAACACTTCCACAGCTTCGGAGGCAATCGAGGCGGCGAATAATTCATGAGGTTCAGGCATGGGTGGCATGATACAAAAAGACGCGGACGGGTGTTCCGTCCGTGTCGCTAAGGGGAGGCAGGATTGTTTTATTGGGATGGATCCGGGATGGCAGGCGCGAAACGGCGATAGGTGTAGATCATGCCGGCGCTGGAGATCAATAGGAAGGTGGAGGCGCTGCCATAGATACCAAATGGCTTGAACGCGAGGATGCCTCCAATCAAAGCCAGAGTCAGGCTGGCAATCCGTAATACATGGAACGGGTTGTATGTGATGTCGCTTTTGGAAGCCAATGCAATCGCTGTTGCCAATGCGCCTGCCAGTTCGAGCCCTGCCACCAGCAGCCATTGTGTTGGTGCAATGCCCAGTGGGATCATGACGGCAAACACCAGGAAGTTGATGATCCGCAAGGGCACGCTCCATTGAAAAAAGATGCGTGTTTCGTTGACGGAAGCCAGAATGTAATACAGTCCCATCGCCAGCGATGCCTGGGAGGTTGCCATCAGAAATAGTTGAGTGGCAGAACCGCTGTCCGTGATACCCAACACAGTCAGAAGAAGTTGCGGCGCGAGGAGCCCGGTCAGACCGGACCCCACGATCACCATGCCAAAGACCAATATGGTCAGAGCAGCCACATCCATCCGCTTATTCCTCATCCGGCACATCAGCGGCGATGTATTCCATGAAATCACTGTATGCCGACTGTACGCCAGCGCAGGAGATGATGTCCTCACCGCCCATCAGTTCTGTGAAGCGTTGGACATTGTCTTCGATCCACGGACCCTGCCAGCCGCAGCCGCATTCCTCGTCATAGTGAACCGTGATGCGGTCGCCGGTCAGGATGCCACCCCAATAGGTTTGGGCGAGCAGATCGAAATAACCTGCACGACCGGTCTGTACTCCGGTACGGGGTAAAGGCGTGCCGTCATTTCCAAGAACCATCGGGATGTTCCACGGAAAGACATGATAGACACCCTTGGGACAGGCGATGTGATAGGTGTTGAGTTCGGTCATGCCATAGGACATGAAGACCTGATCCACGCCGTAGAATTTTTTGAGGATGTCCTTCCAATCCGAAATGGTCTGGCGTCCCTTGAAGCCACCGCCCGTTAGAAGGACCGAATCAGACGCAAAGACTCGCTCCTGTCCGGCAGCCAGGCCCTCCACCGCCACATCCAACAGATCCGTGGCAGATGCCATCAGGAAGACCCGCCGACCACGATACTCGCGCACCATCTTGTCGAAGAATGCTTTGGTGAGACCTGCCCTGCGTGCTTTCAGTGTAACGATCTCACCTTTGGTTTTGAAGATGGCTTTGATCGTATCCATCGCCGTCAGATCGCCGTGTTCCTGGGCATGCTTCATGCGTATGGCGAGCGACATGAAATCCGCCGACATGGGCGCATTGAACAAGCTGTGATACTCCGCCTCATTCCCTGCGAGCGCTGGACCGAAGTGCGTGATCAGGCGCATGGACGCCTGCCGTCCGCTACGATAGGCGGGCCAGAAGACCGGGAGATGCAAATTGCGAATGCCCGGCATGAAGGCTTCCAGGAAAGTGTAGGTTCCCTCCACCCAGGCTTCCTTTTCCGTCTGGCTGCGCGGGAAGAAACTCAACTTGCCACTCGTGCCGGTGGAATGAAAGACGAACATGCCGGCTTCATCCAAACGCGTCAGCCATTCATCAATGGTATTCACGCCGCGCATGTCGAGCGTGGAAAGATCATGCGCCGTCAACTTGTTCAGCCAGCGCGTTAGTTCAGTGAAGAGCTTGCGCTCGATGAAGGCAAAGGGATAGTTCTTGTAAACCTGATGGGTGAAGAGGATGGTTGCAAGAGTCTCGAAGTCGGCGATGATCTTCACGCCCTGCTTTTCTGCCAGAGCATCCAGGGCGGGAATGTGCTCCTGCAATTGTTGAAAGCGGGTTTGCGCCCAATGCAATTGCAAAGAGTCCAATTCACTTTTTGAAAGCGAGAACAAGGTCTGGACCGGCAGGCGTGTCCAGGATTCGGGTGTGCCCGAAAGAATAGAGTTGGTCATGAAATGAATCTCCTAAAAAATATGGTGTTTGAATATCTGCCAGGCTTTGCGCAGATAGAAGCCGGGCAGTTCCCATTTGGTGGAATAGGACTCATCCAGGATCCAGCGGCAGGCGCGTCGCATGATCTCAGTTGAATTGAATGGACCGCCGATGGAATACTCCACGGTATGCCCGATGGAAATGAAACGGCACACACCGCGCGCCACCAGGAGGTCACGTAATGGCTTCTTGAGAGTTTCGGGGTAGATGCCAACCGTCTGTGTGGAAGGATGGATGCGGTCCACGAGTTGAAAGGGATCCTCGAAGGGGACGACCGCTACAACTTTGTGGATGGGGAAGAAGTCGGGTAGGTCGCCGGTCAGACTCACCACCACAGCGCCTTCGTTCTTGTCCCCGCCGACCACATAATAGAAATCATCCTGGGCGCGCGCGGCATTGATCTCATCGCGCAAGTCTGCCGGGAAACTCTTCGGCATGGCGCTCAAGGATGGGTCCTGCTGCTGCATGTGATCGTACAAGCGCCGGGCATATTCCATTGCCTGATCTGAAGACGCCTGCACAAAATGGAAGCGCGATGAACCGCAGGACTCCATGTTGAAGGAACCTGCATCTTTGGCGGTACGTTTGGCGACCTGTTCGATCTCCGCGCTGGATTGAAAGGCTTCACGCCCCAAAATGGAAATGCTGAACTTCGGACCCAGGGCAATCACATCAATGCCGGATGCTTGCAGATTGCCGTGATTAAGGGTCGAGTTGATCCCGCCTAGCGCGCCACCCCAAGAGATGATCTTCTCCAGATAACGCGGCTGGATCAACTCGTGCTCGAAGTCGTGCAGTTCCTTTGACCAATACACGACCGAGAAATGTTTGGTGACCGGATGGTTCGGATCGACATCCATCATCGCGCCGACGATGGCAGCGGCGGTGAGCGGATCGTTGGGCGTGACCTTGATGATATTGTCCGATTTGATCAGCGCGGCGCGGGCGATGCTCAGGGCAGCCACCACCGGAACATTGCCGGAGATGAAATGCAGGGTGCGTGCGCCATAGGCTCGTCGTCTGGCGATCT
>JACAEP010000170.1 GCA_013388795.1 Chloroflexota bacterium | reverse complement strand
TTTGCCAACATCGCGCTGGCATCGCTGGGAACTATCGCTGCGGGCATCACCGGCGTCATGGATAACGCCAGGAATTATGAGGGCGATGCACCAAATTCGGGAACCAAATTGATTCTGGCTACCACTCTCCTTGTCCTCACTGCAGGCATTAGTATTGTCCGTTATCGCAATCCCGAAATGTTTCAGAAAGCCAATGGATTTTTATACGTTGCATCGTACGGCGCAAGCTTTGCGATCGCGTTGGTACTGGCATTTCTGGGGGGCGTCATCTTATACGGTTTTTAGGAGAACACAAATATGAATTCGATGAAAGTCAGGTTCGCCATTCTGTTATTGATCGTTGGATTGTTATCCGCTTGTGCGGCTCAGCCAACGGAAGCGCCGCCGAATCCGCCTACCGAAGAAGTTGTTCCCGCCACCGTGGCGCCGACCAACGCACCGGCCGCTACCGACACGTCGGCCCCGGCAGCCGAGCCCGCAACTGAAAGTGCTCCAGCAACGGAAGCTGTTCCCGCGGGCGCTACCGTTAGCTTCGCAACGGACATCCTGCCACTCTTTGAAAGCCGCTGTCTGAACTGTCATGGCGGGAACAGGACCGAGGCAGAGTTGTCATTGAGGACCCATGCAGACGTCATGACCGGCTCGGAGGGTGGAGCTGTGATCACTCCCGGCGATGCGGAGAACAGTGTGCTGCATGAAATGGTTGCAACCCAGGAGATGCCCAAACGTGGTCCCAAGCTGACTCCTGCACAGGTGCAGTTGCTCGCTGATTGGATCAACCAGGGCGCCTTGAACAACTAATGAAACATGTCGTTGCGAGCGACCGTAGGAAGCAAAGCAATCTCTTATTCAGTGGAAGCGACTTTGCTAAAAGCGTCTACCTCTTCGTTGGGAGATTGCTTCGGGGACGATCGCCCTCGCAACGACATGCCTTTAAATTCTGGTATAATCCCGTCGCTTGATTGGAGAGGTCGCGTAGTCTGGCTTAGCGCGCACGCTTGGAAAGCGTGTAACCCACAAAGGTTCGCGGGTTCGAATCCCGCCCTCTCCGCCACTTGCTTTGCCCCTCAACGGAGGGGCTTCTTTTTATCAAGATCATGCCAAATCCCCTTGAATATCTTATTGAGAACATCTCATGGTACGAACCGATCTACAACCTTGCCTGGGTGTTGTTCATGGTCTATGCTTTAACCCTTCCCCCACTAACCTTGCTTTTCTTCCACAAAATCCCATTCTTAAACCGTATACTGCCGCCTCTGGCTTGGTCTCAACATCGGCAGACCTATTCGCACCTGATCGCAGCCGCATGGGTCATCTTCTCCTTTCGATTGATTCCCTGTTGGATATTCAATGACAAGATCTTGCACTTCCTCGGCGGCGGGATCGCAATTGCCCTGGTTTACGAATACTTTATTTTGAATCTTAATGTTCAACAAGGAGATGGGCTTATCAGCCTTAGAAACCTAACGGGCAGCTCTCCTGCATATCTCTTTGCCAACCTGTTCCTCCTCACATTTTTCTCTTCGTTCTTCAGCGTCTTTTCCGAACTTTATGAATTCGTCTCCAAATATGTAGCCGGATATCAATTCGACAGCAGCGGGTTTGACACCTGGCTCGATATCCTTGCGAATATGACGGGGGCATATTTGGGGTACTTGATCCTATGGCTTTGGAACTATCGAACAAAAAAGACCTGATCTCTCAACCAGGTCTTTTTCTTGCAATATACAATGGAACTTACGGGGTTGTCTCTTCAGGAACAGGCGTTCCCGCATATACCATCAGGTCGGAAGAAAGAGCCGCATCATGCCCCGGGACCTCAGGCTGGGTCTCTGCCAGGAACTGATACAACAGCGACAACTTCCAATTGCCCCCACCAAGAATATCCGTGCCTTTGGGCGCGTCGTCTTCACGGCGTGAACCGGCGAGGATGCCTTCGTAGCTGCTCATGTCCAACTGGGCGGGCGAAACCGCCAGAGTGACCGAGTGGCACGAACTGCAAGAGAGGGAACCGGAATACCACAAATTGGACTGAGTAAACAACGGCAAAACCTCTTCAAACGTGGCTTCGCAGGTTACACCATTTGTATCAGTGAATTCAAAGGGGTCAGATTCGGGAGCGCCCGCCTCCACCCACGCACCGACCAGATCGGCGCCTGCGGCATAGCATTCATCAGAAGCATTCGCCTTTGCCGGAGCAGAGTCCATTGGCATGGCTGGCAGAGTGGCAGGAATCAGGGTTGGGATAGGGGTTGTTTCGGGCAGGGCATTCCCACGGGCGCATGAAAAGGAAAACCCACAGGCATTCACAAACACAAAGCCCACCCAGGCAAGCACGCCAACCAGAAAGACAATCAACGCGCCGTAAATATATCTCTTAACATCATCAGTCATTAGAAACCCTCCCTTATTCAGCCGCTTTGAGCGTGCGAAGATAATTGACAATATCCCAACGTTCGCGAATGGTCAGGTTTTCAGCCAGAGGAGGCATTTGACCGGAGAACTGAACTTCCGGGAAGAGCGTATTGCTCGGATTCCAGATACCATAGGAAATGGTCAGGAACCAACTGCCGTCTGATTTGGCTTGCACCGCTTCACTGGTAAGGTTGGCTGGCTTTTTCTTAACGAGGAAGGCCGCCACAGTCCCATTGCCCTGCCCATTATCGCCATGACACATGGCGCAGTGAATTTGATACAGCTGCGCGCCGCGTGCAATGGATGCCTCGTCCGCAGGCACCGGGTTGACAGGTTCGCCCATACCGGGCAGGTACGCCGCGCCATCCACAGGAATCGACTGGGCAGGAACCGCCAGGGGCTTTTCCTGGTCGTCGAATGAGTCTTGGATCTCCATGAAAACGATCCAGTCAATCTTGATGACATCGTAGGAAAAGGTCATCAACGCTGCTGCCAGCACGCCAAGCGCGGCAAATACAACAAGGAGTTGTTTGAAAAGTCTCATAGGTGTTGCGCCTCCGCAGGCTTCACGGATTCAGCGCCGAGTTTCTTCAGCAGATCCGTAACTTTCTTTTCTTCCACATGCTTGCATTCGACAAAAATGGCGATTTTGCCGTCGCTGATCTCCGGCACATACTTCATCGGGCGATAGTTCGGGAAGAAGCTATCGAGAAAAACGCCGAGGAAGGTGGAGAGCAACATGCCAAGCATGGTCAATTCAAATAACACGACCACGGTGGGGGGGCCGGGAACAAACGCCTGCGAACTGACCTGGATCGGGTATGGATAGGCATACGGGGAAATGAATGCAAGGAAAATTCCTGCGCCCAACCCCAGAATTGCGCCGCCCATGGCAATGCGCGGAACGTTCGTCCATTGGCGCGGGCGCCCTAGCATCGCTTCAGTGACCGGCACGCCAGAGATGACGTTCATGCAGTCATCGTGAACACCCAAAATGCGGAGTTGTTCAACGGCGTCTGCGGCAGGCGCAAGGTCCGAAAAGACCGCGAG
>JACAEP010000205.1 GCA_013388795.1 Chloroflexota bacterium | reverse complement strand
GTGTTGGGGTCATCGGCGTCAAGATAACTAAATTTGATCCTGCCATAATACTCTGCTTCAAGCCCATGAACCATGGGCGCCATGGCGCGGCAGGTACCTCAGGTAAAGCGGAAGAACTCGACCAATTGCAATTGCCCGGAGGCAAGGTTGACCGTTGCCGGGTCGGTCGCCTCGAGCGCGTCTCCGCGCGGGGTGAAGGGAGGCAATTCCGTCGGCGCGACAAGGACAACGGTCGGCTCGACCGCAGGGGTGGCGGCTTCGGTTGCCGGAGCGGATTCTACGCTGGCAGTTGGTTCCGCAGGCGCAGATTCGGCGGGAACCGATGGAGCGCAGGATATTGCCAGAAGCGCAATCATCAGCCCTAAAGTCCAGTAAACGAGGCGATGTCTTGGATGTTTCATAAGACGGGGTTTCATCAAATATCTCCTTTGTGTATTGGCTTAATGATACCCATTCTCGGGGCAGTCTTACAAAACTCACAGAAAATTCTCATGAGATACGTCACATCAAAATACCGCTGCTTTACTTTGACGGAGGTTCGTTCCCCTGCTATACTTGGTTTGCATTTTGTCTCACAAATTCAAAAGGAGAATTCGTATGGCAAATTTCAAACTTACGTACGCAACCATGTTCAACCCGCCCGAAGAACTGCACATCGGCTTCGATAAAGCCGTGGCGACCCTCAAAGCCACCATGGGGAAGGAATATGGCATGTTCATCAACGGCAGGGAAGTAATGGCGGATGAAAAGTTCGAAGACCGCTCGCCCATCAACACCGATTGGGTGCTTGCCAAAATGCAGAAAGGCAACGCCAGCCACGCGCAGATGGCCATGGAGGCGGCGCGCAAAGCCTTCCCAATGTGGAGTCATACCCCGTGGCAGGAACGCGTGAAATTACTGCGCAAAGCGGCTTCGTTGATTGAAGAGCGTATTTTCGAGTTAGGCGCGGCAATGGCAATGGAGGTCGGCAAAAACCGCATGGAGTCTTTGGGCGACGTGCAAGAAACAGCCGATCTTATTTATTACTCCTGTTATCAAATGGAGAAAAATAACGGATACATTGTGGAAATGGGGCGCGACCCGCTGGTCGGTTTCGAGGCCCGCAATGTATCTGTGCTGCGCCCGTACGGCGTGTGGCTTGTGGTTTCGCCCTTCAACTTCCCGCATGCGCTGACGGGGGGACCTTCAGGCGCGGCCTTGGCAGCCGGCAATACGCTTGTCATCAAACCTGCCACCGACACCGCCTGGATCGTGCGCCTGCTGGTGGATTGTTTCCGTGATGCGGGTATTCCCGATGGCGTGGTGAACTTTGTCACTGGTCCCGGCTCCACCCTGGGGCAGGCCTTGGTGGACAGCCCCGAAGTGGATGGCGTCACCTTTACCGGTTCGTTCGATGTCGGCATGAAAATGTATCAAGATTTTGCCAAACGCAACTATGTGCGTCCGATGATCCTCGAATTGGGCGGCAAGAATCCCGCCATTGTTTCTCGCAATGCAGATTTGGAGTTTGCTTCGATTGGCATCGTCCGCTCGGCATTCGGGTTGCAAGGGCAGAAATGCTCCGCGGCCTCACGCGTATTGGTGGAAGAACCCGTGTACGACGAGTTGGTTGCCCGCCTTAAAGACCTGACGGAAAAACTGGTCCTCGGCGACCCGACTGACCGCGCAACCTATAACGGACCGGTCATCAATAAGAGCTCGTATCAGGACTTTAAAGATTTCACCGAAGAAATCAGCCAGGGCGGTGGAAAATTCCTCACGGGCGGTCATGTCCGCACTGAAGGCGACTACGGCAAAGGCTTCTTCTGCGAATCCACATTTGTGACCGACCTGCCCTTTGAACACCGCTTATGGAAGCATGAAATGTTCCTGCCCATCACCACCATTGGCAAGGTGCAGAACCTCGACCAGGCCATGGCCATTGCCAACGATGTCAACTACGGTTTGACGGCTGGCTTCTATGGCAACCCGGCTGAAACGGAGTGGTTCTTCGACAAGATCGAAGCAGGTGTCACCTATGCCAACCGTCCGCAAGGCGCAACCACCGGAGCATGGCCTGGCTTCCAGCCCTTTGGCGGCTGGAAAGGCTCCGGCTCCTCTGGCAAGAACGCAGGCGGACACTACTATCTGCCGCTCTACATGCACGAACAGATCCGCACGTTAGTACAGGCCGCTCCTGCCAAGGCGGCTGCCGCTCCGAAAAAGAAAGCAGCGGCGAAAAAAGCAGTTGCCAAGAAAGCATCTGTGAAGAAAGTTGCCGCCAAGAAAGTTGTCAAGAAGGCAGTGAAGAAGACGGCAAAAAAAAAGAAGTAACAAGGAATGAGAAAGCCTCCCATGGATGAAACCTGCAGGAGGCTTTTTTGATTTAGCAAATGCTCTGTTGAAAGGATGTCATTGCGAGCCGCCACAGGCGGCGCAGCAATCCTCTCGCTGGTAGGAATAGGAAGACTGCTTCGCTTTGCTCGCAGTGACAGATTTTGAGAGTGTTTGCAACAGAGCATTCAGCAAACATTATGGCTTTATAATCACGGGCGATGAAAAAAACAAGAC
>JACAEP010000328.1 GCA_013388795.1 Chloroflexota bacterium | reverse complement strand
GCCCGTTGCCGACCGGGGTGGCGCCCGACGCGCAGGAGTTGCCCCGCTGGGAGCTGAAGCCGGGAGCGCCCCGGCTGGTGTGGGATCGTCTGACCGATGCCGCCCGTCCGCACGCGATCCTCGAACTGTCGCTGCCGGCGGGCGCGGAGCAATTCACCGTGGTCATCAACGACGCCGCTGGCCGGCGCGTCCGCAATCTTCGGGCGATGGCGCGCGTGGCTGAGTTCGGCGGCGGCGCGCGGGTGCGCGTCGCCTGGAACGGGTGCAACGACGCCGGCGAACCGGTCGCGCCGGGCATCTACCAGGTCACCGGCCTGGCCGGGCCGGCGCCGCGGGTACGGCTGGATTACGCGTGGTACAATCCCGGTGATCCGCCGTGGGATGGCGAGGCGACGAGCGGTTGGGGCGGCGATCATTCGGGTCCGAGCGGGATCGCCTGCGCTCCCGCCGGCAGCGCCAACCTCTGGCGGGTGGTGCTGAGCTGGCCGGTCGTCGAGGGACCGCACGCGACGATTGCGCTCGATAAACATTACCGCAAGGTCTGGGGCTACAAACGAGTGGCCGGGTTCGACGGCGCCAAAGCCGTCGCGCTGGCCGATGGTCAGCTCTGGCTGGGAATCAAGAACGAGCTGGTCCGCTTGGAATCCGATACCGGTCAGCCGCGCGGCTGGGACCGACCGGCGGGGACGTTGCCGGCGCTGGATCTCGGCGGACGCATCGAATCGCTCGCGGTCGGCGCGGATCTCTGCGCGGTGCTGGTCGGCACCAACCAAATCGTATTTCTCGACAAACGCACCGGCCAGGCGCCGGCCCGCGACGGCTGGCCGGCGAGCATCGCGTTGCCCGCGCGCGCGGAGAGTGTCGCTCATGCGCCCGATGGCCGGTGGTATGTCGCCACCACGACCGGCGTGATGGCCATCACGCCGTCGGGTGAAATTACCCCGGTGACCTTGCCGGGTCTGGAACGGCCGGGCGTTCTCACCTTCGACGCCGCCGGTCAGTTGTACGTGATGGATCGCGGCGCCGACTGGCAGATCAAGGTCTTCTCGACTCAACTCGAACCGGTACGCACCATCGGTCGCAAAGGCGGACAACGGTTGAAAATTCCCGGCTATCTCTGGTCGGTCCCCACCGGCGAACTGACCTATCTGCCGGACGCGATTCACGACGTGACCGGGATGGCGGTGGACGAGTGGGGCCAGTTGTGGGTGGCCGAGGGCAATCTTCATCCGCGACGGGTGGTGGTGTGGGATGCGGCGGGTCAGGTGGTGCGGCAATTCATCGGCGGCACGGCCTACGGGGCGGCGAGCTGTTCGTTGCACAAACAGGACCCGCGGCGCGCGTTCTAGGGCGGTGTGATGTTCGAAGTCGAGCCGTCCCGCTTGCAGTCCGACCGGCCGCTCCGTTACCTCACCTCGGGCAACGCCGATCCGCGATGGGTGCTCGACGTGCATCCGCCGAATCACTTTGGTCAGGGCGAATTGTTCCGCAGCGCCGCCGCCGGCCAGACGCACGAGTATTTCATCAGCTCGCTGGCGGGCTTTCCGGTGTTGTACCTCGACCGCGGCGGCGACTATCGGCCGGTGGCGGCGGTGTTCCATGCCGGCCAGGTGCAGGTCAAACAAGCTTTCGGCAAAACCGGCACGTTTTTGTGGTCGGATTTCAACGAAGACGGCCGGCCGCAAACCAACGAAGTGCAGACGCTGGTTGCCGGGCGCAACGAGCCGGTGCGGGATTTGTACGGCTGGCAATACCTGCTGCAGACCAATCTGGTTTTTTACACCGGCTCGCACCGCATCGCGCCGGTGCGGTTCACGCCGTCCGGCATGCCGGTTTACGACGTGGCGCACGCCACGCCGCTGGTGACGAGCGGGTTGTACCTCGAAGTCGGCCGGCATTTGTTCGGGACGCGCAACGCCAAGCCGTTTCAGATTGGCCAGTATCTGTTTGCCGACCTGGCCGGCAACGTGGTCGCCACGTATCCGCTGCCGGTGATGGGCGTGCATGCGTCGCAAAACGCGCCCGTGCCCCTGCCCGGCCAAACCTGCGGCGAACTCTACGTCTGCGGCACCGCCGACCTCGGTTCCTCTCTCGGCGCCGTCGTCGCCGTGACCGGCAACATGGGGCAGGTCTTCCTGTTCACCGAGGACGGTCTGTATCTCGGCGCGTTGTTCCGCGACGTCCGCACCAACCCGCCCCCGTGGCCGAGCCGGTACGTCCCCGGCGCCGACTTCACCGACTGCTCGCTATATGGCGAACCGTTTGCCACCTGGTTCGGCAAACAGGAGGACGGCGCGGTGCGAATCTTGTTCGGACGAAATGCCGCCGTGGTCTGTCGCGTGACCGGGCTGGAAGAGATCCGCCGCCTGCCGGGGCAACAGGTGGCCGTGCAACCGCCGGCCGCCGACACCGCGCCGGTCGTTGCCGGTTTGGCCACGCCGGCCGAGCTGCGGATTGCGCGCTGGAGGTCGTGGGATGCCACACCGACCCATGACCTGCCCGTCGGTCGCGTCCAACTCGCTTATGACGACACCCATCTGCACGTGCGCTGGCAGGTGCCGGACGACTCGCCGCGGCGCAACAAGGGTCAGGACGAACGCGCCCACTTCAAAGAAGGCGACGCGGTGGAGTTGCAACTCGGCCCCGACCGGCCCGACCCCCTGGCGGTGGTGGCCGGTGATGGCCGGCTGGTGCTGGCGCCGGTCGCGCCCGCGCCGCGCGCGGTGCTGTATCAGGCGGTCGTGCCCGGTACGCCCGCGGCGCAACGAGTGCGGTTTGCCTCGCCGATTGGTGTGACGACGTTTGATGCGGTGACCACCCGGCCGGAAGTCGGGGTGCAGTTTCAACCGCAGCCGACCGGCTACGAATGTGTGGCGCGCATCCCGTGGGCGACGCTCGGCATCCGACCGCGGCCCGGCTTGCGATTGCGCGGCGATGTGGGCGTGCTGTTTTCCGACGCCGGCGGGCAAACCACCGTCAGCCGCGTCTATCTGTTCAATCGCACCGAGACGATGACGGCCGATCTTCACGAGGAAGCCCGGCTGTTCCCCGCGCGCTGGGGTCTGCTGGTGCTCGACTAACCCGCAACCATGCAGTCGGAAAGCCCCTCACCCGGACCCTCTCCCCATCCGATGGGAGAGGGAATCTATGATTGGTGCGTTGGATTCTTACACCGGTTTTGATCTGCATCGTTCCGGCTACGTGCGCCCATCAAACCTCCCTGTGGGAGCGGATTTCGGCCCGCGACGTTCTTGGAAAAGCCGGTGGGCCGAGCGTCCCCGCGAGGCGGGGCGTGACACTTCGCTCGCGGGGACGCTCGCGCCACCGGGCGCGCCCGGAAGGGCGCGCGCGGCTGGGTTTTCCGAGAACGTCGAAACCAATCCTCCCCCTGACCCGCTCCCTTCCAGAAGGGAGCGGGGACCAAAAGCGGTCCCTGCTCCGTGTGGGGAGAAGGACGACAACGTCGTTATGGTTCAGCCGGTCAGACCCAGTGCCGGGTCGAGGATGAAATCAATGACCAACGCCGACCACGAGTACTGGTTGTTGCCGAGCGGCTCGCCGGTATGCGGGTGGTACCATTCCCAAATGCGCGGGCTGCGCAACCGCTGCTTGCCGGCATAGCGCGGGCCGACCAACTCGATGGTCTGGCGGGCCAGCGCGATGGCTTGCGGCAGGAATCCCTGGCGTTTCAGACCCTGCACCACCAGCCAGTTGACGTTCACCCAGGTCGGTCCGCGCCACATGTCCACGGGATCAAACGTCGGATCATC